>NZ_CP011390.1:326428-652857 GCF_001644645.1 Flavisolibacter tropicus | reverse complement strand
ATAATATTCAAACATTGTATGAACTTATAGATCCAGACTTTATAAATCACTCCTATCCAATTGATGTCGGAAGAGGACCAGATGGTGTTCTTTATTTTTTCAATTTCTTCCTACGAAAAGCATTCCCGGATATAAAAATTGAAATTTATGACCAGATAGCAGAAGGAGATAAAGTAGTTACACATAAATCCATTCATGCTACACATAAAGGCAACTTTCTAGATATGGCAGCAACAAACAAAGAAGTTCTTATAGATATTATTGACATCTCTAGATTAAGAAATGGCAAGATCATAGAACAGTGGAGCTTAATGGATTTAGATAAAGTAATGGCACAGATAGACGACCAGGAAAAAGTGTTTTGAAAGCAATAGGAAAATCGAATCTCTTGCAATAACCGGTAACCCAGGCTCTATGAAAATGAATAACCATCATTTATATAGACATGCCTACTATTTACATTGATAAGGTTCCGTATAACGTTAAAGCAGGTAAAACACTTTTAGAGGCCTGCCTGACGCTTGGCTTTAATCTGCCCTATTTCTGTTGGCACCCGGCAATGGGAAGTGTAGGTGCATGTCGGCAATGTGCTGTTAAAGTATTTAAAGACAGCTCAGATACACAAGGGCGACTGATAATGAGCTGCATGGAGGAAGTAAAGGAAGGACAATACTTGTCTATATCTGACCCAACAGCAGAAGCTTTCCGAGAGCAAGTCATTGAATGGCTAATGACCAATCACCCACACGATTGTCCGGTTTGTGATGAAGGTGGCAGTTGTCATCTGCAGGATATGACTGTTATGACGGGCCATGATTACAGGCGTTACGAGTTTAAAAAACGCACCTATCGTAATCAATACCTCGGCCCATTGATCCATCATGAAATGAACCGGTGCATTCAGTGCTATCGCTGTGTTCGCTACTACCACGATTATGCAGGTGGAAATGATTTGAATGTATTTTCTGCCCATAATCATGTTTATTTTGGTAGAGAAAAAGATGGCGTTTTAGAAAGCCCATTTAGTGGAAACCTAGCAGAGGTTTGTCCAACAGGAGTATTTACCGATAAAACACTAAAAGAACACTACACCCGGAAATGGGACCTAACCATGTCTCCATCCATTTGCCACCACTGCAGTGTTGGCTGTAATACAATTGCAGGCGAACGCTACGGAGAAGTAAGATGTGTTGTAAACCGGTATAATGGAGAAGTAAATGGTTATTTCTTGTGTGACCGAGGACGTTTTGGTTACGAGTTTGTAAATAGTGAAAACAGGGTACAACGTCCCTTAATTCGCCATCAAAGAAATGAAGCGGTAAGCGATGCCGAATTAAGCATTCAGCTTAGAACAACACTTTCCAACACTAATATTATTGGAATTGGGTCACCAAGAGCTTCTTTAGAAAGCAACTTTGCACTTCGTCAATTGGTAGGCAGTGATAATTTTTATCAAGGTGTTTCAGAAGATGAAGCTTATTTAAATCGCAAAGTTTTGCAGCTTTTAAATTTTGGTGAGGTTCAAACGGCCTCTTTAAAAGAGATTGAAAGCGCTGATGCCGTATTGATATTAGGTGAAGACATTTGGAATACGGCACCTATGATGGCATTAGCCGTTCGGCAGGCTGTTAAAAAAACAGCTGCACTTCAAGTTTCTCAAAAAGGTCATTTACCATTATGGAATGATGCAGCTATTAAAGAACAAGTGCAGGAATCAAATGGGTTTCTGGCCAATATAACCATAGCAGGTAGTCCATTAGATGAAATAACAACAGAAACCTGTTATGCTGCGCCAGATGATATCGCCCGATTAGGCTTTGCAATTGCTCATGAATTAAATGACTCATTGCCTTCAGTTTCAAACTTAAGCGAAGAGCTTACCCAAAAGGTTGCCAGTATTGCCCATGCTTTACGCCAGGCACAACATCCTGTTATTATTAGTGGCATTACATGCTTTAACGAAGGGATTGTTAAAGCAGCATTTGATATTGCTGCCACATTAAATTCCCCAGAGAGAAAAGCCAAACTTGCCTATATAATGCAAGAGTGCAATAGTGTGGGATTAACCATGATGCAAGCACCTTTCCTACAAGAGGCTATTTCTAGACTCAAGCGACAAGAAGAAACCACAGTAGTCATTTTAGAAAATGACTTGTACCATTCTACTAACGCCCCTATTGCAGATGAACTTTTCAAGTTAAGTGGAAAGGTGATCGTAATAGATCACCTGCACAATAGAACAACCGAAAAAGCGGATATACTAATTCCCGCGGCCACATTTGCTGAAGCTGATGGAACACTCATTAATTATGAAGGTCGGGCACAAAGGTTCTATCAGGTTTTCATGCCAGATAATCCTTTCATAAAGGAAAGCTGGAGATGGCTGAGTGAAATGTTATTGATAAAAAACGGTACAAGTAATGGCAAGCATATTTATTTGGACCGGTTTGAAGAACAGCTGGAAGCGGCGTTACCACAATTCAAAGGATTAACAAAAGTAGCTCCATCGCATAATTTTACTATTCATGGAGAGCGCATTCCCAGGCAGCCACATCGATATAGTGGCCGAACAGCTATGCGTGCGAATATACAAGTAAGTGAGCCTAAGCCTTTACAAGACAATGACTCACCCCTCTCTTTTACAATGGAGGGATTAAAAGGCTATCCCCCATCACCATTAATACCGTTTTTTTGGTCACCTGGATGGAACTCTGTACAATCAGTATTAAAGTACCAGGAGGAGCCTGGTGGTAGTTTACGTGGTGGAGACCCTGGTATTCGACTCTTAAATGGCAAAAAAGAGCAGAAGTCAATTTTATTTAAAGATATACCGGAAGCTTTTAAAGCAAGAAGTGAGAAATGGTTGCTATTGCCTCAATACCACGTACTTGGTTCAGGAGAATTAAGCAGCTATACAAAAGCACTTGCATCACTTTCTCCTGAGCCTTTTGTTAGCATTTCAGTACATGATGCTGAACAATTGAGTATCAAAGAAGGTGGCTGGATTAAACTTTTAACGGAAGGAAATGAATATTCATTTCCAGTAAAAATAAATAACCATTTAAGTAATGGGTTAGTATTAGTAAGTGCTGGTTTAAAGGATAGAGGTGCTTTGAGTTGGGGCAACTGGTCAAAAATTGAAAAAGTAGAAGAAAAGTGAAGAGATTCATCTGATAAATAGCTATAGCCATGACTACCATGCAACATGTTTGGATTGTATTAGGCGTTTTATTTGTTCTGCTAAATATTGCGGCAGGGTTAATATGGGTAGAGCGCAGGATGCTGGCTTTATGGCAAGAAAGGCTTGGTCCTAACCGTGCTGGACCTTTTGGGATACTAATTGTTTTGGCAGATACGCTAAAACTCTTTTTTAAAGAAGATTGGATCCCTCCTTTCGCAGATAAGTGGGTATTTATTACAGCACCTGCTATAGTAGTAGCAAGTGTATTAATGAGTTTCGTTATTATTCCTTTTGCGCCTAATATTGTTGTAGCGGATTTGAATATTGGCATACTGTTTTTTTTAGCCATGTCTTCACTAGGTGTATTTAGCATTATACTAGGCGGTTGGGCCTCTAATAATAAATATTCCTTGTTGGGCGCCTTGAGAGGTGCTTCACAAATGATAGCTTATGAGGTCTTCATGGGACTAAGCTTAATGGGTGTAGTCATGTTAACAGGTTCTTTTAAATTAAGCGATATTGTTGCAGCCCAACAGGATATGTGGTTTATTGTTAAACAACCTGTAGCTGCGGTTATTTTCCTGATCGCAGGAATAGCAGAAACCCATCGCCTACCATTTGATATACCAGAAGCAGAAAGCGAATTAATAGCCGGTTACCATGCTGAATATTCAGGAATGAAGTTCGGAATGTTCTTTATTGGTGAATACTTGGGTATTACACTTATATCGGCAATGATGACTACCTTATTTTTTGGAGGTTGGCTTGGTCCTGCATTCCTACCACCATGGGTTTGGTTCTTTTTAAAAACATTTGCTTTTATTCTCTTCTTTATCCTATTGAGAGCTTCCCTACCCCGTCCCCGCTATGATCAATTGATGGAATATGGCTGGAAAGTATTGCTGCCATTGGTTTTATTGAATTTACTAGTTACTGGAGGAATAGCACTTTGGCTGAGAGATCACTAGTTTTTTGTTGATTAGAACTATGTACTAATTATTAAAAACAACAAGTATGATTAGTCACGTCCGGACAATATGGTTAACCTTCTTACACATTTTTAAAAAGAAGGCCACTATAGAGTATCCTGAAAAAAAAGTAGAACTACATCCACGTTGGAGAGGTCGTATAGTTTTAACGAAAGATCCGGACGGCGGTGAACGCTGTGTGGGTTGTTATCTCTGTGCAGCAGCCTGCCCAGTAGATTGCATTGCCTTGCAGGCTACTGAAGATGAAAATGGAAGACGATATCCAGAGTTCTTCCGTATTAATTTTTCCCGTTGCATTTTTTGTGGTTACTGTGAAGAGGCTTGTCCAACATACGCAATTCAGTTGATCCCTGACTTTGAAATGGCGGAGTACAAAAGACAAAACCTGGTTTTTGAAAAGGAAGATCTATTGATAAATAGTGAAGGAAAGTATCCTGGTTATAATTTTTATCGGGTGGCAGGCATGGAAGCCGGAGTAAAAGCAAAAGGTCAAGGGGAACAGGAAGAAACTCCAGTTGATACGCATAGTTTATTACCCTAAGATTCAGAATATATTTTAAACCACTTACAGACACTTGTAAATATGCGGAATAAAACTCACCACTCACCACTCACCACTCACCCACATTGATCATGTCTTTGCTTTTCTACATATCATCCTTTATTGCAGTATTGGCTACATTAATGGTTATTACACGCCATCAGCCTATTCATGCGCTTTTGTACCTGGTTGTTTCTTTCATGGCTGTATCAATGATCTTTTTATCGTTAGGAGCCCCTTTTATTGCTGCGTTGGAAGTCATTTTATATGCAGGAGCTATTGTTGTGCTGTTAATATTCGTGGTAATGATGCTAAATCTTGGAAAAGAGACAGCAAAACAGGAAAAACAATGGTTACAACCAAAAGTTTGGGCAGGTCCATCTATACTAGCCTTAATACTCCTCGCAGAGTTAGGGGCGCTTTTGTTAAAGGCAAGCCCAGCTTCTATGAATATAACAGTTGTTGATGCCCGCCAGGTTTCGTTATCGCTTTATCGCGAATACATTATAGCAGTTGAGTTAGCTGGTTTTTTATTGATGGCAGGAATTGTTGGCGCAGCTCATATTGGCAAACACTCTAAAAAGCATTTGCACCGCTTTTTACAAAATGAAGGAACTATGGAAAAACCAGCAAATAATGCAAAGTCCATTGTTATTCTTGATAAAGAGTCATCAACGCAAATGCCAATAGCTAATGAAAATAGTAAGCGTGGTCGTTAGAAGTAAGTAGAAAGATTTTAATAGAATTCAAACCCTATTGAACTAAAACTTATGAACTTCTGATAAAAAACTAATGAATATGCCAATCACAGCGCAAGCCATTTTAATTGTGGCAGCTATTCTTTTTATCCTGGGACTTGTTGGTGTTCTTACCAGAAAGAATATCATTTTTATCCTGGTCTCTTTAGAGATCATGCTGAATGCTGCTGGTATGGCATTTATAGCAGCCGGTGCTAAATGGGGACAACCGGATGGCCAAATAATGTTTCTTTTTATACTAGCTATGGCTGCTTCGGAGGTTTCAGTAGGCCTAGCATTAATAATGCAAGCCTATCACCAGCATAAAACCTTGGATGTAGATCAATTGACAGCTTTAAGAGACGAACCAGTTACTATTTAAGAGTTAAAAGGAGTAGTCAACACAAAGCCGTCTTACACTATAAAGCACGTTGTATGTACAACTTTCTGGCATTTATTCCGTTGTTACCTTTTTTGGGATTCTTTATCCTGTTTCTTGCGGGACGCTATTTGTCTAGAACAATGATTGCCATAATAGGTACAGGAACAATAAGTATTGCAGCCTTGCTTACCATTGTTTTATGGATTCAGTATTTACAATCTCCGCCTCCCAATGGTGCTTACACTCAAACATTATGGCATTGGTTTAATACATCCAGCTTCTCCAGCACTATTACCTTGCGACTCGACTCTTTGTCATTAACTTTTGTTTTCGTAATCACATTTGTAGGGGCATTAATTCATCTCTATTCGGCTGCTTTTATGCAACACGACAGAGACTATGCCCGCTTCTTTGCTTCCATGAATTTATTTGTCTGCTCCATGCTGATACTAGTATTAGCAGATAATCTTTTGTTGCTGTATTTAGGATGGGAAGGTGTAGGGTTATGCAGTTACTTATTAATTGGCTTCTGGTATGAGACACCCGCCAATAATAGAGCAGCAAACAAAGCTTTCTACCTTACACGCATCGGGGATACAGCCATGGCAATTGGTCTATTTTTAATATTCCAGGAACTAGGCACTTTAGATATACAACAGATAGCAGCTTCTGCTCCGATGCATTTCAATATTGGTTCACCAACAATCACAGCTATAGCATTACTTCTATTGGCAGGTGGTATTGGAAAATCAGCACAACTACCATTGCAAACCTGGCTTCCAGATGCCATGGCTGGCCCATCGCCAGTAAGTGCATTGATTCATGCCGCAACCATGGTAACAGCAGGTGTTTATCTTATTGCTCGCATGCATATTGTTTTTCAACTAGCTCCAATAGCCATGAATATTACCGCTGTAATTGGCGCTCTTACTTTATTGGTTGCTGGTTGTAGTGCAATGGTACAAACAGATATTAAGCGCATTCTGGCATATTCCACTATGAGTCAGATAGGTTATATGTTCCTGGCATTAGGTGTAGGCGCATGGGGTGCAGCTATCTTTCACTTTTTTACACATGCCTTTTTCAAAGCCCTTCTATTCTTAGCTGCTGGGGCAATTATCGAAACACTACATCATGAACACAATATTTTCAGAATGGGTGGTTTACGTACAAGGCTCCCCCTGGTGTTTTGGACGTTCCTTGCAGGTGCAGCAGCTTTGGCGGCCTTGCCATTTATAACCTCAGGCTTTTTTAGTAAAGACCAGATTCTTTGGTATTCCTTGACGGCCAACAATGGCAATCCCCTGCTATGGCTAATCGCTTTAAGTGGCGCGCTCATTACAGCTTTTTATACGACACGCCTCATATTGGTTGTTTTCTGGGGTGAGCCTAAAACGCACATTGGCGCACCACCTAATGGATTAATGACCATACCGCTTCTGATTCTTGCAATACTAAGTCTTACTGCAGGTTTTATTGAATGGCCACATAATATGATCCATTTGACTTTGTTTTCAAATTTTGTACAAAACACCCTACCGGCAACTATAGTAAACGAAACTGCAATTCCAGAAGCTATTGTCCAACTCATTGCTATTCTAGCAACTTTAAGTGGCGTTTACATTGGCTATCTGCTTTACTACCGAAACCTTTCAATAGTGGAAAGATGGAAGCAGTCACAGGGAATGGAGAGTCTCCGCAGCTTTTTATTGGATGGATGGCGATTTGATCATTTTTACAATTGGCTTTTTGTACGCCCTTTTTTATTCCTCACAAGCATCAATAAATCCGATCTGTTTGATCAAATAAATAAAGGAATTGCCTCTGGTAGTCGTTGGATGAATCAATTAATCTCTACCACACAGAATGGTTCCTTACGTTGGTACCTGGCTGGCGTACTGTTCGGTATTTTATTCATTTTAACCTTACAGCTTTTGCTATGATATTAATAATGATAATAACAACCTTGCTCTTAGGAGGCATCCTTTGCTGGCTGTTTGATCGTTGGGCGCCAGATTTGGTTAAATGGATTGCATTGGTAAGTGTTCTCACATGCCTTGTTCTGGGGTGTAGTTTATGGATATATAAACCTGATCTTCCTATAAATGCAAACACGTGGCTGGTGAATTATCAAGCCAGCTGGATTCCTACATTTGGTATTGGATTTCATTTAGCCATTGACGGCCTAAGTCTTGTATTGTTACTCTTAACTTTTTTCTTAGGAAGTTTGGCTGTTTTATGTTCCTGGAACGAAATACAACAAAGAGTCGGCTTTTACTTTTTCAATCTCCTCTGGACATTAGCTGGCATTTGTGGCGTCTTTATGGCACTTGATCTATTCCTGTTTTATTTCTTCTGGGAGATCATGCTAATACCTATGTATTTTTTGATTTCCCTTTGGGGAGATAATAACCGACGCTATGCTGCTTTTAAATTTTTCATTTTTACACAGGTCGGTGGTTTATTAATGTTGGTAGCAATACTTGCTTTATACTTTATGCATGGAGCACAAACTGGGATTTACTCATTTGATTATGAAAGTTTACTAACTACTTCAATAAGGCCATCTACAGCCCGATGGCTTCTATTGGGATTTATGATAGCTTTTGTCATCAAACTACCAATGGTACCCTTTCACAATTGGTTGCCAGATGCACATAGTGAAGCACCAACAGCAGGCAGTTTGATCTTGGCTGGACTATTACTTAAAACAGGAGCGTATGGTATCATCCGGTTTGTACTTCCTTTTTTCCCTCAAGCATCTATAGAAGTAGCCTGGTTGGCCATGTTTCTGGGAGTAGTCGGCATTGTATATGGAGCTATGCTGGCATTTGCACAAACAGATATAAAGCGGCTGATCGCATACACTTCAGTAAGCCATATGGGCTTTGTTCTAGTAGGCATTTTTGCTTTTCGGGAAATGGCCATGCAGGGAGTGATTATGCAAATGATCACCCATGGTATTAGTACAGGCGCGCTTTTCTTATTAGCAGGAATGATAAAAGAGCGGCTTCACACAAGAGATATTGGCCAGATGGGAGGACTTTGGACTTCCATGCCAGCTATGGGAAGTATAGCGATGATCTTTACTATGGCCTCTTTAGGTTTACCCGCATTAGGAAACTTCATAGCTGAATTCCTCATTTTAATGAGTGCCTTTACAGTCAATGTCCCACTTACGATCATTGCTACGCTAGGCTTGGTATTTTCTGCTTTGTACTCCTTGCGCTTAATGCAAAAAGTATTCTTAGGTACAAATATCAGTGAGCGGCATATTAATGATCTGTCCATAAGAGAGATCATTATACTTTCCTCTTTAACAATTGCGATTGTTTTACTTGGCTTATATCCGCAACTAGTATTTGATATGACGAGAAATGTTGTACTACAATTTGTCAGTAGTGGCGAGTCTGTAGTAATAAATTGACAATCATCTTAAACATTCATAAATAAATGTTTTGCTATGAATGAAGTCCAATTTTATGCTTTATTACCCTTTACGTTGCTTGCAGCAGCTTCCATTATAGTAATTCTATTAATTGCTTTTAAACAGAGCCATACAGTTATACAAATAACAGGCTTTGTAATGATGTGCCTGGTAATTTTTACAATGTGGTATGTGCGAGACTTGCTCCCTGTAAAACTAGATCCATTATTTATTGTAGATGGCTTTGCTGCCCTATTTACAGGTTTGATTGTTCTTTCCGTACTCGCTATCGGGTTGCTTTCATATATCTACTTTGAAGAACGTGAAGAGAACCCTAAGGAATATTACATTCTTTTGTTCCTAAGTACATTAGGATCAGCTATACTAACCATCAGCCAGCATTTTATTTCATTCTTTATTGGATTGGAAATATTAAGCGTAAGTCTTTACGCGTTAATAGCTTATTTGCGTAATCGAAATAATGCGATTGAGGCCGGTATGAAGTACCTGGTATTGGCAGCACTATCATCAGCTTTTCTTTTATTTGGTATGGCGTTGATCTATATGGAAACAGGTAGCATGTATTTTAGCAACATAGCACATCATTTAGCTACTCAGCCTACTTCTGGCTTATTTATAACAGGTATTGGGTTGATGGTAGTAGCCATTGGTTTTAAATTAGCACTGGTTCCATTTCATTTATGGGCTGCAGATGTTTACCAGGGGGCACCAGCTCCAGTTACAGCTTTTATTGCAACAGTTTCCAAAATTGGCGTGTTTGCCGTATTGCTTCGTTTTGGACTAGCCGTATCACTACAAACATTTTCTTTAGCTCAGTTGATATTTATAGTAATTGCTGTTATTACCATGATCAGTGGTAATATACTGGCACTTTTGCAGAATAATATTAAACGCCTCTTAGCCTACTCCTCTATTGCTCATCTGGGCTATCTGCTTGTTGCTTTTTTGCCGGGCAATGAGGCCGGTGTAGAAGCTGCAGTTTTTTATCTATTGGCTTATTCAATTACTATTCTTGCTGCTTTTGGCGTTATAACGCTCTTATCTAATCGACAACGGGATGCAGAAGACTTAGAATTCTATAGAGGATTATTTTGGAGAAATCCGGTTATGGCAACTGTTCTAGCCTTTGCACTCCTTTCTTTAGCAGGTATTCCTCTAACCGCTGGTTTTATTGGAAAGTTCTATGTACTAGCCTCTGGCGTACAACAAACATTATGGTTACCGGTTATTACACTGGTACTTACAAGTGTATTTGGAGCGTTTTATTACCTGCGGGTAATAAGTATACTTTTTGCTGAATCAGCTCCTGCTTTAATGAATGAAAACAGATTGCATCCTTTCTTTTATTACAGCACTTATACAGCACTAATAACGCTGACCTTATTGTTGATAGGTCTTGGTGTTTATCCCAGAATTGCTATTGATAGTATTAAAGCATTTCTTCTAATTAGGTAAGTACTATGAAATCAGGTATAATGACCCAATTCTAAATGGATTTCCATAGAATTGAAAACACTTTCACCTGGAACTTTATTCCTTCTTTCTAGATAAATCTTTTATTGCGTCTTGCACATTTAGATATTGAAATTGAAACCCCAAGTTCAAAAGACGCTTAGGATATACCCATCGACTTTTTAAAACTAGTTCCGTTTCTGTGCCAATTAGAATAGCACCTATTTCTAATAACCACTGTGGCGTATTAATGCCAATGGGTACGCGATATGCTTTTCGTAATAATTGCATAAACGACTTATTAGTAACCGCCTCTGGAGCAGAAACGTTAAGTACGCCGTTAAATGATTCATTCAACAATATCCATTCAGTAATTCTTGCAAAATCCTGTTCGTGAATCCAGGAAACATATTGATTCCCCTTGCCTTGACAGCCCCCTATTCCGGAAAGCACAAGATTTTTTAGGCGGGGAAATACACCATCCTTACATCCTAGAACCATACTAACTCGTAAGACTACTTTTCGTACTCCTGGCACTTCTGCTTTCATAAAGCACGCTTCCCAGGCTTTACAAACTTCAACAGAAAAGTCTTCCCCTATTTCGCCGTTTTCCTCATCCTGGTATCTATCCTCTGCATGTCGGTAAATAGTAGCAGATGCACACTGAAGCCATAGTTTAGGTGGATGCGTTAAATCCATTATAGCCGCAGCAAGCAATTCGGTTGGTAAAATGCGGGAGCTTAAAATAGCTCGCCGATTTTCAGGGGTATACCGGCAGTTTACATTTTTGCCACAAAGGTTAACCAATAGATCGGCTCCTTCCAATTGCTTTACCCACTCACCTTTCGTTTCTGCGTCCCATTGATGATAAGTTATATTCCCATTGGTAGCATTAGCTTTTCGGCTCAAAATAATGATCTCTTTAGCCTTATCCTTATAATAATCAGCCAACACTTGGCCTAAATAACCCGAACCGCCTGCTAGTATTATTTTATTGTACATAGAGTTGAATTATAAAATGAAGATCAATACAATACATCTGTATAAAACCCAACTGGCTGTCAGCAACCATGGCAATTGAAGCAATTTTGTACGTCGAATATGTTCTAGAAACATCAATCCGACTACGACAAAAAAGAGAATTATGGCAATCAAACTATTATAGGTAATAAACAGTGATTGAAACAAAAGACATATACTCAAAAGCAAGGCACCAGCAAAAGAGATGGTCATCATGTTACCGAGGTAATCCCAAATTTTCTTTCGATTAAAGCAATAGAGAATTGCTCCTTGCCATAACATTTGCCCGCCACAAATGAAAAGCTCTCGTGCAATAGTAGAGGGTGGTAATAATTCAGTGAATGTCTTGCTATAGGCATTTAGCACAAGAGCAGTAAAAAGCCAGGTTAAAAGCAAATAAGCAATGCGATAACCTTTATGAAGTGAAGGCTCATGTTGCTCTTCTTGTTTATGCAGGGCTGGCATTATAATACGCCGGTTATACGACACAAACCGATACGCTTTGGTAGCCAGCCAGTTAAAAACCTTGAATTGGAATACGAGTTTAAAAACAGGAAACCGTTGCGATAATATTTTGATTAAACTGTTTACTCCATAGGTTACTTCACCAGTCTTTTTATTAACCAGGGCAATTTCATTAACAGCTCGTTTTGCGTCTATGTTACAAGTAAATTGTTTAGGCATATTTTGGTAGGATGCTCTACCCTGTTTATCCAAAAACTTATATTTCACAAAGGCGCTTGTATATAAATTACACATAGGGCAGGCCTCATCATAAAGTATAACATGTTCTCTCAATGTTTTCATACTTTCAATATTTTTTGAAATATAGGAATCAAAAAAAAGCTATTTTAATAGCTTTAGAATAGCACCAAAAAACCAGTTCTCATCTGCCTTTAACATTGATTCGGCACTCTTATCAATCTTTGTGGCAAAGCCATGAATATCTTTTACTGTTTTCAAAAAACGGGCACTCTCTGCCGAACTCTTATCTTCAATATCCTGCAATTCTTTTAACTCACGTAATACAGGTTCTATTTCTCTTTTCTTTCTCTCGCGGGCTATACGTTTAGCAATTTCCCATACATCCTTTTCGGCCTTAAAATATTCTTTACGATCACCAGGAACCAGTTCTTTATAAATAAGATCCCAATTCATTAGCTCACGTAAATTCATATTAGCATTACCCCTTGAGATACTTAGCTCTTCCATTACATCTTCAGTACTTAAAAGCTTGTCAGTAACTAAAAGCAAGGCATGTACTTGAGCCATCGTGCGATTGATCCCCCACTCTGTACCTAACCTCGCCCATGTTTGTATGAATTGACGCTTAGCCTCTTGCAACTTCATAAAGTAAAAATAATATTAATTTCTTAACTTTCAAATATTATTGAAAGTTTAATAAGGAAATGTGGTATGATTTTATAAATACACTTACACTAATTATGAAACGGAAAATTTTAATCACCCTATTGGTCTTATTTATTGCTATTCAATTTATCAGACCTAAAGCCAATAATGGTGCTGCACTTCAAAGTACAGACTATACGCATTATGTATCAGTTCCTACCAATGTTCAACAGTTATTAGAGAAGTCTTGTTACGATTGCCACTCTAATCATACCAATTACCCATGGTATAGCTATATCAACCCTGTAGGGCTATGGCTGAATAATCACATAGATGACGGAAAAAGAGAGATTAATTTTTCTGATTTTTCAAAATGGGATAAAAAGAAAATGGCTCATAAACTACAGGAAGTAGCGGAACAAGTAGAGAAAGGTGATATGCCCTTAAAATCATATACCCTAATTCATACAGATGCCAAATTGAATGAACAGGAACGTAATATCATTATTCAATGGGCCAAAGGAGAACAAGAGCGTTTGAGTAAACCGTAACGCTTATTGCCTTAAATAATCAACGCCATTTGTAAAATTTCATTATTTAAGTTCCCGGTTAAGTATTTCCGTGAACTTTTTTGATTGAGAATCAAAGTGTCTTTAGGATTTAGTACAGACACTTTGATCCTTGTTTATTAATACAATAATCTAACCTTAATAGTTTCAGGCACAGCTCTCAATAGTTTGGCAGCTTGCTGCGATAACTGTTTATCTACATCCACTACCACATAACCAATCTCCTCATTGGTTTTCAGATACTGCCCTACGATATTGATCTTATATTTTGAAAGCTGCCCGTTAATTTGTGATAATACACCAGGTACATTTCGGTGAACGTGTAGGATTCTATGGGCGCCTTCCTGAGGAGGAAGTGACAATCCCGGTACGGTATGAGAACCAAGTGTAATACCTTTCTCCAAAAAATTCAGAAGTTTGCTGCTAACATCTTCCCCAATATTTTGTTGTGCTTCTTCTGTCGATCCACCAACATGCGGCGTTAACAATACATTGGGTAAGTTTTGAAGCGGTGTTTCAAAACTATCTCCATTCTTTTCAGGTTCAACAGGAAACACATCAACTGCAGCGCCGCCTATATGACCAGACTCCAACGCTTTACGTAAAGCTGCTAAGTCCACTACCTCTCCCCTGGCATAATTGATCACGATCGCCCCTTTCTTACAGTACTTCAGGTTATTTTTATTTAATAACCCTTTTGTTTGAGCCGTTTCAGGTACATGTAGTGTAATGATGTCTGCTTTACTCATCAGTTCCTTCAATGAACGGGCATCAACCGCATTTCCTAAGGGTAGTTTGGTTTCCACATCATAAAATAACACCTTCATACCCAAGGCCTCAGCCAATACGCTCACTTGCGTTCCAATATTACCATATCCTATTATGCCTAAAGTTTTACCTCTAAGCTCATAGCTGCCACTCGCTTCCTTTTGCCAGATGCCCAAATGGGCTGCTTTATTTTTATCAGGTATTCTACGGATGAGCATAATTGAAGCGCCTATTACAAGCTCAGCAACTGAGCGTGTATTACTATATGGGGCATTAAAAACCGCTACGCCATGCTGAATCGCGGCATCCAGATTCACCTGATTCACTCCAATACAAAAACAACCAATTGCCTGAAGCTTTTGTGCTGCTTCCAGAACCTTAGGGGTAACACTGGTTTTTGATCGGATGCCTAGAATATGACAATTTCGAATGACTTGAATCAACTCTTCTTCTGGTAAGGCTTTCGTTAGCTTCGTAACCTGGCTGTAACCAGCATTTTTAAAGTTTTTTACAGCATTTTCACTAATGTTTTCTAGCAGCACTACATTAATTTTGTCTTTGGGATAGCTCGTCTTAGGGTCCATAAGCAAATATGCTAAATAAATTTTACTGAATAGTTGCTAGTTTTTTCTAATCAGCTTAATGAAAAATGGTTTGGTTTCTTTTTTGCTATGCTATACCCAATAATTTATTGCATCGAAAACGTAACATCTTATTTTGAAAACTATATTCCTTACCTGCTGCGCTTTTGTGATGTTGTGGGGTTGTAAGTCAGAGAAAAAAGGTAAAGACCTGTTTGCTGCTACTACAATTAGCAAACCACCTACACCTACCCTTCCTGAAGAAGAAAAAAAGAAATACCACGACCTTGTTTCCCATTTTGTAGAATCCACGTTCAAGCGTGGCTCCTTTAACGGATCTATTCTAGTGGCTAAGAATGGGGTTCCCGTATATGAAGCTTACTTAGGATACCAGGATATTCGTAAGAAAACAGATACCCTTACTGAAAATTCGGTGTTCCAAATAGCCTCTACCAGTAAGCCATTTACTGCCGCAGCGGTTTTAAAATTAGCAGAACAAAATAAAATTGATCTTAACGCTCTTGTAAGTCAATATCTGCCAGGCTTCCCTTATCCCGAGGTAACTATTAAATCCTTGCTTACGCACCGCAGTGGTTTGCCTAACTATCTATACTATATGGATAAGGGCGATTGGGATAGAAAAGTACTGGCAACTAATGCAGACGTTATTAATACCTTACAAAACTGGCAGCCCCCGCGAGCCTTTAAGCCTAATACAGCTTTTAATTATTGTAATACCAACTATGTGCTGCTTGCCGCTATAGTAGAAAAGGTAAGCGGAATAACATTCCCTGAGTTTTTAAAACAAAACTTCTTTGAGCCATTGGGTATGACCAATACATATGTTCATACTATACAAGACTCTGCACATACTGTACCATCCTTTGATGGCTACGGTGCGCAATGGGCGTTAGACTTTAGCGATGGCCCTTATGGTGATAAGAATATCTACTCTACTCCAAAAGATCTATTAAAATGGGATCAGGGTTGGTACAATGGCATCATAAGCAATTCTTTAATGGACTCTGCATTTTTGCCTTACAGTAACGAAAAACCGTCTATGCATAATTATGGACTGGGATGGCGTTTATTGATGTTACCAAATGGTAAGAAGGTCATTTACCATCATGGTCGTTGGCATGGATTCAACTCATGCTTTGCACGATTAACAGATGAGAAGGTAACAATCATTGTGCTAACGAATAAATTTAACCGTAGCATCTATGGTATAACTCGTAAAATGTATAACTTGTTTGGCAGTTACGATGAGCATGAGGGACCGGCTGAAGAATAAACCCTACTACGGTGAAGTTATTTACTGCTGAGCAAATAAAACGCTGGGATGCGTTCACCATTCAACATCAAGGCATTTCTTCATTAGAGTTAATGAAACGTGCAGCTACTAAGTGTGTAAACTGGCTCACGGAACATGGATACACCAATTACAACTTTGTTATCTTTTGTGGAAAAGGTAATAATGGCGGTGATGGATTGGCTATTGCCCGGTTACTTGCACAGCAAGGCGAGAATGTAGAGGTATATATTCTTGAGTTTGGTAAAAAAGGCTCCGATGATTTCCAAGCTAATCTGGAGCGTTTACATGATTTACCTGTAACTATAAACTATATACAAGAGGGTGTTTCTCTTCCACCCATTCAGCCCGCATCTGTAGTAATAGATGCTTTGTTTGGCGCTGGGCTTAACAAACCGCTAGAGGGACTAAGCCAAAAATTAGTATACCATATCAATCGATCGGGATCTACTATTATAGCTGTCGATGTTCCTAGCGGACTTTTTCTGAGTCAGTCATCAAAAGGGAATACCATTATTGAAGCCACATTCACGCTTACATTTCAAACTTATAAATTAGGACTTCTATTAGCAGAAAATGCTTCCTATCTGGGTTTGGTGCAAGTACTGAATATTGGCTTAAATATAGAATTTTATGAAGCTGAGCCAACAACCTTTGAAACAATAGACTTTTCACTTGTATCATCTTTATATAAGCCTCGGAATCGTTTTTCACACAAGGGTACATTTGGACACGCACTAATTATAGGTGGCAGTTTTGGGAAGATAGGCGCTGTGGTATTAGCGGCCACAGCTTGCGCTCGCACGGGCTGTGGTCTTACTACTACGTATATGCCTTCCTGTGGATATACTATTATGCAAACAGCTTTACCTGAAGCAATGGCATTAGTAGACAGCGAAGACCGCTTAATTTCACACATACCAACTATAGATTTAAGTACATTTTCAGCAATAGGTTTAGGGCCAGGCTTAGGCACAGCCCCAGCTACTCAGCATGCGGTAGCTGCACTGCTGCAATCAATAAGTAAACCCTTGGTAGTAGATGCAGATGGATTAAATTGTCTTTCTCTCAATAAAGAACTACTGAATCAGCTTCCCTCCTATTCTATTTTAACTCCTCATCCAAAAGAGTTTGATCGCTTGTTTGGAGAAAGCCCTAATGAGGTGGAGCGGATTCAAAAAGCAGTGCAAAATGCGCAAGCCCTACAAGTGATCATAATATTAAAAGGTCACCATACATTGATTGCACTACCCAATGGTAGAGCCTATTTTAATATGACAGGGAATGCCGGCATGGCTAAAGGAGGAAGCGGAGATGTACTTACAGGTATTGTAACATCCTTACTGGCCCAAAGTTATTCACCAGAAACTGCAGCCCTTCTGGGAGTACATCTTCACGGAGCTGCCGGCGATCATAATGCACAGAATCTTACACAAGAAACGATGATCGCATCGGACCTTATTGATTCGCTGAGTTTTGCATTTCGGTATTTACAAAAAGCTTAAAAAGCCCTAAGCAAAAACGTACATAAAAGTTTAATGTAGTTTCTGATTTCTCCATATAAAGAATACCAATTGCAGCACTTCAAAGCTTCCCATGTAATTGTTTACCTTTTAGCTACGCAGTAAAGTCTCTTTCTAAGAAAATACAGAACACCATTCTTCCACCTTTTGTTGCACTCATTGTCAAGACCGCTTCGGGAGTTCTTCGAGAATTGTTCGAGACTTCTTCGAAGCGCTTCGAAGAAGTCTCGAACAAAGTACGACGATGGGTAAAGCAATTCCTAAGTAAAAGGATTACCTGGCTCTAGATTAACATAGAAATTGCTGTTCTATAAGAATATATAGCTCAACAATTGGGGAAATAAGAAAAGTTTGATTTATATTTTGGGCCCAAAACCAAAAGCTGGATAGAATAGGAAGAATTGGGCATTTTTGACGGGGTAAAAAGAATGACTCTCAACCCCTATCTTTGCCGACTGTTAAAATTTTTAACTAATACATCGTTGTGAAATAGTCTGCGGGCTATTCCATGTGAATGAAAAAAACAAACTTAGCACATGAATTCGTACGTGTATCTCGTCCCTGTCATGGGTTTAATTGGACTTTTGTACACCTTGTGGAAATTTTCTTGGGTAAGTAAGCAAGATGCCGGTACCGACCGGATGAAAGAAATATCCACTTACATCGCTGAAGGCGCTATGGCCTTCTTGAGAGCAGAATGGAAGATCTTGACCTATTTCGGGTTGATCGTTGCCTTGTTGTTGGGTTTTATGGCCAGCCGTAATGAGCATTCTCATTGGTTGATTGCTGTAGCCTTTATTATTGGTGCTTTCTTCAGTGCATTGGCAGGTTATATTGGTATGCGTGCGGCTACAAAAGCTAACGTACGTACAGCACATGCAGCCCGTACATCTCTTTCTAAAGCCCTGAATGTATCCTTTACTGGTGGTGCCGTTATGGGTATGGGTGTTGCCGGTCTGGCAGTAATAGGTTTAGGTAGTTTATTCATTGTTTTATATCATTATTTCGCTGCAGGTACTGCTGCTAATTCTCCAGAAATGCTGAAAGCCATTGAGGTACTAACTGGTTTCTCTCTGGGTGCTGAAAGCATTGCTCTTTTTGCGCGTGTTGGTGGTGGTATTTATACAAAAGCTGCTGACGTAGGCGCTGACCTGGTAGGTAAAGTAGAAGCAGGTATCCCAGAAGATGATCCGCGTAACCCTGCTACTATTGCCGATAACGTAGGTGATAACGTAGGTGACGTGGCTGGTATGGGTGCTGACTTGTTTGGTTCTTATGTGGCTACCGTATTGGCAACCATCGTATTGGGACAAGAAACACTGTCAAGCGACAATTTTGAAGGTTTTGCTCCTATCCTATTACCGATGTTGATTGCAGGTGTAGGTATCCTGTTTTCTATAATTGGAACTGCCTTTGTTCGCATTTCTGAAAAAGCAGGTGTTAATACCTCTGCTGTACAGAATGCCTTAAATATGGGTAACTGGGGTTCTATTATCTTAACAGCTATAGCTTCTTACTTCCTGGTGAATTGGTTATTACCTGATACCATGACCTTACGTGGTTTCGAATTCACAAAGAATGGTGTTTTTGGTGCTATCATAGTAGGTCTAGTAGTTGGTACTTTAATGAGCATCATTACAGAATACTACACTGCAATGGGTAAGCGTCCGGTAAATTCTATCATACGCCAATCTGGAACTGGCCACGCTACCAACGTAATTGGTGGTTTGGCGGTAGGTATGGAATCTACTTTCCTTCCTATTCTGGTTTTAGCTGGTGGTATTTATGGTTCTTATTATTTCGCTGGTTTATATGGTGTGGCTATTGCTGCAGCTGGTATGATGGCAACTACTGCTATGCAGTTGGCCATTGATGCGTTTGGCCCTATTGCCGATAATGCTGGTGGTATTGCTGAGATGAGTGAATTACCTAAAGAAGTTCGTGAAAAAACAGATACACTGGATGCAGTAGGTAACACTACCGCTGCTACTGGTAAAGGTTTTGCTATTGCCTCTGCCGCTTTAACAGCTTTAGCTCTTTTTGCAGCTTTCGTAGGTGTTGCTGGTATCCGTGGTATCGATATCTACAAAGCTGATGTATTGGCTTCTCTGTTTATTGGAGGTATGATTCCATTTATCTTCTCTTCATTAGCCATCCGCGCTGTAGGTGAAGCTGCAATGGCCATGGTAGAGGAAGTTCGTCGCCAGTTCCGCGAAATTCCAGGTATCATGGAAGGTAAAGGCAAGCCTGAGTACGATAAGTGCGTGGCTATCTCTACAGAAGCATCTATCAAAAAGATGATGTTACCTGGCGCAATCGCTATCGTTGCTCCACTTATTATTGGTTTCTTGCTAGGCCCAGAAGCATTGGGTGGTTTCTTAGCAGGTGCTACAGTAAGCGGTGTTTTAATGGGTATGTTCCAGAACAACGCTGGTGGTGCATGGGATAATGCTAAGAAAAGCTTTGAAAAAGGTGTTGATATCAATGGTCAGAAATACTTTAAAGGATCAGATCCACATAAAGCATCTGTAACTGGTGATACTGTTGGTGATCCGTTTAAAGATACTTCTGGTCCTTCTATGAATATCTTGATCAAGTTGATGTCAATTGTGTCATTAGTTATCGCTCCTACATTGGCTGAAATGTTTCATACAAAAAATGTTGATGCTGAAGCAGCGAAAGTGCGCACAGAGCAGTCTACTGTTATGTCTTCTGCTAAGACAACAGGATTAAACACTATTCAATTGAAATAAAAAGCTTTGCTTTACTGTGAGAATTAAAAGTCCCGCCTCTGCTTGGCGGGCTTTTTCTTTATACATCTTACTCTTCTTATTCCTACTTTTTTAGCTGGTTATTGAGGTCTTAAAGAATAGATAATGCTTCTATTCCTTCAAAACTTCAATTAAATTTGGTTTTACTTGCTATATGCCTCCTGCCATTTTACTTTACGCCATTCCCGGTTTTATTCTTCTATTATCTATAGAAGCATGGTTTTCTTATAAAGAAAACAAGCATTTGTATGAAGTAAAAGATACGTTTGCCAGTTTAGGACTGGGAATAGGCAATGTATTAGTAGGCTTTCTTACCAAGGTCATGATCTTTGGTTTGTTCACCTTTATTTACAAGTTTCGGCTATTTGAGTTAAACGAAAAGGTATGGTGGTTTTGGCTATTACTCTTCCTGGCTGACGATTTTTCCTATTATTGGTTTCACCGGATTGCCCATTCTGTCAACTGGTTTTGGGCCTCTCATGTTGTACACCATTCCTCTGAAAGATATAACCTGGCGGCAGCTTTGCGACAAACCTGGACAGGCAATGCCACTGGTTCATTCTTATTTTGGGCATGGATGCCTCTCGTAGGCTTTCATCCTATATGGGTGTTATTTATGCAACAAATAAGTCTGATCTACCAATTTTGGATTCATACGGAAACGGTTAACAAACTTCCCCAGCCAATTGAGTTTTTATTCAACACGCCCTCCCATCATCGCGTACATCACGGGAGTGATCTAAAATACCTTGATAAGAATCATGCAGGTGTGTTAATCATCTGGGACCGCTTATTTGGCACCTTCCAAAAAGAAGAAGAACGTCCAACCTATGGACTTACAAAAAACATTCATTCTTTCAATCCTGCTGTTATTGCTTTTAAAACATGGGGAGAGTTGATTAAAAGTGCTAAAGACTGCCCATCCTGGAAAAACCGATTTCGTTATTTCTTTGAATCACCCGGATGGAGTCATGATAGCAGCACTCTGACAACGAAGCAATTACGCAATCAAACTGTCTCGTCGCAAGCAAATAAATCAACTACGAGCCTGCCAAGCGCCAAAGAAAGCGTTTAAATGCTGTTATAATCGCTCTTTTTCTATGAATTCTATTGCTATCGCCCTACCTTTGCGCCGAAAATTATAACAGTAATGAGCAATAGAACATTTACGATGATTAAGCCAGATGCCATGAAAAATGGTCACGCTGGTGCTATCCTGGATAAGATTATTAAATCGGGTTTCCGTGTTGTAGCTTTAAAACAAACTCGTTTAACTACGGAGAAAGCTGGTGAGTTTTATGCAGTGCATAAAGAGCGTCCTTTCTATGGTGAGCTAGTTGAATTTATGAGCAGCGGACTTATCATTGCAGCTATTTTAGAAAAAGAAAACGCTGTAGCTGATTTCAGAACGCTGATTGGTGCAACTGACCCAGCAAAAGCTGATGAAGGTACAATCCGTAAATTATTTGCTACTTCTCTTGGCGAGAATGCTGTACACGGTAGCGATAGCGATGAAAACGCACAAATTGAAGGTAACTTCTTCTTCTCCGGACTGGAGCAGTTCTAATACTAAAAACCCCGCTTCTTGCGGGGTTTTTCTTTATAATGTCTTTTCGTAGTTTTTGATCATTTTGTTTTCAACGGGTTCCACTTTATATCCTGCTTTGCGTAACAAGTTGATAACGCCTCTCTCTCCTGGTAAGTGACCAGCTCCTACAGCTACTACAATTGGACCATTGGGCATGATTAGGCTTAACTTCTGAGTCCAATCTTCATTACGCCTGTACAACATGATCTCTGTGAACTTTTCAACACCGGCATCTTCCTTTTCTGTTAATTCTTCAAGCAATTTGAGGTCTTGATTTCTATAGGCTTTGGTTAGTTCTTCAAACTCTTTATTATCATCCTTTTTTTCGTAGTTCTCAACGTAATTCAGTAGTTGTCTTGCTTGTATCCCATAAGGAATACTGTCGAAAATACTCATTTGAAAGGCCATCGTTTCCAACCCCTTTATTCCAACACCCTCATGTTTGGCTTCTTTCATTATAAGTTGCTCCATAGCCATGGGATGGCTACAATCAACAGAATTCTGCATGAGTGTGGAAGCCGCTAACATAGGCTTATAAGTCTCCAGCATGGAGAAAGGAATAAAACCCTTATTGGTTGTAAAAAAGGCTTTGACCTTTTCATACTCTTCTGGTTTCAGTAATTGAGCAAGAGTAGTATCACCACGCATTTTCATTTTACTCATCACACTTATTAACTCAAACATGTTATCCATGTCCAGTTCTAAGTAAACTTTATCAGCTTGCTTTATAGCGGACTTTAAACTGTCGCTAACAAATACATCATCGCCACACAGCATATGTATGGTACCGAATAAATAAGAAGGCGTTTTTAAATCTTTGCCGGAGATACGCCAAAGCAATGTATTGTTCTTATCAACGGTTTGAGAGAAACAGGACACGCAGAGTAATGTAGTAGTTACCCACAAAATCATCCGCTTCATGGTAAATTATTTAGGAGTAAATAAACATTTACATCAATAATTGGTGTAGCCAGGTGGAATGTAAAAGAGCCATGCCTGTATTTTAAAAACAATATCTCCAACTAATGATTTAAATATGCAATTCAATAGCTATGCCGGGTTGAATTCCTTGGCAACAAAGTAAAATTACAATTATAGCCTATAGATTACTATACCATTGCTTCAGAACCATACACTTGACCTTGGAATTTCAGGGATGGAGAGGGAATAAATTGCCCCAGATTTAATTGATCCCATTTTTGGTCTACAGATTTTATGGTACTCTCATCAGCAATAATGATGTTTGGCCAATCGCGTTGAAAGTTGTCAAACTCTTTCGTTTTGCGTGTACCATCCAATCCCATGCATGCAAACTGATGATCTGGCTGTATAAGCGATGCTCGTTGAACCAAGTTGTAATCTCTTTTAGGATCAAGGTTATTGCAAAAGCGCCAAAGAGCAATTCCCAAATCATTGGCATCAACAGTATGTTCAACATATAAGATCAACTTTATACCTTCTACT
This sequence comes from Flavisolibacter tropicus, assembly GCF_001644645.1. Classification (NCBI taxonomy): domain Bacteria; kingdom Pseudomonadati; phylum Bacteroidota; class Chitinophagia; order Chitinophagales; family Chitinophagaceae; genus Flavisolibacter; species Flavisolibacter tropicus. The sequence continues at coordinate 629,181 of NZ_CP011390.1, read as the reverse complement.
TCTTTATGCTCACAGATAGCCTGGTGTAACTCGCGTACATGCCCTTTCCGGTTCTTTTCTAAGGCAACCATTAATACAGGAATATCTTTCTTTAATAAAGAGACATTCAATGAACTGATCTCCGAAAACCTTTCCTTAAGGATATTCAAATCAGCAGATTGAATTTTCAAATCAAAAGTTTCATCCTTTTCTTCATCGTGTTTAAAGGTACCGTCAATACACATTTTACCTCCAAAGCCTAACTTGCTACAGCTATGATCCAATACATCCATTGGGCCTTGTGAAAAATAGAAATCGGTTGCTGGATTTAAATTCTTAAATACATAACGTGTCAACGCTTCGTAATCCTGGATCTTCACACCTTCATCAGCTATGACTAAGATCTTATTAAACATCATTTGCCCAGCACCCCACATCGCGTTCATCACCTTTTGACCTTGTCCGGCATATTCCTTTTTAATTTGTGCAATAACTAGGTTATGGAATACGCCTTCTACTGGCATATCCATATCCAAGATCTCAGGAACCATTGTCATCTTCATTGGAGCCAGGAAAATGCGTTCAGTGGCTTTTCCTAACCATGCATCTTCCTGTGGCGGAATACCAACAATGGTAGCTGGATAAACAGCATTTTTCTTGTGCGTGATACAGGTAATATGAAAACGAGGATACCAATCAGGTAAAGAGTAATAGCCTGTATGATCGCCGAATGGGCCCTCCCATATCAACTCATCATTAGGATCTACATATCCTTCTATAACAAAGTCAGCGTCAGCAGGCACTTCTATTTCAGGTTGCGTAATGCATTTAACTAACTCCACTTTCTTCTTGCGTAAGAAGCCAGCCAACATGTACTCGTCAACATTTTCAGGCAACGGTGCTGTTGCGGAATAAGCATAGGCAGGATCTCCACCAAGCGCTACGGCTACGGGCATCTTCTTACCTAACTTTTTATATTCGTTGAAATGCTTGGCAGATACCTTATGCTTATGCCAATGCATACCGGTTAGTGTTGGTCCAAATACCTGCATACGATACATGCCTACGTTACGGGCATTTGTATTTGGATCTTTGGTATTAATAATTGGTAAGGTTACAAACGGCCCACCGTCTTTTGGCCAGCAAGTAATAACGGGGAGCTTTGTGATATCGGGATTATCCTTTATAATTACTTCCTGGCATTCTCCTTTACCTGCTTTCACTTTCGGCATCCAGGAAGCGAATTGCCCTAGTTTAGGCAATAGCTTTAGCTTATCCAGTATACTTTCTTTAGGAGAAGCAAGTAACTGAAATAAATGTTCAATGTCTTCAGCTACTTCATCTAAATGCTTTACGCCCAAAGCCAGGCACATACGCTTCTCACTACCATACGCATTCATGAGTACAGGAAAGTCATAACCTGTATTTTCAAAAAGAAGCGCCTTTCCCCCTCCGGGTGTTTTGCTAATGCGATCAGTAATTTCTGCGATCTCTAAGTGAGGGTCAACAAATGCTTTGATACGCACTAATTCCCCTTCCTGCTCTAATACTTGAATAAACTGCTGAAGATTTTTGTAAGCCATGCGGTTGCAAAGGTAACAACCAAAGAGAAGCTATGGTCTAACAACCGGGCAACCTAAACCTTTTTTATTACCACCGCCCATAAAGCCATCACCTCCACCCAGGCGGTAGGTTAAATGCAGGCCAGTGAAATAATAAACATCATGTTCCTTTGAACCGCCTCTCTGTGCGCCTTTAGCTGGGTAAGTTGTATTTCCTCCAGGTAATTCACCAGCCCTGTAAGCTAATTCCACAGCTTTTGCGCCTTTGGCGGCTAAAAGATCAGCTGCATCTGCATAGTTAGTGCTCACGTCATCCAAATAATCGGTAAAGGTTTTGCGGAATCCTACTTCTAACCCGATACGTACACGATCAGATAATGCATATTTAATACCTCCACCAAAAGGAATAGCAAACTGCGTCAAGCTATATGGCTTGCTTCCAGGATATTGATCAAGCCCCTGACCTTCAGTGCTAAGGGGTTTTAAAAAGTATTTTGTATTAGTAGTATCATAGGTGTAAGGGTTGAATTTAAATACAGCCAATCCACCAAAAATATAGGGCGTCCAGCGGATACTGTTAAGGTTAAATACATTAAACTCCCCTAACAGGCTGAACTCCGTTATTTTTGATTCAAAGCTTAAGTTACGCGCCTTTAAATAATCCTTTGAAATATATTTATCACTACCGGCAATCTTGGCAAAGGTTAGTCCAGCTCTTAAACTAACACGATCTGATATATCGTACATTCCTGTTAGACCAATTGCAGGCTTGGTCAATTTCCCTATATAATATTTATCTATCAGGTCTCCTTGGTAATTACTAATGCCACCAAATAATCCAACATGAAAAGATTGAGAGAAGGCGAATTGAGTAAGAAGTAAAAAGCAAAGGGTATGTACGATGCGCATGATGCGTTTTACGCACACGTTAACAAATTTTAGGCCATTTCATTAAACATTCAAAAAACTGAAGGGCACCGAGTATAATTATTTTCTTTTCTTCCATTGAAAATAGAAGAAAGCAAATAATTGGTTTTTGAAAGGTTTACTTCAACTGATAAACCAATGTAATAGTACCAGTCCATTTCTTTAGGAGTACCGCGTTGTTCACCGTGAGCTGGATAAGGAATATTGCTGTTTAATTCATCGCCTCTAAATGCCAACTCTACTGCTTTTGTTCCTCTGGCAGCCAGTAGTTTATCCTTATCTACATAACTGTCGCTCACATCGTCTAAATAATCAGTAAATGTTTTCCGTTGCCCTGTCTCCAGACTAACCGTTAGGCCTTCTCCAACCAGGAAATGTACGCCTCCTCCAAAACCTAATGCCATTTGGGTTAACTTATATGGTTTACGATCCGGAAAGTCACTTATTCCCTGGCCCTCTGTGCTTAAAGGCTTCAGGTAAATCTTATTGCCCGTTTGATCATATGCATATGGATCAAAATGAAAAGCAGCTATTCCTCCATAACCATATGGTGTCCAACGCGAACGCTGGATATCTAAAATTGCTAATTCAAGATTTAAAAAGGCTTCTTTGATATTAGTTTGAAAACTTAAGTTGCGTACCTGCAAATAATCACGATTGTATTTATCTGCTGCTGTGATCAGCCCAATACCAATACCCGTTTTAACAGCTATTCTATTGTTTAGATTTTTACGAATCCAGGCTTGACTTAAAAACTGAGAACGTTCAAAGGAAAAACTATTGGGTTGCAGATCTCCCTGATAGTTAACAAGGCCTCCCAAAAGACCTACATGCCAGCCTTTATCAACGTCTTGTGCAATTAGCTGATGGCTAATAAAAGAAAGAAATAATACAGTAATGTATTTCACAAAGGGTTCGGCGTTAGGGTAAAATACTTATAACGCTTTAATGCGGGCTTTGGTATGTGAAGTTGGAAATTTTATATCAGCCCTGTTTTCTCAAGGTTTCAAAAAGAAAAAGCTCCTTAAAGAGGAGCTTTTTCTTTTTGATAAAGACCAGCATATTCTATCCCTAAACCCGGAGATGCTGAAGTAAATACAGTACCATCTGAATTATAGGTTAAACCTGTAGCAATATCTTCTTCTAATAATAAAGGTCCATCTACATCTACATAATCAATCAAAGGCATTAAGTGTGCTATAGCAGCTGAACCTAAAGTAGATTCGTTCATACTACCTACCATTACTTTCATATTCAGCTCACGCGCTCTATCGATCATTCGCAGTGCAGGCGTAATACCGCTACATTTTGTCAATTTTATATTGATACCATGAAAATGGTTCAGGCATTTGTCAACATCCTGCTCAAACACACAGCTTTCATCTGCAACAAGTGGTAAAGGTGATTTTTCAAACAATAACTTCATTCCCTCCCAGTCATCTTTCGCCAAAGGTTGTTCAATAAACTCAACACCTAAATCCTTAAAGGCATTTATCTTTTCTAGTGCTTCATCAGCCTTCCAGGCAGCATTAGCATCTATGCGAAAAGTAGCATCGGTATGTTTTCGTAAAGCCTCAATGATCGCAATATCATTGGCGGTACCTAATTTTATCTTATAAATAGGCCAGGGCTTTTCCTGCATTTTAGATACCATCTTATCAATCGTATCAATCCCAATAGTATAATCCGTAACTGGAGATTTAGGGTGTGCAGGTTTCCAAAACTCTTTTAAGGGCTTACCTCTCATTTTACCCCATAAATCCCATCCTGCAATGTCTAACGCACATACTAAAAAAGGATTATTAGGAAATAAATGATGTAAGTAGTGCCAATAGCGCTCTGGATCAGTAAAAGCAAACTTCTCTACCATCAGCTTTTTAAACTCCAGATGCTGCGCCATTTTTTCTACCGTAACATCATAATACGTAATGGCAGGTGCTTCACCATAGCCTTTCCAGCCCATATGCTCTAGTTCAACTACAATAGAGGGCTGATGTGTCTTTGTGCCTTTTGATATCCCAAAAGGATGTTTGAATTTAAGATTATACGTTTTATAGGATACTTTCATTTTTATCTGTTGCTATGGATGATGTAGTCTCTCAGTTCTTCGTTAAAGGTAGTTTCTTTTATTAGTTGCTCTAATGGAATATGCATGCGATAACGCCAGTAATGTTTAGGGTTAGCAGGATTATTAATCCGTTCTTCATCAGGATTATCACGACGCAGGGTTTCATTGATTCCAAACAGATCCTGTAATTGGAAAATAGACCACATAGCAGGAGAATACAGATGCTGTAAAATAATAGCTCTGCTTACCCACGCTTCACACTGAGCAGGCGCCTCACCAGGTGACTCTAAGATCGTATTAAAAAAGCGTTGCGTTCTTATTGAATCCTCTTCCCACCAACTCCTGACAGTACTCATATCGTGGGTAGATGGCGTAATTACAGATAAATAAGGTGCATCGCTTGGATGGAAGAACTCCGTTGCAGGATTTTTGGGCATCCGCTGGATTTCTAAACTTAGAATTCCCAAGTTTTGCATAACCTGTGGTACAGAATGCGGTACCATACCTAAATCTTCACCACAAATAAGCATATCTGTAGCTTCTTTTAAAGCAGGAAGCTTACCCATAGCTTCATGCTTCCAGAATTCATCCTGGCGATGATAGAAGTAATCGATATATAGCTCTTTTAGCTTTGCTCTTGTTTGCTCATCCAAGTGCTGGAAGGAGGTAATATTATCTATTGAAATACGGAAGTGTAACGCTTTACGATTTGATCCAGGTTCTTCAAAGAAAAGCACATTGGTAACTAAATCAAATAGCCCATTCTTAAGTAGGTTATTGTCCGAAGTTTCTTCTAATCCAGAGAAGTAATCTTCAATTTTTTTCTGGTTATCAAAACCTTCCTTCAAATTATAACGTCCATTTTCATTTGGCTGAAGAAACTGCGTTTTTACGGTTTCAGCCAACTCTCCAAAAATCTGATCAAGTACTGCATCCGTGATGTAAGGCTTGCAATACCGCTCGTAGTCAAACCAAATACCTTTTTCTCCCAACTCGGTTACCATTACTGGTAAGGCTGGAACAAAGCGGCCTAAAATGCCTTCAACTGCATCTAATGGAATACTCCAAATACGGAAAAAGCCAAGAATGTGATCAATACGGAACGCATCGAAGTAGTTACTCATTTGATGGAAGCGTTGGCGCCACCATTCAAAGTTGTCCTCCTGCATGCGTTTCCAATTATAGGTTGGGAAACCCCAGTTTTGCCCTTTCACTGCAAAATCATCAGGAGGAGCACCTGCCTGATTTTCCATATGATAAAGCTCAGGTGCTACCCAGGCATCAACACCATATCTATAAATACCAATAGGAATATCACCTTTTAGCGCTAACCCTTTTTTATGTGCGTACGAAGCCGCATCTTTTAATTGAAGATGTAAATGATATTGTACAAAATACCAGAAACGGATTTCTTTAGACGACTTGTTCTTTGGTGAAGCTAATTTTTCAACCTCTTCCGCATTGTAGACAGAATGTGATTTCCATTTATTGAAATCCGAGGTACCCCACTTATCACGCAATAAGCAAAACGCAGCATAGGACTTCAACCAACTGGCATTTTCCCCAAAAAAATCTTTGAATTCTTTCTCTTGTAGGAAAGCGTTCTCATCTAATGTGTACAATTCTCGTAAAGCCTGCATTTTATAATGCATAACTTCCTCATAGTCAACTTCAGGTAAGCTATTTAACTGCTTTTGTTTTTTTAGAGCAGATTTTAAAGCACTCGCAAAACGTTTTCCCGCGACCTTACTTAAGTTAATATAGATAGGATGAAGGGCAAACGCAGAAATAGCTGCATATGGATAACTGTCCTGCCAGGTCATAGTGGCAGAAGTATCATTAACAGGTAGCAGCTGAATCAGTTTAAAGCCTGTATTTGAAGCCCAATCAGCTAATAACTTAATATCTGAAAATTCGCCAACGCCATAACTATTATTACTACGTAGGCTGAAGACAGGAATGGCTATACCAGCACCTTTCCAGGTATTATTGGGTAATTGCGTGAACCCATCGTGAAGGATTGTTAACCGATTTGTACAATCAGCTATATGAATGGTGCGATTCTCACCTTCTTCAAAATGAACAAAGATTCCTTGCTTCGTATCAAAAACACCATATTTATAAACAACCGGAAAAGCCGAATCTGAAAGGTTGACCGCTGTGGTCCACCAGTCGCCATTTTTTTCAAGAATAATAGGTGCTTCTGTCTGCCAATTATTTAGGGGCTCTGTGTTACCTAACAAACAAATCACTTCATTAGGCTGTAACAGCGGTGCTTTTACATTAAAAAAATGGGTAGCTCCTTTTGCCTTTTTAGGTTTATAGTTCTGTTTTTGCGTAAAGAAAACCTCTTTAAATGGTGCTGTATAAAAGGCATTTTCAAATGATCCTGCATGATTCCAGGTATCTATAAGAACAATATGTTTCTGATTGATTGTCTCCAGATCGATTTGCCGGAATTTTTCCTCTTCCTTTATTACTTCGCCATTATCAGTAGTAAAAACATACTGGTAGTGCAGTTTCGTCAGCAAAGCAGGGTCAAGATCAATGGAAGCATGCCAAAATTCTTCATTTAGAAACTCCATTGGTAACGCCTGGGTAACATCTTGATTACCCAATACAGGTAAGTTGCCTGTAATAGCAAGCGATTCACCGAATTTCGTACGAAACCGTATGTAAAAATCGATCTTCATTCGTTTGGAATTATGCAATCGTTTGGATGATGAGCTCTTGTGTACTAAAAACACAATAGAAGGCGAAAATAAGAAACGTTATGTACAAGTGTAAGAAAAGAAATCCAATAGTTTAGAGAGATTTATTTTGACTTTTCTCCCCTACTTTTGCAAAAACTTATTTTCAATGGAAGTAAAAAAGAAATCTACAGGCATATACTGGTTATTATTCTTTATTTCAACTGCAGCTTTACTATTTGCAATTTTTGCTCATTGGGAATGGTTAACATTGATTATTCCATTTGTTACTACATTCTTTGTATTAGCAATGGATATTGTTTAAGCCAATTATTACCTTTTTATAGAAAAGCCCTGCTTATATCAGGGCTTTTTAATTTCTAGCTCTTTTTTGCTCGTATTTTATAAGAAGCTGCTCTATTTGCCTTCTGCATAAGCTTTATAGTATCCGCATTCATTTGCTCTGCCTGCAATAACTGATTATAATAAGCTCTATTGGCTGAGTCCATTTTCTGCAATTCTGTTGAGGTTTTAACCAGCGGCTGATGAAGTGAGAGATAAGCTTCATTCCTTTTTAATGACTGCCGGGCTCCTTCATACAACTCTTTATCCGCCTCCAACATGGCTTTTTCCAATGCTTCATTGGATTGAAACAATACCGTTTGCTCCAGGACAGCTCTATTATAGTGAGTGATTAGCTCATCTTTCAGTAGCGTGGTTTGAAAGATATTTTTATTTTCTAGTTGTTCAACTGAGCCTGTTTTTACATCTGTAAAACCCAGCTTGGATGTAAAGACATATGGCATACCCGTATCACTGCGACGCAGAAATTGGATCAAAACTCCTTTCGTGTCATTAGCAAAAAGGTCACGAAACTTTATGGTTATTGTATTCCCTTTTACGTCGGCTTTATAGGCATATACTTTCAGCACATCAATGCCGGCAGGAATAGAAATAGTTAGTGTGGCATCCTTAGCTGCAATTTTGGACAATCCATTGATCTCATTTTCCAAGATGGAAGCCATTTTATCTAAGTCATTAATAAAATAATAATTCCCCGATCCGCTTTCTGCCATGTCAGTCATCAACACTTCGTTATAATCCAGACCTACACCAAACGTGGATAAGGTGATTCCTTCTTCATCTTTATATTGACGCACTTTGTTTTGTATGATCCTTGAATTAGTGAGCCCGCTATTGGCTAATCCATCACTGATTAACAATACCCGGTTGACGAAAGATGGTTTAAAGCTGCTTTTCACTTGCTCATATCCCTTTTCACTGCCCCCCCAAAGGTTAGTAGATCCGCGTTCCTCTATAGCTTCAATCTTCTTTTTAATGGAGTCTTTTAAAAGAGGATGTACAGCAGGTTGAATCAATGTTACTTCATGATCATATATAACTATAGATACATAGTCTTCTGCAGTCAACTTATCAATAATCGTCTTTGCTGCCTCTTTAGCATATTTCATTTTAGCGCCAGCCATTGAGCCACTTCTGTCTATAACTATAGATATGTTTAAAGGCAGCCGTTCGGCATTTTGGTTAACAAATGCACCCAGCTTTGTTTCTACATACAGGTATCCAATCTTGTTTAGAGAATCGGCAATAAAGTAATCATTGTGTAAGCCACTTGAAAACATAACAGCCCCATGAGAGGAAGTAATGGTTTTACCTTTAAATTCTTTCAGGCTGGCTATAAAAGGAAAAGTATCAACTCCATTGATAGTATTAGAAAATGACGATGCTGTTGAGTGAGTAAATGCAACTAACCCCCAAAAGGCAGATAGCAACAATAAAAAGGAGAAGGTCTTTGTTTTCATAGCAGTTGTTTAGGTTCTATAAGCTATAGGACGGTACAATAAAACTAATAAAAAAGCCCACAGATGACCTGTGGGCTTTAAACAAAACAATATGAATTAATGAATTCAAAGAATTATTTCACTTCTTCAAACTCGGCGTCCTGTACATTTTCAGAGCCACCGCCAGATTGTGGCTGACCGCCTTCGTTTCCGCCAGGTTGGCCACCACCAGCTTGTTGAGAAGCGTTATACATTTCTTCACTCGCAGCTGTCCAAGCTGTATTCAAAGCTGTAACAGCACTGTCTATCTGCGTCAGATCACCAGTCTTATGAGCCTCTTTCAGCGTATTTAAAGCCGACTCAATATTACCTTTCTTATCAGCTGGGATCTTGTCACCAAACTCTTTCAGCTGCTTTTCACTTTGGAAGATTAAGCTATCTGCCTGGTTGATCTTTTCTACTTTTTCTTTTTCTGCTTTATCCGTTGCCTCATTGGCTTTAGCTTCAGCTTTCATTCTTTCTACTTCATCCTTACTTAAACCACTACCAGCTTCAATACGGATCTTTTGTTCTTTACCAGTGCCTTTATCTTTCGCGGTAACATGTAAGATACCGTTAGCATCAATATCAAAAATTACTTCAATCTGAGGTACACCACGAGGAGCTGGAGGAATACCATCCAGGTTAAACATACCTAGGCTCTTATTCTGAGAAGCCATTGGACGCTCACCTTGTAATACATGGATTTGTACACCTGGTTGATTATCGCTGGCAGTAGAGAAGGTTTCAGATTTCTTGGTTGGGATTGTTGTGTTTGAATCGATCAAACGAGTCATTACGCCACCCATTGTTTCAATACCTAGGCTTAAAGGAGTAACATCAAGCAACAATACATCTTTAACCTCACCAGTCAATACCGCACCTTGAATAGCAGCACCAACAGCTACCACCTCATCCGGGTTAACTCCTTTATTAGGCTTCTTACCAAAGAATTTCTCAACAATTTCCTGAACCTTTGGAATACGTGTTGAACCACCTACAAGGATCACTTCATCAATTTGAGAAGCGTTCAGACCAGCATCTTTTAAAGCTTGCTCACAAGGCTTCAAGCAACGCTCAAATAAAGTATCAGCCAGTTGCTCAAACTTTGCACGGCTTAATTTCTTTACTAAGTGTTTAGGAACACCATCAACTGCAGTAATATAAGGCAGGTTGATTTCAGTTTCAGAAGAAGAAGACAATTCGATCTTAGCTTTTTCAGCTGCTTCTTTCAAGCGTTGTAAAGCCATCGGATCTTTACGCAGATCTACATTCTCTTCTTTTTTAAACTCTTCTGCTAACCAGTCCATGATCACTTTATCAAAGTCGTCACCACCTAAGTGTGTATCACCATTGGTAGATTTTACTTCAAATACACCATCGCCCAGTTCCAAAACAGAAATATCGAATGTACCACCCCCCAAGTCAAATACAGCGATGTGGTGATCTTTACCATGTTTATCTAAACCATAAGCCAATGCAGCAGCAGTAGGCTCGTTAACAATACGACGTACGTTTAAGCCAGCAATCTCACCTGCTTCTTTAGTAGCCTGACGCTGAGCATCGTTAAAGTAGGCCGGTACAGTAATTACCGCATCTGTTACTTCCTGGCCCAGGTAATCTTCAGCTGTTTTCTTCATTTTCTGAAGAATCATTGCAGAAATTTCCTGTGGAGTATATAATCTGCCATCTATATCTATACGAACGGTATTATTGTCACCTTGTGCCACTTTGTAGCTCCAATGGCTCTTCTCTTCTGAAATTTCTTCAAAGCGGCGCCCCATAAAACGCTTCACACTCATGATCGTGTTTTGTGGGTTTGTAATTGCCTGACGTTTAGCAGGATCACCTACTTTACGCTCACCATTTTTTAAAAAAGCCACTACTGAAGGCGTTGTACGACGACCCTCATCGTTAGCAATAACGACTGGCTCGTTGCCTTCCATTACAGCTACACAACTATTGGTTGTACCTAAGTCTATACCTATTATTTTTCCCATTGAATTAAAGAATTTAATGTCCTCTTTTGGATATCAATGATTATGCCGCCACTAATTATGTGCAATTTTGGCAGTTTTTAGACACCAATTGTCTATCTCTACCGTTAACCTTTCAGTCTTTCTATGTCATATTATGAGAAGATCAAAAGGCAGCTGACAAGTACATGCATAAAAAGACGCACAACCTGAATCAGGTCTGTGGGTAAAACGAACGTCGCATTTTTAAATCCCGGCGTATTATTGTAACACTATGATTAACTGTAAATCTGTTTTTACTTTCTTTGTACTAGTATTCCAATTAGCTGCTTCTGCACAGCTTTCCAAATCTTACCTGGACTCCCTGCCCGTTTCTGAAATAGACATTCCTATATCCATCAACCTAAAGCCCATATTTGCGATGGCTGAAAAGCAGGTAGATACCTTGTTTACATCACCTAACTATCCCAATGCCTGGGTACAAGCCGACTGTGCTACCCGGTATAAATACCGCTTTAAGCGCTCGCCTTTCCGCATTTCAGCTACTGGCACTACCTTTAATCTGGGTTTTACCGGCTATTACAGAATTACAGGAGCTACCCGCGCCTGCCTTGGAGGCACGACAATTACACCCTGGACTCCGGATTGTAATTGTGGATTTGAGGAGGGAGACAGGAAAGTGAATATTGGATTTTCCAGCACCTTTACACTTTTACCGAATCATATTCTAAACGCTAAAATTGTACGACAAGAACCACAAGCGCTGGATAAATGCACTGTTTGCTTTTGGGGTCAGGATATTACGTCTTTAGTAATGGATGGCCTTAAGAAAGAACTGGACGCCTCCAAAAAAACAATGGAAACCAGTTTCGGCAATATTGATATACGGCCCTATATGCAACAGGCCTGGAATAAATTGAGCGAAGTATATGCTGTTCCTTCAATTGGTTATTTTACACTCAACCCTAAAGCATTACGTATGGAAAGAATTGGTGCCCAAAATGATATGCTCAGTCTAACCATAGGCATATCAGCGACTCCTGTAGTTACGCTTATTAAGCCACAACCCGTACAAAGTGTTGTACCCAACCTATCCCCTGCGGCTAACAAAGACGGCTTTAATATTAACCTGGAAGCTGCATTACAATATGACTCCCTATCTAAGGTTATCAATGGCTATATGGCAGGCCAAAGGTTCGAAATGTCAGAAGGTCTGGTTAATAAACATGTGATCGTGAAAGAATGCAAAGTTTACAGCGATCTGCAAGACAAACTAGCCCTTGAAGTAGACTTTGAAGGTTCATATAAGGGAACAGTTTATTTTACAGGTAAACCCGCTTATAACCCGGAAACCAAAAAGATTGAGTTGGAAGAGTTTGGCTATGATTTAAAAACCAAATCGTTTTTATTGAAAACAGCCAAGTGGCTTTTTGACAAACGCATCATGTCTGAGATCCAGAAATATACTTCTATTGACATGAAAAGCTATTATGACACTGCTTCTAAAACCATGAACGAGTGGTTAAATCGCGAATGGACGAAAGGTATCCGTGGCTCTGGATCTATTCAGGATCTAAGTCTTACAGCCGTAAAAGCATTGCCAGAACATCTGCTAATTCGAAGTAACTGTATTGGTAAACTGAATATATTGGTAAGCCAGATGGAGTTCAAATTCTAAAAATTGAATTTCTGCTCTGCTTTGGTAACCACCCTTGGTTGGCGAAAAGAAAAATACCGTTGTGAGAAATAACTGAATGATACTACAAGTCCAGTTGTAACCATCATGGAAGGTGTTGGATACCAATAAAGTTTTTCAACAAATAATTTCAGGAAGAAATAATTCAGGAACATACAAGCAATGGTAACCATGAAGTAACGTAACAATTGCGTACGGCGACGTAGAAACGATCCTTGAAATACTACATACATACTCAGGTAAAAACCAATAGGAAACGTAATAAAGAAGCATAAAAGTAGGGCCGCGATATGCGGTGAAATGGTTACAAACTCTAGGTGTACCATCTGCTTCTGCAAAATGTAATTGTACGAGATGAAGTATAATAAGATACTTAGCACTGTATTTCCCCCTCCACATGCAGCATAGCGAAACATCTGCAACGTCATAAAACGTCTGAACAACGGATAGAATAAATCAATAAACTGGAGAATCCAGGCACGTATTTTATAATGTATCGCTCGCATTGGAGTTGCGAAAATAAAGGGTTCTGAAAAGAAAGCCGTAAGGATTTCGTTAAAGACACTTTGCGAGTTCTCAGGCCCTCTGCTCTTGTTTAAGTAAATTGCGCCCAAATTTTAGACGACATGAGCCTTGTTGCGCAGGTAAAAGAAGCCACAGCTAAAGCTATTGAACAAGTTTATCAAGTATCAGCCAATGCCAATGATGTGCTGGTAAACCAAACCAAACCGGAGTTTGAAGGTGATTATACAGTAGTATTGTTTGCCTTAATTAAACAATTGCGCAAAGCGCCGGAACAAATAGGCCAGGAACTGGGCGAGTACCTGGTAAACAATAATAAAGAGCTGTTTACCGCCTTCAACGTCATCAAGGGATTCTTGAATTTGACGGTTGCAGACAACTTTTATACAGACTTCCTTTCAAAAGATTATAATAATGCCTATTTAGGCCATAGTCCTAAAAGCAGTACTAAAGTGATGGTGGAGTACTCCTCTCCTAACACCAATAAACCTTTGCACCTTGGCCACTTGCGTAACAACTTCTTAGGATGGTCTGTAGCTGAAATTCTGAAAGCCACCGGCAATGAGGTTATGAAAACCTGTATTGTTAACGACCGGGGAATACATATCTGCAAGAGCATGATAGCTTGGCAGCTATTTGGCAATGGAGAGACTCCAGAAAGTAGAGGAATGAAAGGCGACCACTTTGTAGGTGATTATTATGTACGTTGCGAAAATCAAATAAAAGCTGAAGCATCTACGATTTCTCAAAAGATCTCGAATAAAGACTTTACAGATTTTAAAGAAATCGATAAACAAAAAGTAAATCAACTTGTAGAGAAAATAAATGCTATTGGTGAGAATGGAAAAAATGAAAAGGATAAGGAGAAAAAAGCAAAACTTGAAGATGAGTTGAAAGATTTGATTCGGGCTAATACTCCAATTATGAAAAAAACCCAGCAAATGCTGGTAGATTGGGAGGCCGGAAAGCCCGAAGTAATGGAGCTATGGAATAAAATGAATGGCTGGGTGTATGAAGGATTTGATGAAACATACAAACGTATAGGCTCAGACTTTGATAAAACTTATTATGAAAGCCAAACCTATTTATTAGGTCGTCAGTTTGTAGAGCAGGGATTAGAGCAAGGTGTCTTCTTCCGTAAAGATGATGGCTCTGTGTGGATTGATCTAACGGCTGATGGTTTGGATGAGAAATTGGTACTACGTAAAGATGGCACCTCTGTATATATCACACAAGATCTCGGTCTTGCTGATCAGAAATACAACGAGTTTCCTTACGATCAGAGTGTGTATGTTATTGGTGATGAACAGAACTACCACATGAAGGTGCTGAAGTTGATTCTACAAAAGCTAGGCAAGCCTTATGCCGATGGTATCTACCACTTAAGCTACGGCATGGTGGAACTGCCTAGTGGTCGTATGAAAAGCCGTGAGGGTACGGTAGTAGATGCCGATGACCTTGTAGATGAAATGGTAGCCATTGCAGCCAAGCATACTCAGGAAAGTGGCAAAGTGAAAGACTTCAACGAAGAGGAACTAAAAGAGCTCTATGATATTATTGGCTTGGGTGCCTTGAAGTTCTTCTTATTGCGTGTAGATCCTAAGAAGAAGATGGTCTTCAATCCAGAGGAGTCCATTGACTTCCACGGCTTCACTGGTCCGTTTGTGCAATACACACACGCACGTATCAAATCTATTTTGCGCAAGGCGGAGCCTATAAGCAACGCTCCGATCAGTTTTAATGGACTAATGAAGCTAGAGAAGGAATTGTTGTTGTTATTGGAACAATTTGGAACCGTAGTAAAAGAAGCAGCCGAAGAACACAATCCATCCGTAATTGCCGTTTATGCGTTTAATGTAGCTAAGACATTTAATACTTTCTATACCGAACACTCCGTAATGAATGCCGAAAGCGAAGAAAAAAAAGCCTTACGTCTGCAGCTTTGCCAGCTGACTGCCACAACTATTAAAAACAGCATGGCGTTGTTAGGTATTCGGGTACCGGAGCGTATGTAAATAACTTTAATCACAAAGGCTTTTCGTGAGACGTGAAACGTCAAACGTGAGAAAGCCAGTTGCGCACTTTTGCACCTTGAAGGGGTGCGCCAGCGTTGTCGGGATCCACGGCGACACAGAGGAAGGAATTTGCTGATTAGCCGATGATGAAAGTACGTCTTTGGTGGGGTGTTTTATATCTTTAAGAGCTACTCTTATAGGTCATTTTCTTTCCTTCGGATTAAACTTTCTTCTACTATTTATGGCTGTTTTGACAGATAATCTTCCCAGGGTATAAGAGTAGAATGGCAGAGATACCGGGCAAGGAAGGGCTCTGATACGGAGTTAAGTAGGCTTCCATACGGAGTAACTAAGGAGTGGATACGGAGTAACCATGAAGGGACAGAGGCGTAGCTATGAAGGAGCTGAGGAATAGCAGGCAAGGAAGACTGAAGCTTGAGGGAAGAATGAACCGGGATTAGGAAGATCAGAAGGATTACTATAAGGATTTGTTTTCCTCCACAAAAAAAAGCACTCCATCATTGGAGTGCTTTTTTATTATGAGAGCGTTTGAACTTCAGGTTTTGTGTTCTAGTCAATGACTATTGACCAATGGCCATTGACTAGCTTAGTGCGGTGAGCAGGCCCTCCCCTTTAGGGGTTGGGGGCGTGCACAGGCAATTCTACAGTCCGCCTGGCATTTCCATTTTCTGACGGTTTTTAGCAAGACTTGGATCAATTTCTATAGCCTTATCACACAACGCCATACCTTTTTGCTTTTCGCCTTTCTTTTGGTAGCTCATACCGATCATAAACAAGGCAGATGCGTTTTGTTTATCTAGCTCTAATACCTTATCCCAATAGCCAATGGCTTCATCATAACGCTTAGTATCATAGCAGGCTTCTGCCATCATGTTTAACAGGTTCATATCAGAAGGGCGGCGGTTCAAAGATTCCTTCAAAATATCCATTCCTTTATCAAACTGCTTGTTGTTTAAGTAAGCAATGGCCAGATTCTCCAGGTATTCATTATCTCGTTTAAGGCCCTTTTCACCCGCCATCAATAAATACTTCAAAGAATTCTTATCGTCGGGAATAGCATAATAGATTAAGCCCAGTTCATACATCCAACGGGCATTGTCTGGTTGCAAGGCAATAGCTTTTTCAAAAAAAGGAGCAGCCAGCTTGTTGTTATTCATGTCGCTATACGCACGGGCAATCATATAGGGTGATTCTGCATTTGTAGGATCTTCCTGCATAGCTACCGTAAGCTGCTTGATAGCCTCTCCATAATTCTCGTTTTCGTAATGGGCTTTACCTATATAGAAGGCTACTTTTTCATTGGGGTTTGCCTGCTTTAACAAGCCGGCATATTTGATAACATCCGGAAACTGACGCATGTTGAAAGAAAGCGTCATCAGGTTTTTGTAAATATCAACTGATTTGTCACCCAACTTTTCAAGTTCCAGGAACTTTTCGCGTGCCTGTGCATAACGACGTAAGCCTAACAGCGAGTTGGCTAATTCATTTACTACATCCTTATTGGTCTTGTTGTAAGAATAGGCCTTATCAAACTGTTTGAAGGCTTCCATGGCCCGGCCTTTGCCTTTTTCTTCTAAACCCTTTTGAAGGAAAAATGTAGAACTATCAGTTTGCGCATACGCAGCGGCGGCAGAGAAAGCCGTAAATGCAACAGCTAAAATGATTCGCATAGGATACCGTTAAGTTGTTTTGGATACTGGACACTACAAAAGTGGTAATCAAATTTGACAACTACTAATATAATTTGTTTTTAATAAGTATTTACTTTAGAATAATGCCCCCCAAAGGCGGTAAGTTGACAAGGATTTTATACGTTTTTTCATTCCTGTTAACAATTTCATTGTGTATGTTAGGGTTATATACATCGCCAGAGCCCCCATAGTCTTCAGCATCACTATTAAAGATCTCTTTTGTATACTTCTTATCGCTAACATAGATTTCCCAATCCAGTCTAGGCACTGGTGTTAGGTTTAGTATCACCAATACATTATCAGCAACCTTTTCTCCCTTACGAAGATATACCACTACACTTTCCTGTCGATGATTCAAATCCACCCATTCAAATCCACCCGCACTAAATTGGCGACTGAACAAGGCAGGGCTGGCTTTTAGAATACTGTTTAAGTCTTTTATACAGCTTTGCACCCCTTTATGGTATTTATGCTCCAAGAGATACCAGTCCAGTTCACTTCGATAATCCCACTCTGATGTCTGCCCGAACTCATCACCCATAAAAAGCAAACGCCCGCCAGGGTGGGTCCACATATAGGTATACATTAGTCGCAGGTTGGCAAACTTCTGCCATTCGTCACCCGGCATTTTATAGATCATGGGCGACTTTCCATGCACTACCTCATCATGACTCAACGGCAGCATGAAGTTCTCATCGTAATAGTACATCATGCTAAACGTTAGTTTATCCTGGTAATTCTTTCGATAATAGGGGTCTACTTTAAAGAAATCTAAAGTATCGTGCATCCATCCCATCATCCATTTCATACCAAAGCCTAATCCGCCTGCATAGGTAGGCTTAGAGATACCCGGCCAGTCCGTAGCCTCTTCTGCTATGGTTTGTATATCGTGGAAGTCGCGGAACAGCGTTTCGTTCAGATCTTTTATAAAAGCAATGGCTTCCAAGTTACCGTTTCCACCAAACTCATTTGGTTCCCACTCTCCTTCCTCACGAGAATAATCCAATTTCAACATGGAAGAAACAGCATCAACACGCACACCATCAATATGAAAGTTTTTAAACCAGAAATGGGCGCTACTGATCAAAAAGGATTTTACCTCTCCTCTTTTATAATTAAAAATGTAGGAATTCCAATCGGGATGGAAGCCCTTACGCATATCAGCATATTCGTAAGTGTGGGTACCATCAAACATATAGAGACCATGTGCATCGGCTGGAAAGTGAGAAGGAACCCAATCCAGGATAACACCGATACCTGCCTGGTGTAATTGGTCTATAAGATGCATCAGTCCTTCTGGTTCACCAAACCGTGAGGTGGGTGCAAAAAAACCTGTCACTTGGTATCCCCAACTCCCATCAAATGGATATTCCATAACAGGCATAAACTCTACATGCGTAAAGCCCATTTCTTGGACATAAGGCACCAAGTGTTCAGCAATTTGGTGATAATTGTTATAACTCTCCTCGTCATGGCGAGCAGGTCGCATCCAAGAAGCCAGGTGCAGCTCATACACACTCCAGGGTGCATTAAGTGCATTATGTTTTTTGCGTTCCTGCATCCACTTCTTATCGTTCCATTTATAGTCAAAATTCCAGGTTATGGATGAGGTTGCAGGCCTCCGCTCTGCATAGTTGGCAAAAGGATCTGCCTTTAATGTAATGCGACCATGATATCCTGTAATATGATATTTATAAAGACTGCCTTTAGAGATATCAGGAATAAAGCCTTCCCAAATGCCACTTCGATCCAGACGAGGAAACAAAATGTGTGCTTGTGAGTCCCAACCATTAAAATCGCCCACTACAGCTATTTTAGTGGCATTTGGCGCCCATACGGCAAAATAATACCCCTCTTTTTCTAGTACGGTCATGGGCCTGGAACCAAACTTTTCATACAGCGAATAATGGGTGCCGTTTTGAAAGTTGTTTATATCATGATCGTAAAAAACAGAATAGTTCCATACCGGTTTTTGGGTATCAACAAAATTGGCGTCTTCGTAACGCATAACCTTATTGCTCGTGTGCTTTTCGTCGTTCATACTTTATCGTTTGCGTGACTTAGCCTTAATATAATTTTCAGTACCTCTATTTTTTCAATTGATCTTGCTTGTCAACCTACTTGATCCAAAACAATTACAGTTAACATAAAGTTAGCAATTGCCAAATCAATACCTCTTTATTTTGTTGTCATAAAACCAGAACAACTGTTTATGAAGAAACTCATTGGGCTATTGGCATTTTTTTTAGCCTCTACTCTAACGTTATATGCACAAGAAACAGGTCTGAAAGGTACGTTACGCGATACTTCAGAAAAGCGTGCGCTACCAAATGCCGTTATTTCCCTACTACACAAAAACGATAGCACACTGGCTCGTTTTACCCGATCGGACAAAAACGGTGCATTTGACCTGCAAAACCTAAAACCGGGGAAGTATATCTTACTGATCACATTCCCCAAATTTGCTGATTATGCAGATGAAGTGGAGTTGAAAGATGGTCAAAAAGACATTGGACAAATATCCCTTACTCCCAAAAGTGTATTACTGAAAGAAGTGGTAATTCGCAGTGGACAAGCCATTCGGATCAAAGGTGATACTACAGAATTCAATGCTGATTCATTTGTGGTAAAAGAAGGTGCTACTGTAGAAGACCTGATGAAAAAGCTACCAGGTTTCCAAGTAAATAGCAAGGGTGAGATAACGGCACAGGGCAAACGTGTTGACAAAGTATTGGTAGATGGTGAAGAGTTTTTTGGAGACGATCCTACCATGGCTACTCAAAATCTATCAGCTAAGGCTGTAGATAAAGTGCAGGTATTTGATACCAAAACAGAACAGCAACAACTAACCGGTATTACATCTGGTACGGAAGGAAAGACGATCAATATTAAACTCAAGGAGAACAGCAAAAAAGGTGCCTTTGGAAAGGTAATTGCCGGCAGTAATTTTGACAATCTGGTAGATGCCAAAGCTTTATACAATCGTTTTGTAGGTAAAAAGAAAGTAGCACTTTATGGAACTCGTACAGGGATAAATACTGGAAGTTTGAGTTGGGAGGATCGGGAGAAGCTTGGCATGGAAAACGATATGGAGTATGATGAAATTGGTGGTTTTTATTATAGCTATGGTTCTAATGATGACTTCAACGACTGGAGCTTGAGAGGTTTGCCAACAGCAACCTCTGTTGGCGGCCTTTTCAGTAATAAGTGGAATGCAGATAAGAACAATGTGAATCTCTCCTATCGGTACAACCGTTTAGAGACAGAGAATATAGCCACCGGCTTTACGCAGGGTTTTTACAAAGTCCCTACTCTAGAAAATCGCTTAACAAATTCGTATGGCTTAAACGAGCAACATGCCATTAATGGCAAGTATGAATGGAAAATGGATTCATTGACTTCATTTAAGTTTACTACCAGTGCCACATACAAAATGACAAATGGTGGAGAGCAAACCAATCGAGACTTTACTCAAGACAATCTATTGACAAGAATCGATAACCAAAGGAGAGAGAATGACAACACCCGTATACAAAATGACAACTCACTAGTATATAAGCAATTGTTTAAGAAGAAGAATCGCCAGTTGTTGACAACACTACGTTTTGGTATAACTGAAGATGACAATGAGAGCTATTCACATGTCCGGTCAGACTATGATACAAACAAAGATGGTATTATGGACTCTGTTGGCTTAGTAGACCAGATGCGCTTTTTTGATGGCCGCTCTCAAACACTTGGAGGCAAGGTTACATTTAGTGAGCCCATTTCAAAAAAGATGAATCTTGTATTGGACTATGCGTACAACCGGAATAATGCTTCTTCTTATCAGAACACATATAATGAAGGTGGAAATGGTAAATATGACATTAGGAATGAAGACTACAGCAATAATTTTGACATGGATGCGTATTCACACAGTACCATGGCAGTGCTGCGATATACTGACAAAAAGATACGCTTTGCTGCTGGTACCGGAGTTTCCTCAGTTAAGTTAAAGCTGTTAAATGCGGATAGTGAAGAAAATTCAACCTATAACTTCCTCAACCTGACACCTCAAGCCAGTTTCAACTATGCATTTAAACAACAAACCAACTGGTCATTTAATTATAGAGGTACTACACGACAACCGTCCATCAACCAATTACAACCATTAAAAGATAATACCAACCCATTGGCAATCTATGAAGGTAATCCGAACTTGAAAGTAGGCTTTAATCATAGTTTAAGTACCTTCTTCAATAGTTATAAAGTATTAAGTGGCCGCAATTTATATTTTAGCGCCAGCTTCAACAAGGTAACAAATGCAATTACTACTGCAAGCACTCTAGATTTAAGAACGGGTAAACGCACCTCCCGCCCGGTTAATGTTAACGGAACCTATAATTGGTTTACATGGGGTCAAATAGGAAAAAATGGTGGTGAGAAGAAGCTTGGCCGTAGAATTGGAATTAATGCAAATGGTGGACGTAATATCAACTTTTTAAATGATGAAAAAAATACGACTGATTATAAAAGCTTTGATCTAAACCTAAGCTTTTATTACGATTATCCTGAGAAATACAGTTTTGAATTCCGTCCAAAAATTGCTCAAAACTTCTCTTCTACTCGCTCTATCAATGATGGAACAAGGAAGACAAACTACTTATCTTATGGTGGTTATATAAGTGGTATGTTGATGTTGCCAGGTAAAATAGAATTAACCTCTGATTGCAACTTTGATTTGCGGCAGGGATTGGATGCCTTTGCCCCGGCTACCAACATCATCCTGTGGAATGCGAACTTGTCTAAAAAGATTTTTAAGAAAAAAGACGGAAAGATCATTTTGGAAGCCCGTGACCTGTTAGATCAGAACAAAGGCTTCAACCGTAATATTAGCAGCAATTTCATTACAGAAGAGCGCTTCTCGCGTATAGGTCAATACTTCTTATTAAAATTCGAATGGTCATTCAATAAAATGCCAGGATCAAAATAATTAACGATGAAAAAGATTAGTTTATTTATCATAGCCTTAAACAGCATTTTAGCTAGCCAGGCACAGACACAATTCTTTGGAAAAGTAAATGTGGAATTTGAAAAAACCACAAACGTTCATGCCCTGTATAAAGACATGGAACCGGAATGGTTTGAACGGATCAAGGAAAGACTCCCGAAAACAGTACTCAGCTATCACAATTTTATTGGCGACAGCACTAAGTCTATCTATAAGCCTGGACGTGAAGTAGAGGTAGACCCTAAAACCTGGTACAGACCTGTAGCTGATAAGAATGTAGTATTTACAGACTTCAAAACGGGTAGAACCATAGCTCAAAAGCCAGTGTATGAAGAAACATTTCTAATGGAAGACAGTGTTTCTAAAATCAAATGGAAGCTAACGGCAGATACAAGGGTTATTGCTGGTTATGAATGCCGTAAGGCCGTGGGTATCTTAAATGATACTATTGGACTTTTTGCTTTTTACACAGATGAGATCATGATCTCCGGTGGGCCGGAAGGTATACAAGGTTTACCCGGCATGATTCTGGGTTTAGGTATCCCCCGCTTACATGCCACTTGGTTTGCCACAAAGGTCGATGTCTTTGATATCAATATGAATAGTGTAACGCCTGCTACAAAAGGGAAGAAAGTTAGCAGAACTACCATGATGCAATCCTTAGATAAAGTGTTACGTCAGTGGGGTGAATATGGCAGTAAGCTAATAGTCAATTTTGCTATTTAGGGAAGCTGAGAGCTACAAGCTACAGTTTTGAGAAATAAGAAGTGAAAGTGTTTTTAATAAAGAAAGGTCGCTAAACGCGACCTTTCTTTATTATGTAGTTGTTTTGTTATTTCATTAATTCCAAAATCCAAATGCCTTTTGCAGGAAGCTTCCATTTTGTTCTTAATTCCTGAATGGCACCGGTTGTAATTTCTTTTCCTTTACTAAAGCCAGAAAAACGTTCTTCAAAGCGTTTGGTATCAACCGTCTTCTCCTCTTTTGCGGTATTCATAACCACCATCACTGTTTGGTTGTTATCGTACCTAAAATAAGTGTACACTCCATCTTCGGGTACAAATTGCATAAGCTTGCCTGTTTTAATAGCAGAAGCGTTTTTACGATAGTTGGCCAGCGTCTTTGTATAGTTGAAAATAGAATCTTCTCTTGGGGTTCTGCCAGCTTTTACAAACTTGTTGACTTTATCGCCAGGCCATCCTCCCGGAAAGTCTAAACGTACCCAGCCATCTGGATTGGCAAGGCCCTTCATCCCTATTTCTGCGCCATAATACCATTGTGGCACACCGCGTGATGTTAGCAGCCAGCCAATGCTCATTTTGTATTTATCCAAATCCTCACCTACAACAGAATAAAAGCGGCTGAGATCGTGGTTATCCATAAAGATCACATTCTGCATAGGATCTTTATAAACAAAATCCTGGGCCAGTGTAGTATATAAGCGGTTCACACCATCTGTCCAACCAAAGTCCTTCGTCATGGCGTCTTGAAGCCCCCAAAGTGCCTGGAAATCGGTCACTCCTGGTTGATTGCTTTTGTAAGCTATTTTGTAATTATTATTTACAAAATAGCTTTGATTGGGAACTCCATGAACCCAGGTTTCACCAAAGATGGTCAGCTTAGGATATTCATCCAATAATGCTTTGTTACAGCGATTCATGAACTCCAGATCGTTATAGGCATAGGTATCAATCCGCCAACCGTCAATACCAAACTCCTCCACTGTCCATAATGCATGTTGAATTAAGAAGTTGGCAACATAAGGATTTTGCTGGTTTAGGTCAGGCATGGAAGGCACAAACCAGCCATCACTCATCTTTTTATGGTCCGATTTGCTGGCATAAGGATCAAACAATACTTGGTCTTTATAAGTAGTGTTTGTATAAGTAGGCCATTGATGCAGCCAGTCTTTGGTAGGTTGATCTTTTACAAACCAATGTTCTGTACCTACGTGATTGTAAACAGCATCTTGTACCATTTTCAAACCACGCTTATGCATTTCGTTGATCAGACGCTTGTAAGCAGTATCGCCTCCAAACCGAGGATCAATCGTATAATGGTCTGTAAAAGCGTAGCCGTGATAAGAAGTGCGAGGCATGTTATTTTCAAGAACCGGGTTTAACCAAATAGCTGTTACACCTAGCTCCTGTAAGTAATCTAAATGATTGATCACTCCTTGCAAATCGCCGCCATGGCGATAGTAGATAGAATCCCGGCTGAAGGCATGGTCCTTCATTCCAGCAATCTTATCATTTGCAGGATCTCCATTAGCGAAACGATCAGGCATGATCAAGTACATGAAATCAACTGAAGTCACTCCTTGTGCATAGCTTGTGCCTTTACCAGAACGACGGGGCTTTAACTCATAATTGATAGTATTCGCTGCACTAGCAGTAGTACCCCCCAACGAAAGTTTTACTTTTTGAGGTTTAGCTGTTGCACTGATTTCTGCATCTATAAAAAGATAGCGAGGATTTTCTGGTTGATGAACCTTTACTATTTTGAAATCCGGAGAAGAAGATCGAACGGTCAACTTAGCCGGAAATACTTGCGTGCTGTCTTCTTGGTGAATTATTAATTGAATCTTATTGTGTTTCATGTCAACCCACCAATTGGTAGGATAAACCTTGATACTTTGAGAATATGCTTTTATAGCAAGTAGTGCTAAAAAAAATAGGGTAAGTCTTTTCATAAAGTATTTAAACAGAGCGTTGTTCCAAAATTTCCATCTCAGCAGTGGTTGCTTCATCCACCCTTTCATATTTCTTTTCCTTAATAAAAAGGAAACAGGTTATAGCGGCTATAATCATTAAACAGCCACCAATTTGTACGGCTAACAAGCGATCATTATGTAACCAATGCTCCATGATGTATCCAAAAAACAGAGATGCTATAATTTCTGGTAATACAATAAAGAAGTTGAAAATACCCATGTAGATACCTATTTTGTTTTGCGGTATCGCACTACTTAACATAGCATAGGGCATAGACAAAATACTAGTCCAGGCAATTCCTACAGCAGTCATACAACCAAAAAGCATGTATTGATTAGATACAAATGCTACACTAATCAGTCCTAACGCACCTATAGCCAGGCAAAGCGAATGCGTAGCTTTTCTTCCTAACCTATTTGCAATAAAGGGAAGAATAAAGGCAAAAACAAACGTAACCACATTGTAAAATGCCAGCGTTAAACCTGCAAAATCACGACCTTCTCCAAAACGTGGATCAGAGACACTGGTAGCTCCAAATATGTTGTACGCTACAGCTGTAGAATAATAGAACCACATTAAGAAAAGGCCTGGCCATGTAAAGAATTGTACTAAAGCTATGACGCGCATTTTGGGTGGCATGTGAGCAATTGAAGAAGTAATTTCTCGAATACCGCCGCTAATTCCTTTATTAGGTTCTTTTAATTTATCCTTACTATCAATATCTGCAGGAGGATATTCTTTCGTACTGAATACAGTATATAATACTGCAGTTAAGAAGAAGAACGCTCCTATATAAAAAGAGAATTTTACGTTTTCAGGAATTCCACCTTTCTCGGCAGTATTTTTCAAATTCAACCAGTGACTCATTACCCATGGTAAAGAGGAAGCAATACTACCTCCTAATCCAATCATAAGACTTTGCATAATGAAGCCCTGATTCAATTGACTATCGGGTAATTTATCGGCCACAAAAGCGCGAAATGGTTCCATAGCCACGTTACCAAAGGTATCCAGTACCCATAACAAGCCGGCAGCCATCCATAGAGCTGCGCTGTGTGGCATAAATAAAAGAGCAATAGAACTTAAAACAGCACCGATAAAGAAGTAAGGCCTTCTTCTACCAAACTTGGGATGCCAGGTTTTATCGCTTAAATAACCAATAATGGGTTGCACCAGCAAACCCGTTAGTGGTGCTGCCAAAAACAACAATGGGATATCATCTGCGTTTGCACCCAGGTTTTCATATATAGGCCCCATGTTGGCACGCTGTAAATCCCAACCGAATTGGATTCCAAAGAATCCAACACTCATATTTATGATTTCAGAAAGCGGCAGTTTGGGCTTGGAGGTGGTAGTGATAGTAGACATAAGCAAGCGTTACAATATATGGCCTAAGTTAAGTAACAAATGCCTAATAATGTGTTTTTGCTACACAAATACTATACGCTATGGAATTCAGTGTGAATAACTGTTACCCAATGGTAAATCCATCAGGCAAAACAGCTCCTTTTTTCACAACGATAATACCATCTTTGATCGTAAATAGTGCATGGTCTCCATCCTGTAAATGTGATCCGCCAGTAATCTTCACATCATTACCAATACGGCAATCTTTGTCAATGATTGCATTTTGAATATTACAACGTGCACCTACTCCTAAAGGAGGAATTCCATTGTCTTTGTCGTTTTGAATATCATCAAGCGTTTCAAAATAATCATTACCCATGAGGTAGGTATTGATCAACGTAGTTTCATGTCCAATACGGGAGCGGATACCAACTATTGATCGTTCGATATGAGAAGCATTAATGATAGAGCCTTCAGAAATAATAGCCTTATCCAAGCGAGTACCACTTACCTTGGCCGGTGGTAGCATACGTGCTCTTGTATAAATGGCGCGTTGGTTGTCAAATAAATTGAAAGCAGGCAGGTCTTCTGTTAAAGCCAGGTTGGCTTCGAAAAAGGCATGAATGTTTCCAATATCCTCCCAATAGCCTTCATACTGATAAGAGGCTACCTTATACTTTTCTATAGATTGGGGAATGATTTCCTTACCAAAGTCTGTAGCCTCTTTCTTTTCATTCAACAACATATCGAATAACATCTGCCTGTTGAATATGTAGATACCCATGGAGGCCAGGTATTCTTTGCCTTTAGCTTTCATTTCTTCTCCGGTATCGCTTATCCAATCTTCTAATCCGCTTTTAGGCTTTTCTACAAAAGAAGTAATATAACCATCGTTAGTCTTTAAGATACCGAATTCAGAAGCCTCCTTAGCTGATACTGGAATGGTAGCTATTGTTATATCAGCACCACGTTGCTTATGTTCCTCCAGCATAGCCACAAAGTCTAACTGATAGAGTTGGTCCCCAGAAAGAATCAGTACATAATCACTTGGGAAAGGAGCAATATGGCGTAAACCCTGACGAACGGCATCGGCTGTGCCCATAAACCAGGTAAAGTTATCTGGAGTTTGTTCGGCTGCCAGGATATCAACAAAAGCATTGCTAAAGGTGCTAAACTGGTAAGTATTTTTGATATGGCGATTTAAAGATGCCGAGTTATACATGGTCAATACGAAAATGCGGCTGATACCCGAATTCAGGCAGTTAGAAATAGGAATATCTACCAGGCGATATTTACCCGCAATAGGAACTGCCGGTTTTGAACGTGTAGCTGTTAAGGGATATAGTCTTGTTCCAGCACCTCCTCCAAGTATAACTGACAACATTTCTTTCATAGCCGTATCTTTTCTATTTATTTATTATCGTTAAAGGTCAGACGAATGAGTTATAAAATTAAACTTTAGTGATTAACAATTTACTACCACTTCTTTATTTCAAACTTTGATAAAGAAGTGTGTATTCTTTAGCAGATGTATTCCATGAATGATCTAGTCCCATCATATGAGTTCGCATCCAATTAAATAAATCCCGCTTTTCATTATACAGATCAATAGCTCTGCTAATTGCATGTGTAAGGTCCTCTACATTAGCATGGTTAAAGCGAATACCATACCCTTGCCAGTCTTCAAAATCCTTTACCGTATCCATTAAGCCGCCAGTGCTACGCACTATGGGTACCGTGCCATAACGTAAAGCATACATTTGGTTCAGTCCGCAAGGCTCTACCCTGCTTGGCATCATCAAAAAGTCGGCCCCTGCGTACATTAAATGACTTAGTCCTTCGTTGTAGCCAATATAGGTACTAACGAACCCGTGCAACTGATGCTGCAAAGCGGCAACGCGTTGCTCAATATGAGGTTCGCCAGAGCCAAGGATCAGGAAATTGGCAGCCCCCCCTGAATGATAGATTGATGAACGGATAGCATCGGGTAAAACATCAGCAGCTTTCTCTCCTACCAGTCGGCCAATAAATATAATTAATGGTTTTGTAGAATCTAATCCGAACTGTGTACACAATTCTTTTTTATTCTTTCTTTTCCCTTCTTTGACTTCATGAGCATCAAAGTTTTTGGTTAAATAGGTATCGGTAGAAGGATCCCAAACTTCTGTATCAATTCCGTTTAAAATACCCGTACACTTATAAGACTCCGATGATAACAATGCTTCCAGCCCATTGGCATCATGCTTTAGCTCTTCCATATAGCTAGGACTAACCGTAGTAACCCGCCATGCACATTTTACTGCGCTGGCAAGGGGGTTAATTGTATTGTCCCAATCCATCATGCCTGTCTTCCAGGAATCAAACGAAGGGAGTAAATGTTGTAAATGCCAACCCATCCAGCCTTGATATTCTGCATTGTGTATCGTAAACACAGTTGGTACATTGGCTAGACTTTGAAAGCCATAACAGTACTTAACCATAAAAGGGATCAAACCAGCGTGGTGATCATGGCAATGAATTACATCTGGCTTATCCTGCCACTGGCTTAGCCAATCACAAACGGCTATTTGAAAAGCTAAAAACCGTTGGATGTCATCGTCGTATCCGTAGATCTTCTCTCGATCTAAAAGCCCATTTATATCTAAAAGATACAAGTCAAAACCTAGTTTGTTTGTCTTTTCCTTTATAACGGCATATTTAAACCATTGTCCTCCGATATATTGTCCACCCTCATGTACAACATCCCATTCATTTTGAAATAGAAACTTTGTTCTGTACATAGGCATAATTACCTTGGCGATATGCCCTGAAGCTGTTTGATATTTAGGCAAGGCTCCCACTACATCTCCTAATCCGCCTGCTTTTGCTACCGGATAACACTCTGCTGAAACGTGAATTATTTCCATATGGCTATTTACTCCCAATCGTCAAATTACTTACGAATTGGCGGATTCTCAAAGCAGAATTTATTCCAATTTATAAGTCAAGTTATCAACACTATTAAGTAATAATAATTGTATATTAATACTTTCTCTTTATTTTGGGCAACCTTTTTAATCCAAATTTTAATTATGGCGACATCAGCTGGAGCTCCGATTAGACCAACAGCTCCTAATTCTAACGGACCTATCCCTACAAACTATGGTGCCTTAAGTACTTTAGTATCTGTTTTCTTTTTCTGGGGATTCATTGCGGCTGGGAATAGTGTTTTTATCCCATTTTGTAAGCACTATTTTCAATTAGATCAATTTCAGAGTCAGCTTATTGATTTTGCATTTTACTTAGCCTATTATGTGGGAGCTTTAGTGTTGTTCGCATATGGTGCATTTGGAGGACACGACTTAGTTGGAAAATGGGGCTATAAGAAAAGTATTATTTACGGTTTGCTATTTTCTGCACTTGGAGCTGTAGCAATGATCGTTGCCGTGAATGCTGATGCTTTTGCTGGAATGCTTGTTGGCCTTTTTATAGTAGCACTTGGGTTTTCTTTACAACAAACTTCTGCTCAACCTTTTGCTATCACATTAGGTGATCCTTCTACTGGGACCAGTCGTGTTAATCTTGGAGGTGGTATCAACTCTTTTGGTACAATGATCGGTCCGATCATTGTCGCTTTTGCACTTTTTGGAACTACCGCAGCTATTACAGATGAAAAGATTCAATCACTCGGCTTAAATAAGGTGATTATCCTATACGCCTGTGTTGGTGCATTATTTGTGTGTGCTGCTGCTTTATTTTTCTTTTCTAAAAAAGTTCCTTCAGGCATCACTACTGAGAGAACAGAGAAAGCAAACAAAGCATTATACGCCTTACTAATAATAACAGGGTTACTAATTTTCATGTTTGTCCCTGTTTTTAATAGCTATAAAGTTGATCAAGCGTCATTAAGTGTAATTGAGAAACATGAGCTGGAAACTTATAGAATGAAATGGCTATTTGGTGCTTTAGCAGTAGTTGTTGGAGGTTTGCTATTATCCAATTTAAGTGCAAAGAAAAGCCCTGAAGGATGGGGAGCAATGAAATACCCTCAGCTGGTACTTGGTATGCTTGCCATATTTGTGTATGTAGGGGTTGAAGTTGCCATTGGAAGTAATTTAGGAGAACTCTTGAAACAGCCATTATTTGGAGGTTATCAATCATCACAAATTGCCCCATTCGTTTCTATGTATTGGGGAAGTTTAATGATTGGACGTTGGGCTGGAGCAATTTCGGCTTTCAATATTAAAAACTCAACAAGACAGGCATTATTGTTCATAGTTCCTATAGTAGCCTTTGGAATTGTTATTGGAGTCAATTCTTTGGCTCAATATGACATGTCGCCTTTATATTTTTATGGAATTTGTGTCTTAATTCAAATTGCTGGATTCTACTTAAGTAAGGATAGACCTGCTAGAACATTATTAATTTTTAGTGCATTAGGATTAACAGCGATGTTAGTGGGAATTTTCTCTACTGGTATGGTTGCTGTATATGCATTTTTAAGCGGAGGACTATTTTGCTCTATTATGTGGCCAGCTATTTTTACTTTGGCAATAACAGGTTTAGGAAAGTATACTACTCAAGGATCTGCTTTTCTTATTATGATGATCTTAGGTGGTGGTATCATTCCTCCTATTCAAGGCAAGTTGGCTGATTACCTGCAATCAAAATCAACTGTTGTAGGTCATGGTATCCACCAATCTTATTGGATTCCTGTAATGTGTTTTGCCTACCTAGCTTTCTTTGCTTTTGCAGTAAGAGGGATATTGAAAAAGCAGGGTATAAATTATGAGACGCCGGATGCTGAGTTGGAAGCTATTTCAAACAACCCTGAAGCAGGTTTGCTAGACGCAGACATAAGGAAATAATCAACTTTTAGAATAGAATTTTAGTATGGAAATTTCTCATGAATTAGCTATAGGTATAGATATTGGTGGCACCAATACAAAGTGGGGCTTAGTAAATCATAGAGGTGATATTATACGGAAGGGGGACCTTAAAACAGAAGGCTACCCTACTTTCGAAGCCTATATCGATGCGCTTTACAATACACTTACCCCTGTAATGGAAGAAGTAGAAGATGGCAAAACGGTAAAAGGCATTGGTATTGGTGCTCCTAATGGAAACTATTATAAAGGAACAATTGAATACGCACCCAACCTGCAATGGAAAGGTGTACTAGATGTAACTGATCTGGTTAGTGAAAAGTTTGGATTACCGGCTTCGTTAACTAATGATGCCAACGCTGCTGCCATAGGTGAAATGATGTATGGTGCTGCCAGAGGAATGAAGGATTTCATCATGATCACATTGGGGACTGGTGTGGGTTCAGGTATTGTTGCAAATGGTCATCTGATTCTAGGACATGATGGTTTTGCTGGTGAGTTAGGACATACAATAATTCGCCCAGGCGGAAGAAAGCACTGGGCTACAAAATTGGATGGTTCTGTTGAAGCCTATTGTTCTGCAACAGGTATTGTAATAACAGCCAAAGAGCTTCTGGCCACTTCCACACAAGAAAGCTTGTTACGTAATTATGCACTTGATGAGCTGGATTCAAAAAAGGTATTCGACTGCGCCATTCAGGGTGATGCAATAGCTGCAGAAACCTATCGTTTTACCGGTCAAATACTGGGTGAAGCACTTGCCAACTTTGTCATGTTTTCTTCTCCAGAAGCCATCATACTCTTTGGCGGAGTGATTAAAGCGGGCAACTTGCTTCTAAATCCAACCCGAGAGCACATGGAGAAAAATTTACTTCCAATATTTCAGAATAAAGTAAAGCTTATCTTTTCTGAATTGCGTGAAGCTGACGCTGCTATCCTAGGTGCTTCAGCTCTTGTATGGGAGCAAAGAGACTAAAATTTTATTTCTAACCGAATAAGAAAAGTCGCCATCAAGTGGCGACTTTTCTGCTTTATAAGCTATAGAGGATGTTATTTCCAAAAGTTTAAAAAGCCGGGAAAATAGGCTTTACAGTTTATTCAGCTACTTTCTTTTTTTCAATCATAAAAACAGCTGGTACTGGTCGTTGTTGACCTTTTTCAGAAGGAGTAATAGTC
This sequence comes from Flavisolibacter tropicus, assembly GCF_001644645.1. NCBI lineage: Bacteria > Pseudomonadati > Bacteroidota > Chitinophagia > Chitinophagales > Chitinophagaceae > Flavisolibacter > Flavisolibacter tropicus. The sequence goes on along the minus strand of NZ_CP011390.1, from coordinate 597,098 downwards.
TCTTTTCCATTAATTAAAAGACAACTGCTTCCTCCCCCATCTAAATTCATTGCTTCTACACAACCCAGATCTTTAAGCATAACGGCTTCCTGAGTTAAGGTTGCGCCTTCTGCCAAGCCGGTAGAGCGTCCTTGTACAACTAGTAGGATAAGCTTCTGGTCTGCCGTGTAGCCAATTGCAGTACGTGGATGTTTATCCTCTATTGCCCTACCAGAAAACTTACGTTCCTCGTTATTCGTGATTTGAACATCGCCATTTTGCAACAGAACAGGCCCTCCTCCAACAGCCGTTTTCATTTTCCATTTCTGAAGTTTTGATTGATGGAAGTTATAGGCTGTATCATTTAGAAAAGGGCCAAGAAGTGATTGTGATAACTGAAAATTGCCTGACTTAAAACTGCGAAATGGAAATTGTGAAGCCAATGCATACCTGCTATTGGAGTCGGAATAGACCCAGGCAATATCTGCTTTACGTTTTTTGGATATTCCCAATACACTATTCAGTGTATGATGATATTGCAACGTATCCTTTCCCTTTCCTGCTACTGACTTATTGTGCGCTATCAGTTTCCCATCTTTAATGACGGTATTTAAACTTTGGTTGGTTTCAAAAGAAAAGAAGGTACAGTTAACAACCAGTAATGGTTGACCATTCTTCTCAAAGAATTGCGAAGGAGTAAGCCTTCTTTGAAGTGTTGTATCTACTGTAAATACAAGATCCTTATCTGCCAGGTCTGCGCTTATATAATAAGCAATATTAGGCTTTCCATCTAGCTGTTCTGTAGTTTTATAAACGTGAACCGACTTTGGAAGTGGCTGAAAAAGGGAATCAACGTTGGTCCATCTTAATTGAGCATAACACAGACCTTTTGCCCCCATTAAGGAGGCCAATAAAATGTATCGAAGCATTAGGGTATCAATTCTGCTTTCTCTTTTTCCCAGGCAGCTTTACCATAACCAGGTATAACGTGGCGTTCACTATGATAAGAAGAGCGAACCAAAGGACCGCTTTCCACATAGTCTAAACCAATGGTATAGCCAATTTCTCTATATTCAGCAAACTCATCAGGATGTACAAAACGCTGTACTGGTAAATGCTTTTTGGTAGGTTGCAAATACTGGCCAATGGTTACTACATCACAACCTGCATTCTTTAGGTCTTCCAGCGTTTGAATCACTTCTTCCTTTGTTTCCCCTAAACCTAACATGATACCGCTTTTTGTACGCATGCCACCCTCTTTCAAGGTTTTAATGACATCCATACTACGCCAGTATTTTGCCTGAATACGTACTTGGCGGGTTAAACGTTCTACTGTTTCTATATTATGTGATACTACTTCAGGAGCCGCATCTATGATTCGTTGAATGTTTTCCTTTTGCCCTTTGAAATCAGGGATGAGGGTTTCTAGTGTGGTATTTGGGTTTAAGGCTTTAACCGCTTTAATGGTATTGTACCAAATTTGAGAACCGCCGTCTTTCTGCTCATCACGGTCAACGGAAGTGATAACAGCATGCTTAGCCTGCATTAAATGAATAGCCTCCGCAACGCGCTGTGGCTCATCCCAATCGATAGGCTCCGGACGCCCCGTAGCCACCGCACAAAATCCACAACTGCGCGTACATACATTCCCTAAGATCATGAAGGTGGCTGTACCTGCCCCCCAACACTCACCCATATTAGGACAATTACCACTTTCGCAGATGGTGTGTAATTTATGCGTGTCTACCAGGTTACGTACGTGTTTATATTCTTGTCCAATTGGTAATTTAACACGAAGCCAATCTGGTTTATTTCTTTTTATAGGTTGTTCTGCGGCTACTATAGGAAGTTCAATCATGGATAACAATTCTAAAATGAAGATTCACTATTCAAAACCTCAATATTCAATTAGAATTAGCGAATCGGCTGCAAAGTTCAGCATATTCTGTCAAATCCAAACACCTCTTCTTTAAAACACTACAAATCAAGGAAATCAATGCATAAAGGCTAGCAAATCAACTAAATGAAGTGATTAACTCATTTATTTACGGCGGCCAAAAACGAAAGCCAGATGACCTTGAACAAAAAGGCGATCCCCTTCATTTAAAGCCATGATGGGAATCTTTTTATTATAGGCTTCCAGGCTTAGGCCAATTTGAATAGCCTGAACTTGCTCATTAAAGCGACCAAAGTCAAAGCGAAGAGCTCCTTTTACAAAAACACCCGGCTCAAATTTCAGCTCATTCCAGCCCTTAGATAAACCACTACCTGACTGAGCCTGTTCAAGGAATAGATTATTATCATCGTCGTATTTAATATCTCTTTCAACGTTATTATCATAGATCCTTACATAATAAGGCTTCAGGAAGCCAAAAGCTAAACCAGCCTGGTAAAGACCCATTACTGCTATTCCATTCTTATTGCCCTTGTTACCGAAAAGGTACTGCTGTCCAAATCCTAGCTTGGCCTGGTAGAAATTATTTATTTTACCATAAATAAGTGGATTACCTAAAAAACCGCCAGAACCTGATTGTTTGTCCTCTTTCGGGTCTTTTATCTCGGTAAACTCTATTGAATAAATGTTTGTAAATCGGGGTGTTCTAGCTCGCCCTAATTCGTAGAAGAAACCATAACCATTTGTACGAAGCTGAAGACCAAAAGCACTTTGTTTACGGTAACTCAAAACGCCTTCCTCTTCCTGCTTGGTTAATGAGCTTAAGCGCTGTTGCTTTTCCTTACGTTTTTCAGCTTTCTTATCTGATGTAGGGGAAGAAGTATTCTGGGCATTGATTGTGGCGGCTAAAATTAGTAGTATAGAGGCTAGAATGTATTTTTTCACGGTGTTTGATACGTTGTTCTGTAAATTTAGGCAAAAAAAGACAATGACTTCAATAGTTGTATACGAAGGAGAGTTAAGAACCAATTGTACCCACTTACGCTCCCAATCTGCCATGGAAACAGATGCTCCGGTAGATAACAATGGAAAGGGTGAACGCTTTTCTCCTACCGACTTACTAGCCACTTCGCTAGCCTCTTGTATGATTACAGTTATGGGCATAAAAGCTCGCACTATGGGCTTTGATTTAGAAGGTGTAAAAATTGATGTTGAAAAGTTTATGAAAGCCGAACCCAGACGAGTAAGTGGGATTAATTTAACGTTTCATATACCAGAAACTTTAGCCAACCTGGATGAAAAACAAAGGCAAATTCTAAAACACACTGGTGATACTTGTCCTGTTATGAAAAGCATTCATCCCGATATTGAAGTACAGGTAAATTGGGGTAACTGGTCTTAGTCTTTCCAATTTTAAGTACAGCGTTTTCTTAAACTACTTCAAAAAAAGATATGCAAAAATGGGATGAAGTTTTCTAATAGTTGTTAAATTAGTAATGTGCTTGAAGATGCTTCAATAAACAATTCAGTAAGTATTTTTTTATTTCTATTTAATATAGGCCTAACCAATCTCAAATTAAGATTAGTTAGGCCTTGTTATATAAGCCTGATTTTGGCCAAAAATTTATATAAAACCAATTCAACTTGTAAGAGAAACCTAGTAAGAGAAATCACATACAGAAGGATATATAAGAAGTCTGTACAATTAAACAAATTGATACTTTAAAATCTACATTTCATTCAAATTAAGGAGATTCAATATGCTTTAACCTTAGATTTTTGTGTCGCTAAAAACCATCTAATCCCAACTCTATGATTACAAGACTGATTTCATTTTGCCTGATTGTTATTTTATTGGCTTCCTGTGCACGCGCTGTTACACCGTCCGAAGCAGCCAGCGGACGCTATAGAAAATGCAGGGCGGTTCGCTAATTTGTTTGCTTAAGCAACTGAACGCCAACTGTACATTCCAAACATCGTTTATTATTACAATATTCATTCTTTAGCTCTATCAACGCTTGAGAGTCAAAAGCCGAAAGATTATCGACATGCAGGGATTTAAACCCCTTTGTTATGGCGTTCTCTTCGGCTTTTGTATTTTCGAGCCATTGCAACGCCTTGTTCTTGTATTGATCCAAGTTATTATATAAACCGTAAGCAAACAATGCAGGTATGATGCAATTGATAACTATGCTATCAATTGCATCATCACCCAATCTCTTAGGCATATAGCTTTTTTCTTCATCAAACCGGTAGTGGTAGTGCCAATAGTCATTGGCCGTTACTTTTAAATATTGCCAGACCTCTTTACTTTCTTTCGCTTCTAAAATTTTTGAAAATAAGTGATGCGAATGATGAATTAACATGGCTAGCTGGGCTAAGCGTATTGTAGGGAAATTACCTGGTCGCATACGTAAGAAGTGAAGCGGTTGATGTATGCACCTTAGGTTATATTTTTTACTTAAAAACTGGTATTCTTTATACAACATTTTGGGATAGGCTTCTGTATGATTGGCCTGTAATAAGCCGGCTTGCCCGAATATCAAAGCCTCCAACTGATGGATCTGGTTCTTGTGTTTGGCCAATAGATTTAATGGGATAGTACGAGCAATTGCTTGAAATGCTTCTCCATTTACTTTTCCACCAAAACTTTTTGCCAGTAGCCACCAGAAACATTCTTCCCAATGTTGATTGGTAGCTTGCAAAAAATCAAAAATAACTTTTGCCTTCCGGGTTAGTCGCTCTGCCAGCAGGCGCTCTTTCCAAGACATCATTGTTATTTCTCGTATACCACTGATACTGGAGGCACAACTGATAAATGAGGGTGTTGTCATCAGGGCCGTATACTTATCTAAAAGAAGATTTGAAATACGAGAAGCTAGCTCAAGTGTTGGAAATGCATCGATATCATTTACATCGTCTGAATAAACCACATGCAGAATAACATTCGAGTAATTTTTATCTTCCTGATGACGATGTTTATGCCATTCAGATGCTTTTATATGCAGTTCTATGGAACCAACAAGAATGGTGTCACCAACCTTTATACGCGCATTTAAAAAATCAGGTCCTTGATTGGTATTCAGTTGCCCAGGAAAAAGTACTTGGAGTACTTCGTTTGAAGTTGTTTGCAAATGGGCACGGTTAAAATACTGGAATTGCCAGATGTATTGCAGCAGTTTTTCGGTCATACCGAAAAATACAAAAAATAACCTACTTAAATTGTTGTAAGGCTTGTACAACACGGCTAACCGGAAGCCCCATTACATTATAAAAATCTCCTGTAATATGTTTTATACCTACTACACCAATCCATTCCTGAATGGCATAAGCGCCGGCCTTGTCATAAGGTTTATATTTATCAATATAAAAAACCAACTGTTCCTGCGTTAAGGGATGAAATTCTACATCGGTAATATCGGCAAATGAGATCTCTTTATCCTTGTTTATAATGGCTACACCTGTAATAACCTTATGGTGCTGCCCGCTAAGTTTCGATAAAATGGTTATTGCGTCTTCCCTGTCTTTGGGTTTGCCTATGATCTCATCACCTAGTACAACAATTGTATCTGCGGCAATAATCGTTTTTCCTTTTGCTTGTGGCAGCACAGCCCGCGCTTTTTCGACTGCAATATGGATGGCAACTTCTTTTGGAGAAAGTATTTTTGGATAAGACTCGTCGGTTGGATGTACAATTATCTCAAAATCAATTTCAGCCCACTCTAGCAACTGTTTTCTTCTTGGAGACTGCGATGCCAGTATATAATTTGCCATTATTATAAATAGATTCTAAAGAATACCATTGATAAAATTCCAGCTAAAGTAATCCATTTGGTCAAGCTACTAAGTCGGGCGAAATCTTGGCTTGACTTAGCCTTGTAATGTTGTAGAAACAAATAGACCAATGGAATAATAACACCTAGAGTGAGATATAAAATTGCCCACCACCACTGAAACTGTAAAATGTACAGCTGTAATACTACCAAGGCAGACAGCAAAACCACTATCCATACAGCCGTATATATTTTAGTGGCTGTAACCCCAGCTACAATAGGTAGCGTTTTACACCCGTAACGCCTATCACCAGCCATATCTTCCACATCTTTTATTGCCTCTCGAATAATTGTTATGATAAACGCAAAGCCAGCATAGAGGAAGGCCACTCTAAAGAACTTTATAGTTTCTATATCCGGAGAGTTAAACGCTGCAAGAAAAGAGACCTTTGCAAAGAATAAAATAAGTATTGTCCAAGCCGTTAAAAGGGCGATTACTATATTTCCTATTAAAAGCTTCCGCTTAAAGGAAGTAGAATAAAGCCACAGCAAGATGACACAAACCACATTTGCCAAAATCAGATACCACTTATGGAATGATACAGCAATGGCTGTTGCTAAAATACCCGAAATGCTTAAAAGCAAATGCCAGAGAATTACCCAGCGGCGACTTATAACGGAGTCCACTACATTTTTATCGGGCTTGTTGATACGGTCTATGTTAAGGTCGAAATAATCATTGATAATATAACCAGCTGACGCGATAAAAACAGATGCTATAATAAGCCATGTAATTTGGTGTAAAGACTCATTCGTTTTATTTACTGATTTATAAATACAGAAATAAAATAGTAGCTGCGTTAGAATAATAAATAAACCGTTTTGCCAGCGTATTAATCGGAAAAAAGCAGGGATCAATCTCATGAATGCGGTTTAGTATCAGCGTGAAGTTACTTCGGTATCGACGTACCACTTATTATTAAGCTTTAGCACCTTTTCAATAACGTCCCGTACACAACCATACCCACCATTTACCGGAGAAATGTATTTGCTAACGGCTTTTACTTCTGTAACTGCATCAGCGGGACAGCAAGATAAGCCTACTTCTTTTAATACAGGAATGTCAGGAAGATCGTCACCCATAAATAATACTTCCTCCCATGTCAGGTTATTTTCTGTAATATACTTTTCCAAAAAACCTCTTTTGTCTTTAATAGCTAAAAAGATATCCTGGAGACCTAAATATTGCAGACGCTGTAATACGGGTTCAGAATAGGCCCCTGATATAACAAGAACCCTATATCCTCCCTTCATGGCCATTTGTAACGCTAGGCCATCTTTAACATGCATTTGACGTGCTTGAAGACCATTTTCGAAAAGCAAGACAGTTCCGTCTGTTAAAACGCCATCAATATCAAAAACGAATGTTGTAATATGCTTGAAGTAAGAAAGAACGTTCATTTATAAAAATTAGCTAATTAGCTAATTGGCTAATTAGCTAATTTGTGATGAGGCAAATGTAGTTGAAAGGCATTAATTGTGTTGTTGGATACTTTTCGTTAATAATTGATAGATAGATTTAAGATCGGGATAGCTTTCCATCAATGCCAAGTGTTTTTCAATTGTTGCTGTATCTCGTCGCTTAGCCGGCCCTGTTTGAGATTTTGCAGGTGGTATTGTTTGAATGCGTTGAGCCGTCTCTTGTATCAAGGGGAGTAAAAGCTGAAAGTCCAGCCCTTCCTTTTGGCAGTACTCTTCTATTAGCACATACATGTGATTAACGAAATTATTACAGAATACAGCCGCCAAATGCAGTTTTAAGCGCTGCGCATCGTTTGCCAGGCTTATTGTATCGGAAATACTTTTTCCTAGTATTTCCAAAATCATTAATGTATCATTATCGCTGGCATCTATTAATATTGGTGTTTCTGGTAGGTAGCTACTCTCCTTTTTCAAACTTTGCAACGGATAAAGAACACCATAATGGTTGCTGGATTCTTTTAAGATCTCTTTAGATACAGCACCCGCAGTATGCACAACAACTTTATAAGGAAGTTTTAATTCTTTTGCAACTTCTTCAATGGCTATATCTGAAACGGCTAAAAGATAAACATGGGCATTACGGTTAACCACGCTCCAATAGTTTGTAGACTCTGTGTTTAACTCATAGGCTAGCTCAGAGGCAGCTTTTGCATCTCTGCCAAAGATCTGTATGATGCGATGACCAGCGGCATTCAATTTCCTGCCTAATATAGTTGCGGTATTTCCAGTACCAATAATAACAATATCCATTTTTATCTTTACAAAATGCGGTTAAGTCAACGACTGGTTATTAAATATATTCGAACAAAATTTAGTATTCTTTCTTCCATATCCAAAAAGAAAGCTGCAGAAAAGGCTTTTGAATTATTCTGCACCCCTCAGCATCGGAATAGGAAAAAGTTGCCCGATATTTTTGAACAAGCAGAAAAGTTGCGGTTTCATTTTAAAGAATTTTCAATTCAAGGTTATCGTTGGAATAAGGAATCTGACAAAAAAATATTGATCCTTCATGGGTTCGAATCCAGTGTCATCAACTTTGACCGCTATGTAAGGCCACTGATTAAAAAAGGCTATTGTGTATTAGCGCTTGATGCTCCTGCCCATGGAAGAAGTAGCGGAAAGATGATCAATGTATTATTATATGTAGAATTCATCAACTTTCTGAATGAACGATTTGGACCGATAAAAAACTTTTTAGCTCACTCTTTAGGAGGACTGGCAATAGGCCTTGCCATGGAGCAATGGTCGCATGACAAAAGTTATAAGCTTGTTTTAATTGCACCAGCTACTGAAACCTCATCAGCAGCTGATAGCTTTTTCCAGTTTCTTCAACTGGATACTGCTGTAAGAAAAGAGTTTGATAAATTGATTGAAGAACAAGGGAATCAGCCTATTGGCTGGTTTTCTGTAAATCGTGCAGCTGATCAAATAAAAGCTCAGGTACTTTGGTGTCATGATAAAAATGATAACATGACACCTTTGGTCGATGTTAAACCCGTAATAGAAAAAAACTATCCCAACTTTGCCTTTTATATTACGGAGGGGCTTGGGCACCGTCGTATATATAGAGACAATAATGTAGCAAAAAAGATCATTGAGTTTTTATAATCATTGAATGATTAATTTTAAAAACACCCTACCAAGAAGAATAAAATGGAAAAGAAACTAACATATCTGGCATTAGGCGATTCATATACGATAGGTGAAGCCGTTTTGATACAGCAGAGCTTTCCTTACCAGGTAGTACAAAACCTGAGAGAGAAAGGGCACTCTTTTTCTGCTGCTGAGATCATCGCCAAAACGGGCTGGACAACGGATGAGTTATGGAATGGCATTGCGGGCTACCAATTCCTACCAAAATACGATTTTGTAACGTTACTAATTGGTGTTAATAATCAATACCGAGGAAGAGCTATAATAGAATATACATCTGAGTTTGAAAAGTTATTAGGAAAGGTAATATTACTAGCTGATAATAAAAAAGAGCATGTTTTTGTAATTTCTATACCGGATTATGGGGTAACGCCCTTTGCAAAAGAGAAAGACCCTGAAAAGATCTCTAAAGAAATAGACATTTTCAATACGGCCAACCGGGCATTGGCAATACAATATAAAGTACACTATATTGAAATAACAGAAGGCTCAAGAGATGCCGCCCAAGACCCTTCGTTAGTGGCTGAAGATGGTTTGCACCCATCTGAAAAAGAATATAAAAAATGGGCAACCAAAGTAGCAGCTGCTATTGAGAAACAGTTAAAATAAGAAGTTTAGGGCAGCGATTAAAAATAGGTTCTTTCGTAAAAATTCCTATTCTTGCCGTAAACTTGTACGTTTTTCGAATCTATAAACCTATATCCAAATAGAATATATGGCGAAGAATTTGTTGATTGTTGAGTCGCCTGCAAAGGCAAAAACCATAGAAAAGATCCTGGGGAGCGATTTTGAGGTAAAGAGTTGCTATGGCCATATTCGTGACCTCGAGAAGGATGACATGGGTATTGATATTCAAAACGGTTACCGTCCAAAATATATAGTACCCGATGAGAAACAGCGGGTTGTAAGCGAACTGAAACAACTGGCCAGAAAAAGTGGCGAAGTGTGGTTGGCAACGGATGAGGACCGTGAAGGAGAAGCTATTAGCTGGCATTTATGTGAAGTATTGGGCCTTGATCCTAAAACGACCAAGCGCATTGTTTTCCACGAGATCACTAAGCCTGCCATTCAAAAAGCCGTTAAGCAGCCTCGCACTGTAAATATGGACCTGGTAAATGCGCAACAGGCACGTCGTGTACTGGATCGCATTGTAGGTTTTGAGTTAAGTCCTGTGTTATGGCGTAAGGTAAGCATGAAGAACAACCTGAGTGCCGGACGTGTACAGAGTGTAGCGGTGCGCATTATTGCTGAAAGAGAGCGTGAGATCAATGCTTTTGTTACACAAAGCAGCTTTAAGATAGAGGCAATTTTTACGGCAACAGATTCAGCTGGAAAATCTATTTCGTTTAAAGCAGAAGGTTCTAAGTTTAATAATGCTGCAGATGCTGAAACCTTCTTACAACAATGTATAGGTGCTAACTATGCGGTAAAAGACATTCAGGTAAAGCCTGCTAAACGTACTCCAGCAGCCCCCTTTACTACTTCTACCCTACAGCAGGAGGCTAGCCGTAAGTTGGGCTATAGTGTAAGCCGTACGATGCTGGTAGCACAGAAGCTATATGAGCATGGGCATATCACCTATATGCGTACTGATAGTGTCAACCTGAGCGAAACAGCGATGGAGGACATTCGGAACACGATCAAATCCAGCTTTGGTGATAAATATTATCAGTCTAGAAAGTATAAGAATAAAAATGAGTCGGCGCAAGAGGCACACGAAGCCATTCGCCCGACTTATATGCAACATACAACCGTAAGCGACCCGGATGCTAAACGTTTATATGAACTGATCTGGAAGCGTACCATGGCTAGTCAAATGTCTGATGCAGAATTGGAGAAGACAATTGCTAAGATCAATGTGTCTACCAACAATGCGGAATTAAGTGCTGAAGGAGAAGTGCTAAAATTTGATGGTTTTATAAAGGTATATCGCGAAGATGTAGACGATGAGGATGGCGAAACTTCAGGTCAGGAATCAATGCTGCCACCACTTGCCAAAGGACAGCAGCTGCCCTTAAAGGAAATGAAAGCCATTGAGCGCTATACGCGTCCATTGCCTCGCTATACGGAAGCTTCCCTTGTAAAAAAACTAGAGGAACTGGGAATTGGACGTCCATCTACTTATGCGCCTACTATTTCAACCATCCAAAAAAGAGGTTATGTAGAAAAGCGTGACAAAGAAGGTGTACAACGGAATTATCAGGTATTGACCCTTAGTGGCGATAAGATCTCTAAAAAGACCGAAACTGAAAATACAGGTGCTGAAAAAGGTAAGCTCTTCCCTACTGACTTAGGTTTGGTAGTAACAGATTTCCTGAAACAGTACTTTGATGATATTATGGATTATGGCTTTACAGCGCGTATTGAAGGTGAGTTTGATGATGTGGCCCAAGGTAAAATGCGCTGGAATAAAATGATCGATGATTTCTACAATCCCTTTAAGGATGATGTACAGAAAACGATTGAGACTGCCGAGCGCGTTAAAGGTGAGCGTGAAGTTGGATACGATCCGCAAAGCGGTAAGCCGGTGATTGCCCGTATGGGACGTTATGGTCCAATGGTTCAAATTGGGACAACTGAAGATGAAGAGAAGCCTCGTTTTGCCCGCTTAAAGCAAAATCAAAGTATTGAAACCATCAACTTAGATGAGGCATTGGATCTGTTTAGGTTGCCGTTAACACTTGGTGAATATAATGGCCTTGAAGTGGCAGTGAACGCAGGCCGATTTGGTCCCTATGTAAAATATGGTGAAGACTTTATTTCCTTACCTAAGGGTGTAGAGCCATTGGAAGTAGACATGGAACAGGCGATTGAATTGATCAATCAAAAGCAAATAGCTGATGCTCCGATAGGCCACTACGAAGGTAAGCCCGTAACCAAAGGGAAAGGCCGGTTTGGACCTTTTATTAAGTGGAATGAACTATTTATTAATGTTCCAAAGGCTTACAATTTTGACGCTCTGACGCAGCATGATATTAATGAGCTAATTGAGAAAAAAGTTGAAAAAGAAGCTAACCGCTTTATTCAACAGTGGCCGTCGGAAAAGATCTCCATAGAAAACGGCCGTTGGGGTCCCTTTATCCGTTTTGGCAAGAAAATGTTGAAGCTGGGAAGAAAAGCAAATAATGAGAAATATACGGAAGATGAAGTAAAGAGCTTGCCGTTAGAAGACGTTAAAAAAATGATTGAAGAGCAAGTACCTGGAGCGTTTGCTAAAAAAACAGCTGCCAAGAAAACTGCAGCAAAAAAAGCAGCTCCTAAAAAGGCAGCTGCCAAGAAGTCCTCTAAGAAATAAAGGCATAATTATTTTAGAGATTGTGTTGAATGGAAGAAACTAAAGAAATATCAGCCCTACTTAAGTTAATAGATGATCCTGACGACGAAGTATTTGGCTCTGTGTCACAACGAATTATTCAATTTGGCCGCACCATAATACCAAATTTGGAGGACTTATGGGAGAATACGGTAAGCGAGGACACCCAAGAACGAATTGAGTTATTAATTCACCGATTGCACTTAACCGATCTGACAGAAGATTTCCGTCAATGGAGCCTAGCGGGACACCACGACCTTATGGTGGGAGCTTTATTGGCTTCAAAATTCCAATATCCAGACCTCTCAACGGCTTCTACTTTGCAAGAAATGGAAAAGCTACGCCGTAATATTTGGCTGGAGTTAAACAATTACCTAACCCCATTAGAGCAAGTACGCATTGTGACTGGAATTCTATATGGTTATTACGGCTTGAAGAGTAATGAGCTGAATTACAGTAATGTCAATGACTTTTTGTTACATAATGTTGTAGAAACCAAAAGAGGTAACCAGATAAGCAATGGAATCTTGTATTTGATACTGTGTGATTTGTTGGACATACCCGTAAAAGCAATTGATCTACCCAAGCAATTTGTATTGGCGTATTTCAAGCCTGGTTATAGCTCGGAATCGGAAGACCAGCATATCAATAAAATAGAGTTTTTTATTGACCCTACATCTGGACAAGTATTTTCTCATAAGGATGTAGAGGCCTATTTTAAAAGAATTTCTGTTCCACCTGTACATGCTTATTTTAAACCCTATAGCAATAAGAGGGTAATTCAAAACTTATTGGAAGAAATGGCTAAGTGTTTTGATGATGAAAAGAATTTTTACAAAAGCGAGGAGCTCCTTCAACTAGCTAGCCTTTTGGATCAATAACTACACTATGGAAACGATAACATGGGCCGACTTTGATAAAATAGATATCCGGGTGGGCGCTATCCTATCTGCAACTAACTTTCCCAATGCAAAAAAGCCTGCATACCAGTTAACTATTGATTTTGGAGAGCTAGGTATTAAAAAATCTTCTGCACAGATAACCGATTTATATGAAGCTGAAAAGCTGGTTGGCCAGCAAGTAATAGCTGTTGTCAATTTCCCACCAAAGCAGATTGCCAACTTCTTCAGCGAATGCCTGGTTTTAGGCATTTACGACGAAAACAAAAATGTGGTATTATTACAACCACAGCAACCTGTTTCTAACGGGCAAAAAATTGGTTAATGTATACTTCTTATATCTCCTCTCCTGTAGGTAATTTGCAGCTGCAATGCAGTGATGAGGGCATTACAACTGTAAACTTTTGGGAAGAAGCCATAGCAACTTCTGATACGCATCCTTTATTAAAACAGTGCCAGCAAGAGTTAGAAGAATACTTTGCAGGACAACGTAAAGAATTTTCAATACCCCTTGAATTGAACGGAACTACTTTTCAAACCCGTGTTTGGACTGCCTTGCAAGATATTCCTTATGGCAAGACCGTTTCCTATATGGGCTTATCCAAGACATTAGGCGATGTAAAAGCAATAAGAGCTGTAGGAACGGCTAATGGGCGCAACAAAATTGCTATTATCATTCCTTGCCACCGCGTAATAGGAAGTAATTCCAGCCTTACAGGTTATGCTGGTGGTCTCTGGCGAAAACAATGGCTATTGGAACATGAAGCCAAGTTTCATAGTGGTGTACAAACTCTACCATTTTAAAAGCAAATAGCTGCCTTTTAGACAGCTATTAATAAGTATTCTCTATCTTATAATGATCAAGACGTCTTTAATTCTTCTGATGTAAAGGCTAATGGCAATAAACGACTAGCGCTATCTATTATATAAACAGGCCCTGTCATGCCACCTAAGATCAATTGAATAGGGTGTCCAACCCGAGATTCAAATTCTTGTAGCGACTGTCGGCAAATACCACAAGGTGAAATTGGGTGATCACTTTTATGGCCATCCCCCTTATAACTAATGGCGATTGTTTCAACAGGAACCTTTGGAAATAAAGAAGCAACAGAAGCGAGCAAAACGCGTTCTGCACAAAGACCTACAGGGAAAGAAGCGTTCTCCTGATTACTGCCGGCAACGATTTCGCCATTTGCCAATCGGGCAACTGCACCCACCTGGAAATGAGAATAAGGAGCATAGGCTTGTTCAGTAACTTCTCTGGCCTCATTTAGCAGCCATTGTTGGTCTTCGGGTAATTCTTCTATACCACTGTAAACCTTATACGAAAATTCAAACTTGTTTTCTTTCATATGTAACGTTAAGAGACAAAAATGCCCCGCACGATTTGTTTGGGGCAATTAAAGATACGTTTATTTTACTATTCTGAACAATCGGTTCCATCGTGGACCACTATCCCAACTAAACCAGATCATCCAAGCTTTACCCACTACTCTATCTTCAGGAACAAAGCCCCAGAAGCGGGAGTCTTGTGACTCATGCCGATTATCTCCCATCATCCAGTAATAATCCATTTTAAATGTATAAGAAGAAGTTTCTTTTCCATTTAAAAAGAACTTACCATTCTGCATATAAAATTCGTTATGCTCATACGTACGTATAGCTCGCTCATAAATCGTATAATTTTCTGGCGTTAGCTGTAATGTAGCTCCTTTTTTAGGTATCCAGATTGGTCCGAAAAAGTCAACTGTCCATTTATGTAAAGTATCATACGGAAACAATACCTGCCCCCAGAAGCGAGGATCGGTAGTAGCCGGCTCTTCTAATAAAGGACGATAGTTAATGATGATCCCATCTTTAACCATTCTTTGAAGGCCATCATTCGTCAACATCATCTTAAATACGTTCTTTCCTTGAGGCTCTATTTGGTTAGGGTCATTCAGATTTACATTGTAATCTTTCATGGCCTCTTCATCCAGCTGCTGTCCTTTTGTTTCCACCAAATACTTGATTTGTGAATATGGCGGAGCCTCAGCTGGTTTGCTATTAATATAAACTTGGCCACCTTTCACTTCAAGTGTATCGCCTGCCACACCCACACAACGCTTAATGTAGTTATCTGATTTATCTACAGGGTGCACAACAATCGGGTATTCATCAGGGTGAGACAATACATATTCCGACTGCATGTCGCCAGCTTTAGCAGCGCGTTTCACATCGTAATACGGACGTAGCGACTGGTATTCTGGTGAGTTAATTACGGTATCACCAGCAGGAAAATTAAATACCACAACATCGCCTCTTTTCACAGGGCTTGCAAACCAACGAACATAAGGCAACTGTACACCTCTAATATAAGAAGTACGGCTGCTGCCAGGTATATAATTGTGAACAAATGGAATAGACAAAGGTGTATTAGGAATACGTGGACCGTAACTAAACTTGCTTACAAAAAGGAAGTCGTTGATCAGTAAGGTCTTCTCCATAGAGCCTGAAGGAATAGTATAGGCCTCAAACACAAAGGTGCGGATCAGCGTAGCTGCAACTATTGCAAATATAGCAGCATCAATCCACTCGCGCCAGCTGGGTTTGTGATAACGTTTAGCCCCTTCTGGTCCTATATAATGGATCTTGGGGTTATTTCCCACATAAGGAAAGTAAAAAGGAGCTGCCAACGCAGCCAGTATATGTTCGCCAAAAGTGAAACGGCCAAATAACTTTACAAATTCAATGAAGATACCGGGTGTAATAAACCAACCTACTACAGGTATGAATTGCCAGAACACCCAATGCTTGGGACGCTTGGCCAATTCCTGCATTACCCAGGTATTATAAAAAGGAATGTAGGCTTTCCAGCTTTCAACACCAGCTTTTTGAAACATCTTTGCTATTCCAAACGACGGGAGCAGAACCAGTAATAAGGAGACTAAGTAAACAATGAATACGTGTTCTAACGGCATTAGGTTGACTTTAAAACGGACAAATTTATTATTTTAAATCACTCTTGCTGCGGAAGCAGCGCAAAGTTTTTGCTAAATCCAACAGCAATGAAAATAGGAAATAAAGTGTAGGCAATGCAAAATTTTACGATTAAGGACATTGAGAATATGTGTGATATTAAAGCACATACGCTCCGGATCTGGGAACAGCGCTATCATTTTTTTAAACCAAAGCGCACAGAAGGCAAACAACGTTATTATGAGAATGAAGACCTGAAACGCTTGCTACGCATAGCTTTCCTTTATCATAATGGTTGGAAGATCTCTAAAATTGCCGCATTAACTGAAGAAGAAATTATTGCTTCTGTACTAGAAGTAGGAAAGCTATCGAAAGATCATCAACAATTTATTTTAACACTTCTTGAAGCAGCTATTGATTTTGATGAGAAAGCTTTTCATCAAATACTGGATGAGTTAATAGAGAAGTTTGGAATGGAAGAAGCCATATCTAAAATTTGTTATCCATTTCTAAAACGTATTGGAGTGCTCTGGATGACCAATAATGTTATTCCGGCACAAGAACATTTTTCTTCTTACTTAATTCAACATAAAATCATAGCTGAAACGGATAAGTTAACCGCCAGCAATGATAAACATCGCCAAATACTGTTGTTTACGCCAGATGGAGAGTATCATGAGATGCCGCTGCTTTTCTTAAATTATATGTTGAAGAAGTGGGGCTGGTCAACCATTTATTTAGGCTCAAATATTAAGCTGCAACAAGTAAAGGAAATAGTCCAACAAAACCCTATTGAATATATTTTCACGCATATCATAACCAATTTCACACGATTTGAAATTGATGACTATTTTGAGTTGCTCTGTCAAGCATTACCGGGTAAAACAATCGTAGCATCGGGTGCAAGTACTCTTGCTGCTACACGAACATTTGTGAATCTTCGTCTTTTAAAAAGCGACGAAGCCATCTATGCTTTTATAAAAAGCAAGATGACTTCGTGACAAGAAATTAACGCTAATGATAAGGCTTAATTACTTTGGGAGCACATAGCTGGTAACATCATCCTTGGTAATACTTTTACCAGACAAGATTACCAAACGCTCTACCACATTGCGTAGTTCACGAATATTACCAGTCCAATTATATTCTTGTAATAATTTGATGGCGTCTGGGTCAATTGCTTTTTTGGCAACCCCATAATCGGCACAGATATCTTGTAAAAAGCGATTTACTAAGAGAGGAATATCGTCTTTTCTTTCATTTAACGAAGGCACATGAATAAGAATAACTCCCAAGCGATGATATAAGTCAAGACGGAAATTCTTTGCCTCCACTTCCTTCAATAAATCTTTATTGGTAGCAGCAATAACCCGAACATCAACACTGATTTCTTTATCGCCCCCTACCCGGGTAATTTTTCCTTCCTGAAGTGCCCTCAGTACCTTGGCCTGGGCAGATAAGCTCATATCGCCAATTTCATCTAAGAAGAGCGTACCACCATTGGCCTGCTCAAACTTACCTATGCGTTGTTTAATGGCGGAAGTGAATGAACCTTTTTCATGGCCAAAGAGCTCACTTTCAATCAGTTCACTTGGAATAGCAGCACAGTTCACCTCTACCAATGGACCTGAAGCACGGCTGCTTTTTTCATGTACCCAACGAGCAACCAGTTCTTTTCCGACACCATTTTCGCCAGTGATCAGAATACGTGCTTCTGTAGGTGCTACTTTTTCAATAGTTTCTTTGATCCTGTGAATGGGTGCAGACTCACCTATCATCTCTTGCACCTTGGTAACTCGTCTTTTTAGTGTTTTAGTTTCGGTAACAAGGTTATTACGCTCTTTTGCATTTCGGATCGTAATCAGTAAGCGGTTGAGGTCTGGTGGCTTTTGTATAAAGTCATAGGCACCTTTTTTTACAGCCTCTACAGCTGTTTCTATAGTACCGTGACCGGAAATCATAATGATAGGGACATCTGGGTTATGTTCAGTAGCTTTTTGCAAAAAATCCAAACCATCCAGTTTGGGCATTTTTATATCGCAGAGTACTACATCATATGTTTTTTCTTTGAAACATTTGAGCGCTTCTTCACCGTCAGGTGCTTCTTCAATGGTATAGCCTTCAAAAGAGAGGATTTCTGTAAGGGTTTTGCGTATTGCCTTTTCGTCGTCTACTATGAGAATTCTGCTCATTATTATCGGTTAAGTGTTAAGGCAACAAAATAAGCGAAATACGTTTAGGAGAAGAAATTTTGGATTGCGGATGGAAGAATTTTTAAGAAGGCTTTCGCTGTAATTAGGAATACAATTGAGATCCGTCAATTAAATCTAATTGACGAGCGGATGGTTTTTTGTAACTTTAAGCACCCTCTCTTTTGGTAATTTCTGTCTCTTTTCATTATTCTTTTCTTTATTATAAATAGTTAACCCAGAGCAACCCAAATGGCAGGTTTACGTCTTTTGAAGGTGTGCGGTAGGGCTTTATACGGAGTAAAGGAGGCTCCTATACGGAGTAACCCACTATTGGATACGGAGTAACCATGAAGGAACAGTGGCGTAGCTATGAAGGACCCGTGGAGTAGCAGGCAAGGAAGGCGCAGGTAATAGTGTAAGCTGTTGGGATTAAAGGAATAAACGAATCGTTCCACTTGATCCTTATTAATCATTATAAACTTTGGTAAACTAAGGGGGCAACCAAGAAAGAAGAAACTAGAAAATATTGACTTAAACTTCTATTTACTTATTGATAAACATTGCTTTATGAAAGTTTCAGAGTATTCCAATTGATATATAGGCAAGGAGGAACCGAAATGGATAAGCATAATAAAGGCCGGATAGAAATCCAGCCTCGTGTAAAATCCAATATCCTATGAAAAACCGAGACAAAGATGCGATGAAAATTGGAAAAACAAAACTTTATCTCGAATAAATTTTTTTGCATCAAGGTATTGAAAAAGAAAAAGTTGTGTGAAACCACACAACTTTTTCTTTTTTTCCTCGGCTTGAGGAAGGCTTTCCTCAATATAAAGCACTTATTTTTTCAAATACATTACTTCTTTTACCAGTTTAACCGTGCGTGGTACATCAGGCAAAGCCGCTGCTACCAGATTTGGCGCATAGTGTAGCGGTGCATCAGCAGCGGTTATACGACGAATTGGAGCATCTAAGTAGTCAAACCCCTCTTTCTGTATACGGTAAGTGATTTCAGATGATACAGAAGCAAAAGGCCATTGTTCTTCTATAATCACTAAGCGATTTGTTTTCTTAACACTCTCAAGGATAGTCATCCAATCCAGCGGACGGATAGTACGCAGGTCAATTACTTCTGCGCTGATTCCTTCTTTTTCCAATTCAGCAGCAGCACCTAAGGCTACTTTCATCATTTTATTGAAGGAAACAATGGTTACATCTGTACCCTGACGTTTCACATCTGCCTTACCTAAAGGGATATAGTATTCTTCGTCTGGGATGTCACTTTTATCTCCATACATCAACTCGCTTTCCATGAACATCACCGGATCTTCTTCGTAGCGAATGGCTTGTTTCAATAAACCTTTTGCATCATATCCATTACTTACAGAAACCACTTTAAGGCCTGGGATATTTGCATAAAGTGCTTCAAAAGCAGTAGAGTGTTGTGCACCTAACTGACCGGCAGAGCCATTTGGTCCACGGAAAACAATAGGACAAGTAATTTGTCCACCACTCATGGCCAACATCTTAGAAGCAGTGTTCAGGATCTGATCCAATGCCAGAACAGCAAAGTTCCAGGTCATGAATTCTACAATCGGTCTTAAACCGTTTTGTGCAGCACCTACACCAACAGCGGCAAAGCCTAATTCAGCAATGGGGGTATCGATCACACGCTTTGGACCAAACTCAGCCAACATACCCTGGCTTACTTTATAGGCACCATTATACTCAGCTACTTCCTCTCCCATTAAAAATACACGGTCATCACGGCGCATTTCTTCGATCATTGCTTCGCGTAATGCTTCACGAAAAGGTATTTGTCTCATGCAGTAACAATTAAGCGGGGCAAAATTAGCGGAGCAACTTCATATAACCTAAAATAAGCTATAAGAGAGCTGCAAGCTTCACGCCGCAAGCTGCAAGCAGAGGCGTGAATGTTGTGTGTATAGCGCTTCAAACATAGAAAATAGACTACTCTTAAATACTTTAGTTGCAAACTATCGACAACCAATTTAGTCGCCTGTTTGACTTAACAAAAGGCTGTTTCAAAGCGTGCAGCGTGCAGCTTACAGCTTGCAGCACTCTTCCGTTCTCGCAGCTCCCCTACTTTACTGGCTGCTTTTTTGAATGAAAAGTCATATGGATTTAAAACAATGGGTTGGAATTGCTGCGGGGTTGCTGACTTCGATTTCTATGTTACCGCAATTGATCAAGATCATCAAGGAAAAAAAAGCGAAAGATATTTCTATATTGATGCTTAGCATACTTACCACAGGAAATACACTTTGGGCCGTTTATGGGTTTATGCGTAATGACTGGCCAATTATTATCACCAACTTCATTTCAATAACCATTAATTCCATTACTGGCTATTATCGTATACGCTATAAGGATCGGTAGAAAAAGCTATTTCCTAAATACTACAAGTGGCTCTTTTTGAATACTATACTTGCCTGCACCAAGAAATAAAAAGAGGACTGCAGCAGAAAGCATGGCCAGGGCTGGTGTCATTTCGTCCACACTTTGCCCCCAATGCACCACCACTATTGCTACAGTAAAATGTATGATCATTAAAACAGCAGCCCACCGAATCTTATATCCAATTATAATTAACACGCCCGAAATGGCTTGTACATATATTGAAACCCAAGCTGATAAATAGGGAGAAGGAAAGTGATGTGCATGCAAAAACGATTCAAACTCCAACATTCGCTCCGCGACTAGGATATTATCCAATACACCATACAGCAGCCGGAAGCCGATAAAGAGCCGAAACAGAAAGATACCGACATCCTTGTTCATTTTAAAAGGTCGGAATACTCCCATTGTGTTGAGCTATTTTAAGAACCGATTACCTATAAAAAAAGGGCCACTCAAAATGGTGGCCCTTACTATACTCAATTTCTTTATTACACTAATTCAACCACCATAGCGCTAGCACCGCCGCCACCGTTACAAATACCTGCTGCACCAACCTTTCCGCCTCTTTGTCTTAAAACATTCAACAAGGTTACTACAATTCGCGCACCACTGCAACCTAATGGGTGTCCTAATGAAACAGCACCGCCGTTTACATTCACATTAGCAGGATCCAAGTTCATCATCTTTGTATTAACAATACCAACAACGCTAAATGCCTCGTTCAATTCTACAAAGTCAATATCGCTCATTTCTAAACCGGCACGTTTAACCGCTTTAGGAACTGCAATACTTGGAGTAGTTGTGAACTGAACAGGGTCTTGCTCAGCATCTGCATAACCGCGGATGATAGCAATTGGTTGTATACCCAGCTCTTCAGCCTTTTCCTTACTCATTAAAACTACGGCAGCAGCCCCGTCGTTCATTGTGCTGGCATTAGCCGCTGTAACGGTACCTTCTTTTCCAAAAGCAGGTTTTAAAGAAGCGATCTTATCAAACTTCACGCTCCAGGGTTCTTCGTCTTTATCCACTATCACTTCTCCTTTTCTAGATGCAATGGTTACTGGCACCACCTCATCTTTAAACTTACCACTCTCCCATGCCAATTGGCTACGCTTATAGCTTTCTATTGCAAATGCATCCTGGTCTTCACGGCTGATCTGGTTTTCAGTAGCACAGATATCAGCAGCACAACCCATGGCGAAATTGTTATAACAGTCGGTCAATCCATCTTTTTGCAGACCATCAACCAGGCTGGTTGTACCGTATTTGTTACCCCAACGTAAGCTGTCTACGTAGAAAGGCACACTACTCATATTCTCCATACCCCCGGCAACTACCACATCAGCATCTCCAAGCAGAATGCTTTGAGCACCTTGTGCAATGGCTTTCATACCACTGGCGCAAACTTTATTAATGGTAGTACAAATAACTTTATCGGGAAGACCCGCCGCTTTAGCGGCTTGGCGGGCAGGTGCCTGGCCTAAACCGGCCTGGATTACGCAACCCATCAATACTTCATCCACCTGATCAGGCTGGATACCAGCTCTTTCAACAGCTGCTTTAATAGCTGTAGCACCTAGTTGTGGCGCTGGTACATCTTTTAATGCACCACCAAATGAGCCCATAGGTGTACGAACAGCAGAAACGATATAAACGACTTTACTCATATAGCTTTTTTTGCGAGCCAAAGATAAGCTGAATATAGGTCATAAATAAAGCGGAGAAAGGAATGCCACGGTTGCAACGGGTTTTAATAGCCTGTAGAGGCAGCGAATAACCGTGGCATTCTTCCAGCTAACTTTTAAGTTAATATCTTAAACAGCTTCTAAGAGTTGAATATCTTTAGCTGATGCGAACGCCCCTAATGATGACCTTGGGATTGGGCATTTCAGTGTTAGCCGTTGCTCAACCCGCCAACCGAGTCAAAAAAGAAAGCCCATCGTATTTTCCCAGCAAAAACAACTGGACTCATCAATCGCCCCAAACCGCCGGTTTTGATACTGCCCTATTAAGCCAGGCTATACACTTTGCCCAGGAGAAAGAAAGCAAGAATCCCCGTGACCTGGAAATAGCCCATGCCATGACCTTTGGGAAAGAGCCCTTTGGTGATGGTGTAGGACCTTTTGCCGTACGGGGTGATGCTACGGGTATAATCATTCATAAAGGTTACATTATTGCGGAATGGGGAGAGCCCAACCGTGTAGATATGACTTTTAGTGTAACCAAAAGCTTTTTAAGTACGGTAGTGGGACTGGCAGTGGATAAAGGATTGATCAAAAGCGCAGATGATACAGTAGCCAAGTATGTACCACCTATAGAGCGCTATGATCCGGCAGGTGGGCAACGTACTGCCGCTGATC
Source organism: Flavisolibacter tropicus (assembly GCF_001644645.1). Taxonomy (NCBI): domain Bacteria; kingdom Pseudomonadati; phylum Bacteroidota; class Chitinophagia; order Chitinophagales; family Chitinophagaceae; genus Flavisolibacter; species Flavisolibacter tropicus. The sequence goes on along the minus strand of NZ_CP011390.1, from coordinate 574,114 downwards.
TTGGCCAACCACAATTATTATATCCGTTTGCCACCGAGCACAATCGTCGGCTAACCTGGGACGTTATGCTACGCCAGACCAGCGATTGGGAAGGAACATTGTGGGGAAAGCCTGAGTGGGCCGATCGGCCAGATGCCAATGCCAGTAACTGGCTGAACCGCAAACGCAATGAACCCGGTACCGTATACGAGTATAATGATGTGCGGGTAAACGCTTTGGCATTAGCCGCCACCAGCGTTTGGCGCCACCCGTTACCGCAAGTACTAAAAGAGTATATCATGGACCCAATAGGCGCTTCTTCCACCTGGCGCTGGACCAGTTATAGAAATGCCTGGATTGTACTAGACGGCCAACCGGTGCAATCGGCCAGTGGTGGTGGTCACTGGGGTGGTGGCATGTTCATTAATGCCTATGACATGGCTCGCTTTGGTTTACTGTCTTTGCATAAAGGAAACTGGAATGGACAGCAATTGATCTCAACCAATTGGATCAACCGATCTCTTACTCCTACATCTGCCCAACCTACCTATGGCTATATGAATTACTTCCTGAATACAGACAAGAAGTATTTGCCTAGTGCACCGGCCTCAGCCTTTGTACATGTAGGTAATGGTACCAATATTATTTATGTGGACCCAGAACATGACCTGGTTATGGTGGTTCGCTGGATTGAAAACAATGCTATAGATAATTTGGTTAAACTGGTTTTAGCCGCTCAAAAGAAAAGCTCATAATACTTCTACATTGTTAGGTATTACTGTTTTGGCCCTCCCTATTCAGGAAGGGCTTCATTATATCTATTGGTACAGGGAATATGGTAGTGGTGTTATGTTCTGAGGATATTTCCACCAACGTTTGCAAGTAACGTAATGTTAGCGCACTAGGCTGATTGGCCAGAATTTGCGCAGCATCCGCTAATCGCTGTGAGGCTTGGAACTCACCTTCAGCAGATATTACTTTAGAGCGTCTCTCCCGCTCCGCTTCCGCTTGCCTTGCCATGGCGCGTTGCATTTCCTGTGGCAGGTCTATCTGTTTAACCTCTACGTTAGTAACCTTTACACCCCATGGACCGGTTTGGGCATCGATAATTTGTTGCAGCCGGTGATTGATTTTCTCTCTTTGTGAAAGGATATCGTCCAGTTCCGATTGCCCTAATACACTACGTAATGTGGTTTGGGAAAGCTGTGAAGTAGCTAATAAATAGTTCTCTACCTGCACAATTGCTTTCTGTGGCTCCATTACCCGGAAGTAAACCACCGCATTTACTTTTATAGACACGTTGTCTTGTGTGATCACATCCTGTGGTGGTACGTCCAACACTACAGTACGTAAACTAACTTTTACCATTTTATCAATAAATGGAATCAGAAGAATCAAGCCTGGGCCACGAACGCCATCACCACCAACAAGTCGGCCTAACCGAAACACCACACCTCTTTCATATTCCCGAAGAATGCGAACGGCAGAACTAAACAGGATAATGATAAAAACAATAACAATTATAATGGTAGATTGAAATGGTACCATATAGAAGTATTTAGAATTTAGATACGTTCAACAATTGCTTTGAAGTCTTTTAAAGACTTTACACTCACCCGCTCACCTTTTTCAATTTTACCAGAAAGCGATTCGGCCTGCCAGATCTCGCCATTAACCTTTACGCTGCCGTTCGGATCAAGGTCTTCAAGAGTAACACCAGTGGCTCCAATAAACCCTTCAATACCTGTAATCGGTCGACGCCTTTGTGCTCGAATACCAGCACCAATGATCAGCAGAAAGAATAGCGCACTTACTATTGTAAAACCAATGATAAGACCGCGTGAGATCTGTAGTAATGAATCTGTTCGAATGAGCATTAAGGAGCCTAGGAATAAGGAAAGAATACCTCCTATGGTTAACAAACCATAGCTCGTCACCTTTATTTCCAATAAGAATAAGATGATACCGAAAATGATCAATGCCAGTCCAGCATAATTAACAGGTAGCGTATTCAATGAGTAAAGCCCTAGAACAAGTCCAATTACGCCTATTATACCTGGAACAATAGCACCTGGACTGTATATTTCAAATAAAAGGCCGTAAAAGCCCAGCATTAACAGGATGTAGGCCAGGTTAGGATCACTAATAATATGGAGCACCTTTTCGGCAAAGCTCATTTCCAGCTCTTCTATTTCACCATTCTTGGTATGAAGTGTTGTTAAGCCTCCAGAAAGTTCAACGGTCTTACCATCTAGCTTTGTTAGTAACTCTCTTGTATTATTGGCTATAAGATCAACAACCTTCAATTGCAAGGCTTCTGTACTGGTTATGGATACGCTATTACTTACGGCTTGTTCTGCCCACTCTTTATTACGCCCTCGTTTTTCTGCAATAATGCGCATAAACGCAAGCGCATCATTCGTTACTTTTTTATTCATAGTAGTATCAGCAATACCACCTTGAGAGCTTACTGGATGCGCCGCTCCAATGTTAGTACCCGGCGCCATAGCCGCAACATGCGCTGCCATGGTAATAAATACACCAGCTGAGCCAGCTTGTGCTCCATTGGGAGAAACATATACCACAACAGGAATGGGTGCATCCAATATATCGCCTACAATAGTACGTGTAGATTTAAGAAGCCCACCAGGCGTATTTAATTTTATAATCAGGCACGCTGCATTGGATTGCTTAGCCTTATGAATACCCCGTTCAATAAAGCTTGCTATAGCTGGGTTAATGGCACCATCGATAGTTATGGATAATACTTTTTGTGCCGGTAGTAACACTGGAAGTGTAATGAATAAGAGAAAATATAAAATGACTCTTATATTCATTCTACTTATTAATTTACCAAAATTTAAGCAGAACTGTATAAGATAGGCATTATATTTTTCCCTTTTAATCAAAGGATTTAAGAAACACAATTGCATGGATAACAGTACACAGTATTACCCACTCATTATTATTGGTGGTGGCCCAATAGGAATAACCTGTGCCTTAGCAGCACAAAAGGCTGGTATAGGCTATTTGATTTTAGAAAAAGGAACATTGGTGAACTCGCTTTTCAATTACCCGGTAAACATGACGTTCTTTTCTACCTCTGAGCGGCTGGAGATTGGTGGAGTACCCTTTGTATCCAACAGTCCCAAGCCAACCAGAAGTGAGGCTTTAGAATATTACCGCAGAGTAACCAAGGATAACCATGTCAAGATCCACTTATTTGAAGAAGTGAAAAGCGTTGAAAAGCACACTGCTCAAAATACAAACAGTGACGTTAGCTATAAAGTAACCACCAATAAACACAACTATATTGCCGACAACATCATCATCGCTACAGGCTTTTATGATATCCCCTACATGCTGAATGTACCTGGTGAGGAACTTCCTAAAGTAAAGCACTACTATGACGATCCCCATTTCTATGCCTTTCAGAAAGTGATTGTTGTAGGTGCCAGCAACTCGGCTGTAGATGCTGCACTGGAAACATGGCGTAAAGGTGCAGAAGTTACCATGATAGTTAGAGGCCCTGAGATTGGCTCTCGTGTAAAATACTGGGTTCGCCCAGATATTGAAAACCGTATTAAGGAAGGATCTATACAAGCGTTTTTCAACGCCTCCATCCATTCAATTAAAGAAAATGAAGTACTTATTAATACACCAGAAGGCATTGTAAGCATTGAAAACGATTGGGTGTTAGCCATGACTGGCTACCAACCTAACCTGCCGTTTTTGAAAAGCCTGGGCATCGAGCTTTCAGAAGACGAAGTATGTAAACCCCATTTTAATGATGACACACACGAATCGAACCAGCCCAACATTTACCTGGCCGGCGTGATCTGTGGCGGCATGAATACACACCGTTTATTTATTGAGAACTCCCGTGAGCATGCGGATAAGATTATTCAGCATATAAAGGAGAAAAGTGTTAAGCCGGGAATCGTTAATCGTTAATCGGGATCCTTAATTGGAATTTGGATATTGGCTTTTCAAACTTCAAATTTCAAAAATCTGTGCTGTATTCACCAATTGATCATATTCATTTAATACCGACGCATTAATAAACAGGGTGTCGCCAATCTTTTTACGCCCATACGCTTCATGAATATGACCGGATATATGCACCTTTGGCTTGATCTCTTTTACCCTTTTCAATAGATCCACATCACCTACGTGCTTCTCACTGTCTAAGACATCTAAAATGCCGTAGGGAGGCCCATGGGTAATCAGAATATCGGTATCCGACGGAATCATCTTCCAGTGTTTATTAATTTCACTTCCTCGCTTACGGTTAAAAGCCCAGTCGTAAAACCAGGGCGTAATTGCAGACCCCCATATGTTAAGGTTTTCAATCGCTACACCTGAATCATTCAAATAGATAACGCCTGTTGGTAGGAGCGATTGCACATCAACGGGTTTAGCTTTTTCAAAAAAGAAATCATGATTGCCAGCAGTGAATATTTTGTATCGATAAGGAAGGCCGGCAAACCAATTCAAGAAGTCAGTTACTTCTACCTCCTCGCCTTTGTAAGAAACATCACCGGCATGTATAATAGCATCGCCCTTTGGTAAGCGCAGACCTTTATGTCTGCCATGGGTATCAGATATGGCAACAAATGTTAGCATACTTGTTTCTTTCAAAGAAGCCACCTCAAAGGGTGGCTTCTTCTTTTAAGATCGTCTTACTTCCTTTCCTTCTGTACTGGTATTTCGATTACTGTCCTGATCTTGCTGACGTGTTGCTGGTTGTGAGCGCTGTCCACCCGTTTGCTCTCTGCCATGGTTAGACTTTTGCACTTTCTCTTGTCCAACAAATGGTTGATTACTTTGATTACTGGAACCTCTGCCAGAGCTTCCCTTTTTATTATTATCACCTCTTCCTGGCATAGTATACTATTTTTGATGTTTACAAAAGTTTATATCTTTTTCTTTACAGTTATTATGCCATTATATTTCTAATCCAATGTCGTTCTTCATTACTAAACCCTATCGTTTTTTTATTGCATCTCTCCTTCTTTCTTCAAGCGCTTTGGCACAATCGTCAGATACCGCCCAAGAAGTACAACTTTCAGAAGTGCGCGTAAAAGCATATGAGCAAAACCGCAAGCTTCGTGATGTACCGGCTAGTATAGGTTATGTTGGAAAAATAACTTTAGAGCAGTTTGGAACAGCATCTGTTGTGAATGCGGTAAATACAGTTCCGGGAGTCCGCATGGAAGAACGATCCCCCGGAAGCTATCGCTTTAATATCCGTGGCAGTTCATTACGGGCACCCTTTGGCGTTAGAAATATCAAAGTGTATTACAACGACATTCCCTATACCGATCCGGGCGGTCAAACCTACCTGAACCAGTTGGGCTACTACAACTTCAACTCGATTGAAATTATTAAAGGCCCTAGCAGCAGCCTATACGGCGCGGGTACAGGCGGTGCCTTGTTGATTAATAGTTTAAGTGATCATGAGTCTTCAGGAGCTACAGCTGAATACACCGCAGGTAGTTACCAGCTTCATAATATTTATGCTGCAGTTACCACGAGTACTGACAAATGGACTAGCAAACTGAGTTACCAACATCAACAAAATGAAGGCTACCGCAAGCATAGCGCCTTACGACGCGATGTATTGAGCTGGAGCAGTGCCGTTAGTATTGATAGCAACCGCCATTTGCAGGCCAGTGTTCTTTATGGAGACTTAGAGTATGAAACACCGGGCGGACTCACGCTTGCAGAATACAAAGCCAATCCCCGGCAGGCAAGACCGGGCAATGCTGTTTTTCCTGGCGCAGAACAGGCTCAAGCTGGCGTACATCAACGAACATTTCTGGCAGGTGTTTCCTACGAGCAAATGGTAACACAAACGGTCCAAAACAAAACCACGCTTTACGGCGCTTACTCACAGCTACGTAATCCAACAATTCAGAACTTTTCACGTACGGCAGAGCCGCATTTTGGAGGTCGCACCCTATTTAAATGGATGCATCCATTATCCTTTGGTTCCCTGGTTGTTGATGCCGGTGCCGAGTGGCAACAAGGTTGGATGACCTATTCGATCCACGATAATCGTCAAGGACAACCAGATACTTTACGATCCTATAATGAAGTGGACAACCGGCAATCAATGATTTTCACGCAGGCATCGCTCAACATTCATAACTGGCTGCTAACAGCAGGAGTAAGCACCAACCAGCGTGTGGTTCATTTCCGTGTATTTGATCCTTCTCCCTGGCCTGAGCAAACTAAGAAGTTCAATAATGAACTGGCACCACGGATCGCTTTAATGAGAAAGTGGAACAAGATAACAGCCTACACCAGTGCATCAAAGGGCTTTTCTCCTCCTACTACCGAGGAACTTTTTCCTACAGGTGGGGAGATCAATCTGGGACTAAATGCAGAAGATGGAACAAACTACGACATCGGTTTAAGAGGTCAATTCAAACAACTGTCTTTTGACATCAACACTTTTTACTTTTCCCTGAAAAACACCATTGTACAACGTCGTACAGCTGGTGGCGGCAGTTACTTTATCAATGCTGGTAAAACAGATCAGCATGGCGCCGAAGCACAGGTAAACTATTCCTTATTTCACCATTCCTCTTTTTTCAAAAGAAGTTTAGCCTATCTAAGCTATACCTGGCACGACTTCCATTATAAAGACTTCAAGCAAGTAGATAACGATTTCTCCAACAACCAATTGCCAGGCGTGCCGCCACATACCATCAGCAGTGGAATTGACCTGGCGGCCAACAATGGGTTGCTGGCTAGTATCTCCTATTATTTTAATGCGCGCATACCATTAAACGATGCCAATACAGCATTTGCAGACGATTTTCACCTGGTTGGGTTAAAGGTGGGATATCAAAACAAGCTAGGTAAAAGCTGGCCATTTAAACTGGTAGTGGGAGTTGATAATCTTTTGGATGTAACCTATAGTTTAGGCAATGATGTAAACGCCTTTGGAGGCCGTTATTACAACGCAGCACCGGGCCGCAACTATTATGTATCACTTCAATTTCAATGGCTGAAATAGTAGACCTTTTTTTTAAAACAACTCTTACCTAAAGTGACATCATATTAACTTGTGAGGCCTTCGTGTTCTAGCCCCCATAAGTTATAAGATATGCGGGGATGACTACCGGCTTTACGCGCCATTTCAGAAGAAAGCAAGGTCATGCGTTCAATAGTTCGGTTGTTTTTTAACAACCCTGCATCCAGCACCCGGAATGGCAGTAGCTTTAACAGTTCGATAATGGTTTTACGTGCTGCTTCACTTTGGGAGGTTACAAAAACATCACTTTTGATACCTTGTAAAACAGGTGCATCAAACACCACCCAAAACGTGTTTTTAAAAGCTCCAACCACTACACTTTCCGGAATCACTTTTTGCAGTTCTTCTGCCGAAGATGTATCATAAGACGTGGTGAAGTCCGAAAAATCTTCATTGAAAGGATTAGTAATATCAATGACTATTTTTCCTTTCAGTTGTTCTTTATGTGCTATTGCCCAAGGGATCAGATCGCGGAACCAAAATGTTGGAATGATTACATCGGCTTTCAAAGCTTCATCCATATCAACTGCCGTACAGTTAAGCTTTAATTCACTTAGTACATCCTGTGCACGTTGCTGGTCCCTGCTACTAAATAAAACATCCTGCGGATAAGCCTGATAAAATGTCTTTACTAACCCTTTACCCATGCGGCCAGTTCCTAAAATGGCTATTATCATTTCTTTTTATTGCGTTTTGGTTTACAAATAGAACAGCTTGTATTCTATTAGGAAGATGGAAAGGTTCAAAGGTATTTACGATAAATTTGTCTGAAGTATTGGCATTTGCCATTCATTTATTCATATGAGACATACTGATGCACCTTTGAAGGCCGATTTTGATCCTGAACTGGAAATAGATCATAAGGCTGCTATTTTATTGCATAAACGATCCAGAGATTTAGATACTGGTTGGCATACCCATAGTAAAGCTCAGCTACTCTATGCAGAAGATGGTCTAACCCGTCTTTATACTGCCCAGGGAAGCTTTTTATTGCCTTCAGGCCATTGTGCTTGGATTCCATCCCGTATGGTGCATGCGGTTACATCTTCGTCCCCACAGCTTTTTTTACGTACGCTGTATTTTACCATTGAGCCGCACCTAACGCACTCTTTCTACACACAGTTAAATGTTTTCCAGGTAAGTACTTTATTACGAGAGATGATTGTGTATACAGAGAGATGGGCACAATCCATTCAAAGTAGTGAAGAAGAAACTAGTTTCTTGCACACCTTAAAACTGATCCTGCCCGACTTACAAGGCACCGCTCTGGGCCTACGTTTACCAACGTCAGAACATCCTAAAGTAAAGGCATGCATTAACTATATTTTGGACAACCTCTCTGAAAAAATAACTGTTGAAGACATGGCTAAGAGAATGTATGTTTCTACCCGCACTATTTCTCGGCTTTTCCAGCAAGAGTTAGATATGTCGTTTTCCAGCTTCTTAAAAATAGCCCGCATTATTAAGGCGCTGGAATGGCTCAATGAACCAGGAGCTAATGTTTCTGAAACGGCCTACAAAGTGGGCTACGATAGCGTACCGAGCTTTAGCAATAGCTTTTTTGAAATAGTAGGTTCAAGACCACAGTCTTTTTTACAAAACAATTTTAAACAGCGATAACATCACCGCATAATCACTGTTCCCAGCGTCTTTGTGATCTCCATCTCCTGTTGCTTCAGGAATTGATGCGTTAATATCAGGTTGTTGAATTGCGAAGCATCCGCCGTTTGCATATCAGCCTGGTTTTGCATCAACAGCTTTTTGATCTTTCGCAGTTTTAAATAATTCACTGCAGAAATCACTTCTTCATTGGTAGTATCTTTCTGCGTCAGCAGGAAACTGGAAAGCCGCTCTTTACCATCCTTACTAATGCTATACATAAAACTTTTATAGTCCTGCTGATAAAGTGTTTTTTGAAAACCATTGCTGTTTGACTCATCTTTCCAGTGATTGCTTTGCTCGTGGGGGAAAGAAAGCAGCGATACGGCAAAGGTGCTTAGCTCTTTATCCTCGCTATATACAAACTGGCTCTTATCTACTTCATTAAACTGATGAAACAAGTTTTTATAGGTATGTAAGAACTTTAAAACCGTACCGCTTTGAAACAACTCCTCTTCTGGTAGCTCAGACAATATATAGCCGGCAATATTGTGTTCACTATCCCATGGCTTCTTACCATGCTCCAATAATACCCGTACTATTTCTTTTTCTTGCAGTTCTTCTTTATAAAGAAGTTCAAAAGTCTGGTCGTCAAAGTTTACCGTTGTGCCTTCATTAGCTACTTCTTCATGATGCTTGGCTTCATCAAAGGGCAGCTTTTGCTCCTGAAGAGCAATACGGTTGCGGATAAACTTATTGACCAAGGCTGTAAAGCCCGACTCCTCAACTTTCAGTAATTGGGCCGATTGGCGAATGTATTCCTGCTGCTTGGTAAAATCTTCGGCCTTGTCAATCTTGGCAATAGTTTCCGCAATCTGGTTTACCAGCTCAGACTTCTTAGCCGCATCATTCCCTACATCTTTTAAAGAAAGCTCCAGCTTAAAAAGTACAAAGTCTTTTTTATTCTCTTGTATGAAGGCTTTAAAAGCCGTAGCACCTACTTTTTGTAAATAACTATCCGGGTCTTCTTTATCCGGTACCAGCACTAGTTTTACGTTTAGGCCCTCTTCCAGCGCCATATCCAATCCGCGCAGTGCCGCCTTTACGCCCGCGGCATCACCATCATACACAATGGTCAGGTTCTTGGTGTACTTCTTTATCAAGCGCAATTGATCTAGCGTCAACGATGTACCACCACTGGCCACTACGTTTTCAATGCCACCCTGGTGTAAGGATAAAACATCGGTATATCCTTCTACAAGCAAGCATTCATCATTTTTATCAATAGCCTGGCGGGCAAAGTAATTACCATAAAGGATCTTACTCTTTATGTACAGTTCATTCTCCGGCGTATTGATATACTTTGGTGCCTTATCATTGCTCTTGATCAGGCGGGCCCCAAAGCCAATGATCTTGCCGCTGTTGTTATGTATAGGAAAAACGATCCGGTCGCGGTAATTATCTACCAGTTGGTCGTTGCGGTTCGCCACCAACCCGGTTTTCAATAAAAGGTCTTTATTGTAATGGTTGGCCAGCGCCTCTTTGGTAAAAACATCGCGCTTATCAGGCGCATAACCCAGGCCAAACTTTCGTATGGTGGCTTCTGTAAATCCACGTTGCTGAATATACGGTAAGCCAATACTTTGGCCTTCTTCCGATTCAAATAGTTGTTTGTCGTAAAACTTCTGTGCAAACTGGTTAATAATGTAAAGGCTCTCCGCTACCTGCTGCTGCTGTATGGCTTCAGGAGAAACGCCCGTTTCTTCAATTTCAATATTATAGCGTTTGGCCAACCATTTTAACGCTTCGGCATAGGAGAACTTCTCCAACTCCATTAGGAATGAGATAGAGTTGCCGCTCTTGCCACAGCCAAAGCACTTAAAGATCTCTTTAGAAGGTGAAACGGTAAAAGATGGCGTACGCTCATTATGGAAAGGACAAAGCCCCAGGTAGTTAGCCCCTCGCTTTTTCAGCTTAACAAATCCGCCTACAACGTCTAGAACATCAATTCGGGAAAGGATTTGTTGTATGGTATTTTGAGAAATCACAGCAGGCAAATATAGCTCAAGGAATAGCAAATGCAGAGATATGGGCACTAAGAAATAGAAAGAATAGGTCTAATATGAGTAACTGATTACAATAAAGTCAAAGAATATAGTAATCTTCCACGTTCTTACCTCTAATCTTCCAAACTCCTAATTCCCAATTCCTTACCCCACGGTCTACCTCCAATGCTAATCCTCTATGCCCTTATAGTAACGCTTCCCCACCATTCCCCGCTTTGCCCGCTCTAGAATAGTGCGGAGCAACAAACCTGGCTACACCCTTTCGTTAGTATGGACTGTTGATTCTTACTTTCTCCCAATTGAGTATACGCTATCCGGATTTAATTGTTTAAGAAATTCGAAGTATAACAATAGGATCATAACCTTCCGTATTTTCTACTAACCGCAAAGGAACTATCACAGTTTAATGAAAGATCTTGAGGCTAATTCCTAAAATATTCAACCTATTGTAATAACCGATCATATAGTGGAGTGTTTCTGTGTGTTAACCTTCTGCCCTTTAGAGGTTGGGGCGTGCGTTAGCCTACTCACCACTGACCACTCACCATTCACGAGCCAGGCTTCAGCCGCGCTGCCCTGCCTAACCTAAGGGTCTCTTGTACCTCTCCTGTACCTAGTCTGTACCTCTTCTGTACCTCTTCTGTAGGTAAGTCCGTACCAACTGCACAGATAAAGCCCTCTACCTGCACTACACATTCACTACTCCTCCTACTTTCCTCCTATACCCCTCCCATTATAGTCCACTACGGACCTAATGACCAATGACTTACTGACTACTGACTAATGTCTTTCCTTCCGTGGACTGTCGACTGTTGACCGTGGACTGCTTTCTCAGCTCGTATTACACTTCACCCACATGTGTCTAAATAAAGAGGAGAATAGACTTTGAAAGCGGAATTTAGCTGGGTAAATTTGCTAAAATACTTAGTATTTAAAATCATCACTAATCACCCGTCCCATGGCAAAACAAGTAGGCCCGATCTTCATTACCGGTACCATCGATGGCATCATTTTCTATAAGTTAGGCAATACGTATTACCTGCGCTCCAAGGGGGATTATAAGAGTGCTAAGAGGATGCGCAAAGATCCTAACCTCAAGCGCACGATGGCCAATGCTGATCAGTTTGGTATAGCCTCTAAAATTGTCAAATACCCCTACTACCGTAATCTACCGAAGGAGGTACGGAAGTTTGGCCTCTTTGCCAAGTTAACCGGCATGGTAAAACGTTGGCTGCAGGAAGGCAAGTCTAAGGAAGAAGCCAAGGAAGCATTGATCGAGTATATGCAGACACTGATACCAAAGAACCCAACAGAAGCAACAACTACTGTAAGAGAAACGTTACCGGTATTACCACCGAAGCCTATGCCAGCACCTATGGCCACAAAACCGAAACCCGCAGTAACAAAACCAGCTTCTTTTGCTAAGCAGTCCCGCTATCTATCTAATTGGAAGGTCAAGCGCAATGGGCGGTTGCATATACCTAAATCAGCCATAACATTGTCATCCATACAGCCTGTTGTTCCAAGTATTACGCAACCGCTTAAAGAATAGCCATAAAGAACAGGATAAACATAAATTCTTTTGTAGCTACGGCTAGGCTGAACGGTTACCTTGCTCCTCAGCAAGAATAAAACGTGTAAACAGAGAATTCTTTAAGTCAGGATTTGCTAAATCCGGACAGCAATCGTTTATTGTTTTAAAGAACACTACGAAGAACTTGAGGGGATATACAGCGCCTGCCGTATTTCCCACCTACCTGAGCTTCTGCCACCTACAGCTATACCTACCTTCTCTGTGCTCCCAGTTTCTTGTTCTTTGTCACTTCTCCCAATTCCTAATCCCTAATTCCCAATTCCTTCCTCCTTGTTAACCTGTCAAACCACACCATCACCTAACCCTCCTCCCTTCCCCTGTGCCCCTCCCTGTCTTTGTGCCTCCGTGGTTCAAATGTTCCGCGCCTTGGCGCGCCCTGCGTGAGATCTATCTCAAATATCAAACTTCAAATCTCAAATCAATAATCCTGTTAATCCTACTAATCCCAATCCGCGACCCCTTACTTATCGGCCCTACACCCGATATTTTGAATTATCGGCTATAAACCCGATATTCGCATATGACCAGTATTATTACCGGTGATATTATCAACTCCCGGAAACTGAAAAATCCTACTACATGGCTCACGCCGCTGAAGGAGGTTTTTCAAGAATATGGCAAGACCCCAAAAGTGTGGGAAGTGTTTAGAGGAGACAGTTTTCAAATAGAGATCAAGAAGCCGGAAACAGCCCTTTTATGCGCCCTGAAAATAAAAGCTTGTATCAAATCAATTAAAGAGCTGGATGTGCGCATGGCCATTGGCATTGGCCCAAAAGATCATGCGGCCTCTAAAATTACCGAATCGAATGGCGAAGCTTTTATTTATTCAGGCGAAACATTTGAGAATCTTAAAAAGTGGAAAAAGAACCTGGCCATTAAATCACCCTGGGCAGAACTGGATTCGGAGTTGAACCTGATGCTCACGCTGGCCTCCATCGGTATGGACCGGTGGACACCTATAGCAGCCGAACTAATGTTTATGACGTTAAAACACAGGCACCTGTCACAAAAAGAGCTGGCGGAGAAAATCGGCCGCCCGCAATCCTCCATAAGCGAAGGCCAGAAGCGAGCCCATTACAATGAAATAATGGAACTGGAAGCTTATTACCACAACAAAATTGGACAACAACCTTACTAACCATGGCATTACTCCTGCAACTATTCCTGGCACATCTGATAGGCGATTTCTTTTTACAACCCACTTCCTGGATTCATAACAAGGAAGCTAAAAAATGGACATCCCCGTATTTATACGGGCATGCCGTGCTGCACTTAGCACTCCTTATTCTATTCACAGGCCTTTCCTACGCCACCAACAGCAGCTCCTTATTTTATTTTTGGAAGCCAGCCTTGCTGATTACCGTTTTGCATCTATTGATTGATGGTATGAAGCTACAGTTTCAACGTAGCCATACTAAAAGAACCTGGTTCTTTATTGATCAAGGCCTGCATGTAGTTGTATTGTTTGCGGTTTGGGCTTACTTCCAACGTATTCATGTTGACCTGTCGGTACTGATGCAGGTAAACATATTGGCACCTATAACGGCTATTCTTTTCCTGTTAAAGCCAACGTCCTTTATCATTAAAATAGCCATATCCAAATGGACACCAAGCCCCATGGCATTCACACCTGGTGGCGGCTCGCTGGAAAATGCCGGTGAACTGATTGGTATACTGGAGCGCCTCTTGATCCTTACGTTTGTACTGCTAGGCAAATGGGAAGGCGTCGGCTTTTTACTGGCAGCGAAGTCTGTTTTCCGGTTTGGTGATTTAAAAGAAGCCGCGGAAATGAAACTCACGGAGTACGTATTGATCGGTACCTTGTTAAGCTTTGGTATTGCCACAGCAACGGCGCTGATTACGTTAAGGTTAATGGCGTAAACTTTAGGAAACGGTTTTTATAATTCATAGAACGCTATGAAGAGCTTGAGTAATAATGAAGAATCTCAAACACTTCCATTATAAATTGGATCGCTATCAAACATACTATACGCTATCATGCTGAACTTGATCCTGTGTTTGTTGAAGTAAGTATCTGCTCTCGCTTAACAAGAAAGTACCATTATATGGGAGGCGCTCGTCTTAAAGACCAACTACCAAAAATTTAGTACAGTAGCCAAAGCACTAAAAATTGTAATTATAACTTAAGTTAACCGTAACATCATTCTGTGCTTCCCTGTTATTCATAGTCCTGTACATGGTAACAGCTGACAGGTTTAGCAAATGCTTCTTCTTATACGAATAGCCGCCATTAACCCGCAATAAGGCTACTTGCCCTTGAACAGCTTCAAGGTTGTGTGTAATGTTATAAGAGACCGAAGCCCCTGTTTGTACTTTCTTTTCAAACAATTGTTTATTGGCCATAAGCGTTGGACCAGCAGTAATCATTTGAGTAGTTCCAATGGTATTGTATGTCATATTGAGAGCCCTTGATAAAGTATATGCTTTTTTTACATTGGTACGGCTATAAGTACTCGCCAGGTTATAAAATTGCGAGTTATTGCCTTTTGTAATAATGCCCCCTTGTTTGTCAAACGCATCCTGGAAACTCAGGTTTACATTGAGGTTCTGAGGCAACTGCGGATCCCTGCCCAATACATAGTTAATATTAACATTGGCATTCTGGCTCAATTGCATAAAGTTCAGCGTATCTAGATTATCATAAGGCGTAAGCTGGTTAATGTATTGAAACTGGGGCTTTACATTGGTAAAGGTCTGGAAGTTGGAATAACTGGCTGTAGTCGTTAGCTTTTCAGAAGCATTATAATTGACATTGACGGCCCCGACACTGGCGCAAGGTACTGTCAAGAAAACCAAATTATTCAGGCACTAATTTTTAATACCTTTGTTTTCTTAAAGAAGACATCTGCCGATACTTCGATGGCTGTCTATCTTGTTTAGCCCAGGCGTTTGCCCGGGCTAATTTTTTGTCCCTTGCCCAACCAATGCCACCGAAGGCGCTGCGGCTGTATCGCCTAATGCTGGCCCCGGTATCTTATCGATAAAAGCTTCGTTGTTTTTCCAAAGTGCATAGATGATCATAAGCAGTTTTTTCTGTACCGCTGTATACGCTTTCATTTTCAGCTTACTTCTTTCATACACCCTTTGATAGAGGTTTTTAAAAACACCCACTTCATATTTAATCATATTAAAAGCCGGAAAATGCAAGCACCTCCGGATCCGGCTATTGCCCTTCTTGGATATTTTTGTTTTACCTACCCGCTTACCGGAGTCGTTGGCCACTACATCATAGCCTGCATAACTGACCAGTTGCCCCGCACTTTCAAAAGCCGCAAAACCATTGGTCTCTGCTACAATTACGGCCAGGCTTTGGCAGCCCAGTCCTTTGATGCTCCCGATCTTTTCAAATTTTTGTTTTAAGGCCGGATCAGCATCGATAAGTGCCTGCACTTTTGTTTTAAGTGACGCTTTGTTCTTTTTTAGAACCACTAGTTGCTTTTGCAGCATCTTCTCCAGGTCTTTATCGCGGAACATGCCATGCTGCAGGGCGTGCAACTGATTGGACAGCGCGATGGCTTGCTCGGTAAGGTTTTGAATCTGCCGGGTCACCAATCGCAGCCGGTAAATGTTGGCCGATAAGGGTTGCCACCGGCTGCACTGTTGTTCGCAGGCCATTTGGGCAAGGCCTTTGGCATCAATACGATCGGTTTTTGATTTCAGGCCCAGCGACTCTTTATATTTCCGGGCTTTGTTGGGAAGCACAACGGAGAGATCGTATGCTTTGGTGTGCAGGTACCAGGCCAGCTGCTCATAATAGACCCCCGTTGCTTCCATTAAATAAACCGTCGGCAAAGGGAGCTTCTTGTGTTTCG
The DNA here is from genome assembly GCF_001644645.1 of Flavisolibacter tropicus. Lineage (NCBI taxonomy): Bacteria > Pseudomonadati > Bacteroidota > Chitinophagia > Chitinophagales > Chitinophagaceae > Flavisolibacter > Flavisolibacter tropicus. Next base: position 557,998 of record NZ_CP011390.1, on the reverse strand, counting down.
TACACCAGGCATCGAAACGATCAAACCCTGTTTTGTCATTACTAAAACTGCTGCGTGCTTGAATGATAACGTGCTGCTGGCGGTCAATTACACTTAAACAAACATCAAAGCTGTCCATGGCCATGTCTATACCAATACCATACTTCAATAAATCCATACCTGAATTTGAAAAATGAATACGCAGCAACGTTTTCTTTAGTAGCCTTCTCTCATATTTTATACAAGGTTAGCAGCTCTGTAAGGCGGCTACCTTTAAGTACTGTTCAGGCTTTAAAAGAAAAAGCAATTAAGGGAGGCCTTGCGCTCAACATAGCGATGCTTGTTTAGTATGCGTACTGGTTACTTAATTGCTTTGTTGCTATAATGAAAAATAATCTTTTGCAATGATATGAGTATGCAGCCTGGCCCTTGCCGCGCTGCGTACTTGTGCCGCGCTGTAAGACGCTACGTAACGGTTACTACTTGCGGCTCTAAGAGAGTAACCTCTATCAAACCTTTCAACCCAAAGTAATTCCGGGCACTGCTGTACAACCAGTCTTCTTCCTTTTCCACAAAACCAGCCGCTACCGGGTTGCGGTGAATATAGTTCAACTTTTGGTACAACCGATGGGCATCCCGCAACTCAATAGGCCGGTTGTCCTGCCGCCAAAGCTGAAACCCGCGGTTGTTGGAATTCTGGCTTCCGGCCTGCTGCAGCAGCTGCAGCATCCACTCTTTCCGGCTTTCGCCCGGGTGTTGCTGAATGGCTTTATGCAGCTGCTCGGAGGTATGCCGCTTTAAATCGCGCATGATGTTCGCCATGGGTTCTTTCTGAGAGCCGATGATCAGGTGCACGTGCGAGGTCATAATGCAGTAGGCATACAACTCCAGGCCTTTATGCTCCCTGCAGTACTGAAAGCTTTTCAGCAGGATGTCTTTGTATTCGGTGCGGATAAACAAATCGATCCAGTCCACCACGGCAAAAGAGACAAAATAGAGCTGGTCGTTGTCCCGGAACTTGTACTTACGGCTCATCGGGTAAAACTAATAACAACAAGGCATAAGCGCAAATAGCGGACAGGTCTATGAATATGACAATAGGAATGCATCGCGGAGCGTCTGGCGCAAGTATGCCGCCGGGCTTTGGCGCTTAGGGTATTTTTACGCCGTTGTTGGTGTTCCTCCCAGCCCTTGTGCGCTTGCTGCACCAACAACCGAAAATAAAGAAAGACTGTTTATGAAAATGGTATCTTGGCAGATGCTACCATGCCTGACTTAATTCCGCAATCCGCTCCCACTGGCACACGTATGTCGCCGAGCCCTTGCCGCGCTGCCTACTTGTGCCACACCGTAAGAACATATGTAACCCCTATAATCAAAAACTGGAGAATGGTCTTTTACAGCATTCACTATAATTGAGTTCACGTTGCCTGAGTGTTTAATGAGAAGAACAATGCGAATAGCCCTCAGCCTGCCTGATCAGGCTAATACGTTTCCGTATAAGAGCTACAATTTATGGCCTTTATGAGCAGCCACTAACCTGAGCCGTAGTAAGCTGAAGAATATACACTTTAAACCCCGCAAAAACAAATCTTGTTTTTTAATATTTGCGCTCTAATTTTATAAGCAGAACCGTCCGTATAGAGAGATCCGCACCTGCGAAAATGGAAAGAGTACGAATTATTCATTCCTTAACCTCTAAATTTCCTTCCATGGTTCAGACAGACATCTCACAGTTAAATGCCGAAACAGCAGACTGGCGGCAAATATTAAGAAACTATCGCGACGAATTTTCTGAATGCAAACGATTACTTCAAGACAATTGTAAACAACCGCTAAGCAGAGACCAACTTCAAGACGTCGAACACTTCCACAACCAGTTCCACATTCAGTTGATCAACATTCACGACGTAAAACAAGAAATCAAAAATCACGAGCGTAAAGTACAGTACGAACTATCCAAAAGCGATACCTTAACCGATCAAACGTACGAAGACCATGAACGTTTATTGAATGAGTTCCTAAGCCTGGAAAATATGTTGCAGGAGGTCAGAGGTTCATTCAATAATTTCATTAATGCAACCAATTGTTGATATAGTTTACTAACCCATTACTACCTAAACACGCCGTATGGCTTCACCCTTATTACCTCACCATTAAACCATTAGATATGGCCTCCGAATTTGATACTGCCCATGTCAAGAATATCGTCTTGCTTGGGCATGCCGGTTCTGGCAAAACATCACTGGCCGAATGCATGCTCTTTGAAGCTGGCCTCATTAACCGAAAGGGATCCATACCCGAGAAAAACACAGTAAGCGACTACCACCCTCTCGAACAAGAACGCAGCAACTCTATCTTCTCCTCTCTTCTTCACACACGCTGGCGCGGTTACAAAATCAACATCATCGATACTCCCGGATATAGCGACTTCGTAGGCGAAGTACTGGCCGCCTTACGTGTAGCCGATACGGGCGTCATGCTGTTGGATGCCGCCGAAGGTGTAGAAGTGGGCACAGACATCATTTGGGAATATACCGAGCAGTTTAAAACGCCCATGATCTTTGCCATCAACAAGCTGGATCATGATAAGGCCGATTTTGATAAAACCCTGCGCGAAGCCAAAGAACATTTTGGTAATAAAGTAACTGTAGTACAATATCCACGTCAACAAGGAGCCGGCTTTCACGAGATCATAGATGTTCTGCGAATGACTATGTATAAATTCAAAGACATAGGTGGCAAGCCGGAAAAACTACCTATACCTGACGATGAAAAAGAAAGAGCCGACAAACTGCACCGCGAATTGGTAGAGGCCGTTGCCAGCAACGACGAGGCTTTAATGGAAAAATACTTTGATAAAGGTGAATTGGATGAAGATGAAATGAAAGATGGCCTAAAAAAGGCCATGATCAATCACGACCTGTTTCCCTTGTTTTGTTTAAGTACAGAACGCAACATGGGTAGTGGCCGTTTAATGGGCTTTATAGACAATGTTTGCCCCTCTGCTAACGAACGCCCTGCCGAGCAGCCAATGAGCGGCAAGGCGCTTAAATGTGATGCTGAGGGGCCTACATGCTTATTTGTTTACAAAACAGTTTCAGAACCGCATGTAGGAGACCTTTCTTTCTTTAAAGTATTTAGTGGTACTGTAAAATCCGGCGCCGAATTGGTCAATGAAACCAATGGGGTATCGGAAAAACTGAACCAGCTATTTCTCATTGAAGGCAATAAACGCGTCAATGTTAATGAACTCACTGCCGGCGATATCGGTGCTACGCTAAAATTGCGCAACACCCATGTGAACAATACACTACACGCCCGGGGACAAAACGTAGACTTAAAGCCTATCAACTTCCCGCCGCCAAACATGACAGTGGCTATTGAAGCTACACAAAAAGGCGATGAAGAAAAGCTGGCACAGGCACTACACCAACTGAGGGAAGAAGATCCAACACTGTTGGTGGAAGTATCTCCGGAGCTAAAGCAAACCTTATTGCATTGCCAGGGCGATATGCACTTGGCTGTTGCCCGGTGGAAGATTGAGAACGTGCATAAAATGCAGGTGAAGTTCAACAAACCTCGCATTCCTTACAGGGAAACCATACGTAAGGCAGCAGATGCGACCTATCGCCACAAAAAACAAAGTGGTGGTGCCGGCCAGTTTGGAGAAGTATCTATGCGCATAGAACCTTATTATGAAGGCATGCCCGAACCCCACGGTTTAACAGTACGAGGACGCGAAACCATCGACCTGCCTTGGGGTGGTAAGTTGGTTTATTATAACTGTATTGTCGGTGGTGCTATTGATGCCCGTTTTCTTCCATCCATCTTAAAAGGTGTAATGGAAAAAATGCAGGAAGGTCCTATTACGGGTTCTTATGTGAGAGACGTGCGCGTTTCTGTATTTGATGGCAAAATGCACCCAGTTGACTCTAATGATATTTCTTTCAAGATAGCGGGTATTATGGCCTTTAAAGATGCCTTCCAGCATGCCGATCCGCAGGTATTAGAGCCTGTAAACCAGGTAATGGTTCTATGCCCAGAGGATCTAACAGGTGCTGTTATTGGCGAATTGCAAAGCCGGCGTGCCCTTGTAGAAGGCATGGATACTGAAGGTAATTTTCAAAAGATAACCGCCAAAGTGCCGCTAGCAGAATTACATGAATTCTCTTCTACCCTGCGCTCGCTAACACAGGGCAGGGCTAAGTTTTCCATGCATTTCGATAGCTACGCACCGCTATCATTCGAGATGCAGAAGAAGCTGGCACAGGAACATAGCAAGGAAGAAGCGCTTACTATGGCCTAGGTAAAAAGCAGTAACCATCGATAAAAAAAGGCATTTTAACGGCCATTTTTGTGAAAAAGGCTAATGCATACTTGATAAAATGATTTTTATGAGTAATTTGATGTTAGAATCATACCATTAAAAACCATTTAAATCTTTGTCCTATGCATGCCTATTTCCGTAACCACCAGTTATACCTTGCTGAAAAGTGCAATTGGATGGATCGTCAGGTTGAAAAAACAAGCAAGAGAGCGTTGATGAAAATCGAGAGCTACAAATTGATCGCTCAGGCCGAAGATTATGAGCAGACGCAACTGGTAAAAAAATTGGTGCAGGATTCTCTTTTTACTAGTATTAACAATAGAGTCCTGTTACAAAAAGAAGGCTTTTACCAATCCAATCTGAATAATTAATATTCATCGGGTTAATGGCTACTATTCAGGTAGTCTTATAAAGAGACCAAGAGCAACGATTTGTTGCTCTTTTTTTATATCTAACATTACCAAGGTAATAAACACCCAGGCGGTTAAATGTTCCCGAATTAAAGTTCTTTACTTCCAGCCTGCACTTTCGCAAATCGATAAATAAAAGACAAACTAAAACGCCGTATTACTGATATGGATTGCTGCAGTTGATAAAATGAAAGACCACTAATTTCGGTATAAGAACGACGATACTGCTGAAAAGGATTGCTAACAGATAAACCAACATTCATTCGTTTATCTTTTAAAAAGCTCCTGTTGATAGCAACACTGTTTGCTATAAAACTTGCCGTACGCCCTTGGACCAGAATGTTAGGCGAGCTATAACTCATATTAATACCGGCTCGCCAATTCTTCTGTCTGATATTGAAAGAACCTGAGATTGAATAAATTAGCCCTTCATTCAATTGCATTTTCTCCATTATCCTGCTCATGAATTGCATATAATTGCTTGATACGCCTATATTAATATTTAGCTTTCTAAACAGCACGGTATTACCGTTAATTGAAAGATTGTAGCTTTTGTTTTTCCCAATGTTGCCAAACGTAGTATGAGAAATAGAGTCATGATATAGTACAGTAATTTGCTGAATAGAGTTAGTAGTGAATTGGTGGGCAGCATTAATATTTATAAATACCTTTTTAAGAATCGCATTATACGTTAGGTTGAACACATGGCCTAAAGCCGGTTGCAGATTTGGATTACCATAGCTGATATTGTAAGGATCTGATACGTTTATGTAGGGGTCCAAATAAAAAAGATCAGGTCTTTGTATGCGCTGTGCGTAAGATAACTTTAGCATACTTAGACCTTTAAGTTGTCGAGTTATAATAATACTGGGTAGCAGGTTAAAGTATTGCTGTTTAGTACTTGTTCTGGAAGTAATAAACCGGGCTTTAACACTGGCATTTTCCATTCTGACACCTGCTCTTATTCCCCATTTTTTAGCATTCAGATTTAATGTTGAATAGGTAGCAAAAATGGCTTCCTGGTAGTTATAATTATTGCTCTGGCTTGTATCTATTACAAAAACATTAGTTCCTGTATTCTTATCTAAATAAGAATAATCGCTACTATTATCACGTGTAATAAAGCTAGCGCCTAGTTCTAGTGAATGTTGCTTTATAGCTAAACGGAGATCTGTTTGAACCGAATGCTCATTAAATCGATCATCATTATTGGTTATACTTTCCCGGTCTTTGAAATTAACAATTGGATACAGAAGTAAGTTGGTTTTGCTATTTGCCTTGCTCTTACTACGGCGATAGGACAATATAAATTGTTGCGCTTCATTTTTTCGAAAGTCATGCTCAAATTCAATAGCCAAATCATTTCCAGTTGATTCATTGCTCCCTTCATTTGAAATGTTATACGCCTGCGTCAGCGTATTAGATGCATCGAGCAGATGAGCCTGCTGCAAATAACTGCTTAGCCCACTACTGCTGTAACTGCTATAACTTGCTGTAATCAAGTTGAAAGGATTCAATTTCCAGTTAAGTTCACTACCCCAGTTATTCAATTTACTACCATTGCTATTTGCACCCTGTTGCTCCAGCTGGTTTTGCGGAATAGCATCTTTCCGGTAATAGTAGCTCATATTTGCTGGATTTGTGTTTGTAGTATACCCAATGTGTCCTGCAATGCTAAAACGTTCTTTAGTCATTGTAATATTCCCATTAGCCATTAAACCTTTAGGGTTTGTAGCCCTCAGATTCAGTCCGCCATTATAGCCAAGAATACTTTTTTTGTAGGTGATAATATTTATAATCCCACCCAAACCTTCCGCCTCATAGCGTGATGAAGGCGTTGTAATTACCTCGATTGTTTTTATTATACTGGCAGGCATGCTGTTAAATACCATGCTTGGGTTATTTACAAAAGAGAGGTTGGCTTTCCATTAATTAGTACGCGGAAATTATTGTTGCCATTTATGTAAAGGTTATCGTCTGCATCAAGTGCTAACATGGGTATTTTCCGGAGTATATCCAAAATTGAGGCAGTACTGCTTTCCAGGTCAGCATCTACATTGTAAATTAACTTATCAAAGCTTTGTTCAATAATTGGCTTCTTAGTTGTCACTTGTACTTCTTTTAAGAGCTTAGCTAGTGAAGGAAGTGGAATTACCCCCAAATCGGAAGGGATTGAGTTAATATTTCGTGTAACCGTTTTGTAGCCTATAAAAGAAAAGGTAACCAGGTATTGCTGCTGAGTAAATAAGTTTATTTCAAAGAAACCGCTGTCATTGGAAAGGGTACTTAAAAAAGTGCTGCTTCTTTCTGTTTCGCTGACAGCAACCGATACTTGGCTTAATGGGATTCCAGATGCAGAGTCAACAACTTTTCCAACAATGGTTTTTGGATGAGGCCTGGTAATTGGATCTTGAGCAAAAGAAAAGTAGAAAGCAAAGCAGTATAGAAATAGTAAGAGGATTTGATTTGCTTTCTTCATAACATCAATAGGATATGTCAAAAGAAGGAAGGTCTAGCTTGGATTACATTACCGTATTTCAAAGTTGCAAGAATCATTAGCCAGTACTTACAGTTTTAACTGAAAACACTGGCTAATAACAACCATACGCTATCTACAATTAGAGATGAGTATATTAGTTATGGAAAAAAGACGTCAAATCAACATCCTTGCCACTTAAAGAAAGTACAACTCTGTTTATAAGCACATTGCTGACTTGTGATGTCCAACCACTCCCTCCTTTACTTTTACAACCACCGGTTATTTGTGCGCAAAGGTTTTGAACCAGCACATTACCATTTGTCACTGCCAATTGCACTTTTCCACTTGATACAGTTATTGTTTGCCCTGGAATCGATTTAACACTCTGGCCGCCATTAAAACATTCTGAATTAGCTGTGGCCGTAATGATCAGCTGCGCATCTACTGTTGTTAATTTAGAAGATATACCTGTTATTAAAGCATTTTGGCAACACAATACGAAGAAGGTATTTCCGCCAACAGTTTGATACCCACCTGTTATTACTACTTCATCTTCGTGCCCGGGATTAATTTTCTGTGCATGAATAGAATTAAAACTAAATAAAGCTGCCAACGCAAATACGCTGCTTAAAACAATTTTTTTCATATTTGATAGTTTAAGGTTAATTGGAAATAATGCGCTATAAACACTGCCTACTTTAGTGTCAAAAATTGGAAATCCGTATAGTAGTAGTTACAACTTATCAGCAAATAATATCCAGTGCCGGCTTTTGCGGCATAAAAAAAGAAAAGCCTGCGTCTGAAGTAAAGGAAGCGCTTAGCTTATAAACTGTTTAGAAGGAGTAAAGGAATGGATGTTCAAAGCTTGTAGGCTTGAATGGTTGCACCAGGTTAATCAATAGAGAAATGGAATAGTAAAGTATATCGTACAGGTGGAGAATGTTCCTGCAAAAGAATAATAGAACAAATGGCTTTATTTAATACAGCAGTTACTGCTCTCGGGTAATGCCACAATTTCAATATACACATATAAGTTGTTTGGTTTCAACAATCAGGTTTCAATAGCATAGAGGTAGTTGACATCTAAAACAGGAAGCAATAAAAAATATCCGATGCTATTACTTATGACCAAGAACTAATCTTATTCAAAGGGAGAAATACACTTGAAAGTAAATGGGGTGCGAGAATTAATGCTAATGGGTGTCTGACGATCCAATTGGTTTACCAATTGAAGTTTATGCTATAAAGCTAGGAACATTAAATTATTTCCCCAATAGAAACTTGTATTTATTTCAAAGCTTAAGGAACGATATTCTTAATGAAGAGTTGAATTTAAATTGTCAAAATTTTATTATTTATTCTGATTGTATTCATCATAAGTGCATTCAATAAATGCCCCATGTATCAAGGCACGATTTCATAATTGCTTCTTAATTCTCTATATTGTATCATGCGTATTGCAACCTATAATGTAAATGGAATAACCGCTCGCCTGCCGGTACTATTACACTGGCTGGAGGAAACTGCGCCAGACGTAGCTTGCCTCCAAGAGTTAAAAGCACCTCAAGAGAAGTTTCCCGAGCAAGCTATACTAGAAGCCGGCTACCAGGCTATTTGGCATGGACAAAAGAGTTGGAACGGTGTAGCCATTTTATCCAAACACGGAAAGCCTGAAGAAGTAAGACGCACACTTCCAGGCGATGAAGAAGATACCCATAGCCGTTATATTGAGGCAATGATCAATGGCATAAGGATCGGATGCCTATACCTACCCAATGGCAACCCGGCACCAGGACCAAAATTCGATTACAAGCTGCAATGGTTTGAGCGCTTGATCAAACATGCCAGGGAATTACTATCGAGTGGCATTCCTACTGTATTAACGGGCGATTATAATGTAATACCTACCGAACAAGATGCTTATAAACCAGAGCGCTGGGTAGAGGATGCTTTGTTCCGACCAGAATCACGAGCAACATTTAAGAAACTTATTGATCAGGGTTGGATTGATGCAATTCGCACATTACACCCCGATGAAACTATCTACACCTATTGGGATTATTTTCGCAATGCATATGGCCGGAACGCTGGAATACGTATCGATCATTTCTTATTAAGTCCTCAACTCATGCCCCGTCTACAGGCTGGTGGTGTAGACCGCCAAGTACGTGGCTGGGAAAAAACAAGTGATCATGCACCTGTTTGGATTGAACTGGAAGGTCATTAAAGGCTTCGGCATCTACTTTAGGCCTCGATATTCCAAAGCTTAGAAAGAGTCCTTGTAATTGAGAATACTAACAGATATGGAATATCTATATGGAGGACCAGTTACGTCAAAAAATCACAGCCCTAAGCAGCCTCATTGAAACAATTTATTTCTATAAATAGTTGGGAAAATCAGTAATGATTCCATCTACACCCCAACCAATCAGCTGTTTGATTTTCTCTTGATCATTTACAGTCCATGGAATGATCTTCATCTTCCGGTCGTGACATTGTTTAATAAGTGTGGGCGTTACCAATCGAAAGGAAGGACTGTAAATGTCTGGTTGGAATCCTAAAACCTGCAGGTTTGTTTCAAAGGCTTGGTCAGCATCGGTCAGGAAACCAATTCGCACACCTGGAAATTTCTTTTTCACCTCTTGCAGTGGTCGCACATCAAACGACTGAATATAAAAACGGTTACCGATCGATGTGTTTTTAACCACCTCTATGACAGCATCAACAAGTGTTGCCGGTGTTGCATTATAACCCAGGCTGTCATACCTCTTACTGGTTTTTAATTCTATATTGTAGATCACACCCGGCAGGCCTTTAGAGGTGGTATAATGCTCTACCGAGTCAATCAATTCTGCTAACAATGGCATCGATACTTTGATCTTATCCTGTTGCGGAAAAGCGCTATAAGGTTTGGAGCCTACATCAAACTTCCGGATGTCGCTATAATTCATCTGGTGCCAAACGTAATTGGTAGCTTCATTGGACGGAATAGATCTACCATCTTCAAAAAGACTGTGATTTACATTTACGTAGGGATCGTGTGCTACTAATACTTTTTCATCTTTTGTCAGATACACATCTACTTCCACTACGTTGGCACCAAGATCAACTCCTTTTTTCATAGCTGGAATCGTATTCTCCGGCATCAGACCTCTACTCCCCCTGTGTCCTTCTTTATAAAAGGCTGGAAAATTATTGGTTGAAGCCAGTTTTTTGCCGCTTTGGCAAGAAACGATGCCCATTATCGAGCACACAGATATAGCGTAGTGAAGCATTTTCATGATTGATATCCCTTATATATTTAACTATTTAATTTTTCTTAGCCATTCATTTAATGAAAAATGATAAGCTCTTTTGGTGCTTATCATTCAAAAAATAGAAAGTTTATGTGTTGGTCTTTGCTAGTTTAAAATCCTGCAACCGCACTAAAGGCCAAAGCAGCCAATATAGCACCTATTATTGGTCCTACTACTGGTATCCAGCTATATGACCAATCGCTGCTTCCTTTTCCATTTATTGGTAACAGTGCATGCATAATACGTGGTCCAAGATCCCTGGCAGGATTGATAGCGTAACCCGTAGTACCGCCAAGGCTTAAACCGATTCCTAAAACCAATAAGGCTACAGGCAGGGCATCTAATGCGCCCAAACTACTTGAAGGTGCTGCTATATACAAGACACTAAAGACTAATACAAAAGTCCCCACGATCTCAGAGATTAAATTACTCGTGGTATCACGTATGGCCGGCCCTGTTGCAAATACAGCTAGCTTAAGCCCTGCATCAGCTGTCGAAGTAAAATGATGACGATAAAGCAACCATACAAGAAAGGCGCCAAGCATAGCACCACCAAATTGACCAGCGAAATAAAGTGGCACTGTTTCAAGCGGTATTTTCTTTAAAAAGCTCATGGCTACTGTTACAGCCGGGTTCAGGTGTGCTCCACTGTTTTTAGCGGCTACAAATACGCCCACAAAAACAGCAATAGCCCATCCGAATGTAATGACAATCCACCCTCCATTATTGCCCTTGGTTTTGTTTAGTACCACATTGGCTACTACTCCATTTCCCAGTAGAATAAGGAGGGCTGTTCCAATCAGTTCAGAAATAAATATTGACATAAGCGTTGTTTTAGATTATTTCTCAATTTCAGCCCACACTTCAGCAGCCTTGATAGCAGTATTCCACTTGGCTATATTGCGTTGGCGAGTAGTATCGTCTAAATTAGGTTCAAAACTCTTTTGTTCTTTCCAGTATTGCTGTACTTCAGAAAGATCTTTCCAGAAACCAATAGCTAATCCAGCCAGGAAGGCAGCACCGGCAGCTGTCGTTTCAGTGATCTTCGGCCTCACCACTTTACAATTCAGCATATCACTTTGGAACTGCATTAATAGATCGTTTACAGTGGCGCCACCATCTACTCTTATCTCGGAAATTTCAATACCAGCATCGGCATTCATAGCATTCAAAACATCCATAGTTTGAAAAGCGATGCTTTCAATAGAGGCACGTGCGATATGGCCTGCTGTTGTACCCCTGGTAATTCCCATCATCGTGCCTTTTGCATGTTGGTTCCAATAAGGAGCTCCAAGACCGGCGAAAGAGGGAACAAAATATACGCCCCCATTATTTTCAACACTGGCAGCCAGGGTTTCTACTTCTGCAGAAGAGCGGATCACTCCCAAGCCATCACGCAACCACTGCACCACAGCGCCAGCAATAAACACGCTGCCTTCTAAGGCATATTGTGTGTCATCACCAATTTTCCACGCAATGGTAGTCAGTAGATTGTTCTTGGAAAAAATGGGTTGGTCGCCTGTGTTCATCAACATAAAGCATCCTGTACCATAGGTATTCTTAACCATGCCCGGTTGTGTACACATCTGGCCAAATAAGGCAGCCTGCTGATCACCTGCAATACCACAGATCGGAATATTGGCTGCTGTCAGTATATGATCTGTATAGCCATATATTTCGCTGGAAGAGCGAACTTCTGGCAACATACTTTCCGGAATGGCAAATAGTTCTAAAAGTTGTTTATCCCACTGCAACGTATGAATGTTAAACAACATAGTGCGGGAAGCATTGGTCACATCCGTCGCATGTACCTTGCCGTTTGTAAGTTTGTATAACAACCACGAGTCAATAGTACCAAAACACAATTCACCCTTTTCAGCTTTTTCACGTGCTCCTTCTATATTATCCAACAGCCATTTTACCTTGGTAGCAGAGAAATAAGCATCAGGAATCAGGCCCGTGGTTTTTTGAATATATTCTGCATGACCATCTTTCTTTAACTGATCACAAAAAGCGGCTGTTCTTCTATCCTGCCATACAATAGCATGAGCAATAGGGCGAAGTGTAACCCTATCCCAAACAACGGTGGTTTCTCTTTGATTGGTGATACCAATTCCAGCAATATCTTGGGTAGATAAACCTGCTTTTAATACAGCTTCTGTAGCTACGCCAAGTTGAGTTGACCAGATTTCTTCAGCGTCATGCTCCACCCAGCCTGGCTGAGGAAAGTGTTGTGTAAATTCCTTCTGTGCAATAGATACGGCCTCTCCGGCTTGGTTAAAAACAATGGCACGAGATGAGGTGGTTCCCTGGTCAAATGCCAATATGTATTGATTCATAGAGCTGAAGTTAATCGTTTAAATATTTTCAATAAAAAATTATAAAGCACACGGGTTAAAAAGATAGACATCATTTTATTATCTCTTTCCCAACAACTACAGGTTTAAGGCATGCATTTACCGATTTTTAGAAATGATACCTAATTTAAGAGTTAGTTATTATAGAGATCCGGATAATCCGTAATGATTCCATCTACGCCATATGTTTTTGCTTGTTCAATCAGCTCTTTCGTGTTTAAAGTCCACGGAACTACTTTCATTCCTTTTGCATGACAGGCATTTACCAATTGAGTAGAAAGCAACGCGTAATTAGGGCTATAGACAAATGGCACAAACCCTAGCTCATTCAATTGCTCATCCAGGCTTCTTTTATCAGTAGCCTCCATAAGTAACGAGGTCTTGAATTGAGGATATTTTTTATGTATTACTTGTAACGTACGTATATCAAAAGATTGAATAACGGTTCTATTGGCAATGCCGGCTTCATTAATAACAGCCACTAATAGGTCTACAAACTCTTCAGGCGCTGGATGTTTTACACCATCACCAGAAGGCATTGATTTCGTTTCAATATTATACCACAAAGGTGCGTGTCCCTTCTTTTTGGCATATTCCTCTGAAGAAGCAATGAGTTCTGATAATAATGGTTTGTGTACAGCTATTTTTTGTTGACGCGGAAAACCAGGGTGTGGTTTTAAACCTACATCATACTTTTTTATGGTATTATAATCCATACCATAAAGAAGCAACGCCATCCCCTCCTGTTTTGTCAGCGTCTTTCCTTCTGGTGTAGTAGTTATATCTGAATTAAAATAAGGGTCGTGAGAAACGACTACTTTTTTGTCTTTAGAAATGCTGGCATCCATTTCTAAAGTGGTTACACCTAAGTCTATCGCATTATGCATAGCCGGAATGGTATTTTCAGGCATTAAACCTCTACCACCTCTGTGACCCTCTTTATCAAAAGCAGGAAATGTATTCATAGCTTCCTTGTTTACTGTACTGTTTTTATGTGTGGCACAAGAAACCAATGTAGTAACAGCTATTAAGCCTATTGCAATAGAAACCTTCGTCATCATCAAGCAAGATTATTTTAAGTAATTACCTTTTTTCAATATGTCGGCCCATAGTTTATAGCCAGCAGCTTTTAAATGTAAGCCATCCTCTGTAAACTCTTTTTTTAACTTGCCTTCACTATCTTGAAAATAAGGATGCAGATCAATCAATACGGCACCATACGCTTTTGCCGTTTCTTTAAGCCGTTCGTTTACATATTGAATATGCTCGTCTTTGTTATAATGATTCTTAAACTGGGTAAAGGTGTTATTTACCGGCAACAATGTTTCCAAGTAGATCTTTGTTTTAGGACTACCCTTCTTAATTCGCGCTACAATCTTTCTATGATTTTCAGCGATGATACTATCTGGAATATTACGGGATATATCATTGATGCCTATAAGAATAAACACCTTGGCAGGCTTGCCTTCTATCACCTCATCAAGGCGCTCTAATACACCAAAGGTAATATCGCCTGAAATACCACGATTGCGGGCTTCCTTCATCTGTAATAGCTCACTCCAATCCACATTAGCCGTTATACTATTACCAAGGAACACTACATCTTTCTCACTATTTTTAAAACTGCGGAACAATTCTTTCTTCAAGTCATAATTGTTGGGACGGAATGTGCTATCCCATTTAGCTGTTTGGGCGGAAGCCCCCTGAAATGCTTGTAAAAGCATCCATACCAAAGCAAGTTTTTTCATCGGGTTAAATAGTTTGAGTAACAACATATTCTTTACCAAAGCGGTCTGTGGCTATGATCTTTATTTCCTTCGCCGTATTCGGTACAAAAGCACGGAATAAATGATCTGTCATTTTAGGTTCAGCAAATCCTCTTGGCTTTGGCAGGTTCGGTCCTTGTAAAGTGGCATATGCCTGTGGATCAAATCCTTCAAACTGTTCTAATGAACCTTTTGCTTCACCATCAATCCAATGTGCCGTTTTCCAGGCAGGATCGTAATTCCAGATATTTACTTTCACTTGTTTTTGAACATTGTTAAACTCACTGATGGAAACACTCAATTGATAATTGGCGTCTTGACCTGTAGCCTGGTAATGCCATTTCAAGTCAGTACCTTTTACGGTATAAACGCCATAGCCATTTGGTGTTCCATCACCACAAATCGGGCCCGTCCACCAGGCACCACACACTGTTCCGTGGTTATGCTCATAGATATTGCCTTGTATCACATTGTCATGCCAATGCGTATGCCCCGACATAATATGCACGGTTCTATCTCCTAGAATTTCATACAAGTCTTTCCTATTCTTCACCGATGAATGAACAGGAATATGTAAACAAAGAATGATCAGTTTCTCTTTGGTTACATAGGATAGATCTTTCTTTAGCCAATCTAATTGTTGTTGGGTAATGTATCCATCATAGTCACGCTCAACGCCTAAGTAGCGTACATCGTCCAACACTACATAATGCACCTGTCCGCGGTTGAAGGAATAATAGGTAGGACCAAAAGCCTTCTTAAAAGTGCGGTCAGAAGTTTCGTCACCCCCCTGGCGGTAATCCATGTCGTGATTACCAATACACTGGAAAAAAGGTATGCCCATTTGCTGAACTCCTTTTTTGTAATCATCAAAGATTTCCAACTTGTCCCAGGCAATATCTCCAACCGTAATGCCATGGATCAAAGCGCCAGTACCTGCGCTTGCCACCAGTTTCTTTACATCGGGTACCGATTGCGCTAGCATTTTTTGAACATCACTGGCGTTTGCCATTTGCGGATCTGCCCAAATGAGAAATTTGTGTTCATTGTCGTCCACGGTCAGGCGCTCCAGTTCAAAGTCAATGTCTCCACTCCCCTCTAGTTTTTTATAGGTCGATGCGATACCGTTCGTATGAGGAAATGCATAACCAGCAGGAGTTGACACAAAGATGTATTCGGCAGCCTCATGCTTTGTCAGTGCATATTGTCCTTTGGCATTAGTGAGTACCACCGAGAAACCATCCGAAACGGCCACGTTAGCCAAGCCCTTGCCACCAGATTGTACGCGCCCCTTAATGACTTCGGAGGTGCCGCTACCTTCAGGAACAATTTTTTTAGAACAACTAGCCAGTACTGCGCCGCCAGAGAGCCAAAGTGTATTTCTTAAAAACGAACGTCGTTGCATAACATTAAGTAAAAGAGAGGTATAAGGAATGCGGTGTATTTAGAGCACCGCATTCCTGAAAAGATCTATTTAGTTGCTACAGACTGCTGCCTGCAATTATTTTATTCTTCTATAGAGGTTGCGCCTTCAATCTGGCTCACAGTGGAACTATTGGTCAGCACAACGCTTTTCAATGCACGTGCTGTTGTCCAACGGCCAGTTGTTTTGTTATATTTCCCACCCAGCTGGGAAAAATTACTTGTCGTAGGAAATGCAAATCTTGAGGTATTTGACCCTTGGTTGAAAAAGGGCTGGTCCGCTTGTGTAGAAGGATTTTTCAAATCATACAAATCAGTGTTGGTAATGCGGTACCCTAGAGGCGGCGGTCCGGCAGTAAATACCTGACCACCATTACTACCATAGAAGATTACATCAATGGGCTCGGTTTGAGACGTAACATCCGTTTTGTCAAAAACAGCAATACTGGCAACGTTACCACTATTTGCCAAAAGATTACTTGTGGCAGCACCAAAGCCATCACCAGCATCCGTTTGGTATGGTTTAGATATCCATAACGCGCTTGTAACATCAGCCGAGGTGGCACCCCAGATCTTTTTATTAGCCCCTACATAGAAGTATTGGCCTTTTTGCACCGTACCGGTAGTAATGTTGATCTTGTAGGTTCTGGCACCTCCAGTAGCCCAGCCTTCGGCCGGATATCCATTAGACCCGGCGTTATTAGAAGTTACTAAAGCATAAGGTGTAGCCGCAAAATCAAGGTTTTTAGTGGCCATTAACTGAATGTATTCATAGCCGCCATCAGTACCGCTAGGGTCAGTCAGATAGCCGGTAATTATGATGTTGGCAATCTTAGGGGCAGTGGCAGCCGTTACAAGGATGTCGCTATTACCGCGGGGCCAAAGTTGTGGCTTGCCGTCGGCACCCCCAAACACAATACCCGTATTATTAGACATATAAGGAAGGGGCTTATTAGCGTAGTTGGCTCCTTGTTCTGTATGCAATGTAAGATTACCAAAACCATCATTCATGATGCGATCTCCGGCATAGGTAGTTCCGGCTGGGTAAGAAGGATCAAAGCCTCCTTTGTTTACAGTTATCAAGGTGCTCTCATAAGTGCCAGGAGCGTTGAGCACATCGCTGTTTTTAACAATCACTGGTACAACCTTAGCGCCAGAAGACACTTTTGTGATCTTCTCATTAGTGACCCCAGTAAGTTGTAAGATACCATTGACACGTTTTAACACAGCACCTTCTACATTGATCACTACAGAATCGCCAGGTACATAGCTGGCGGCAGCATCACCTATAGAAATGGCTATACCACGCAACAATGATAAACGGCGGTGGTCTTGTACCACTAGCATTCCAGCAGGCATATTACCACCTGAATGATCTGATACGACAAGACCAGTAATTTGGGAAGCCCCAAACAAGGCATCCTTAGTTAGGGTTACATCCTGACCCTTGTCTAAATTCCGGAGATCAAACAAAGCTATGAAAGGGCTTAATGTTCCACCAGGGTAATTACTGCTTTCTTTTTTGCAACCCCACAAAAGGGTCAAAGACAACAAAAGAAAGGAAAAGAGTTTTATATGTTTCATTATAGTATTGTTTTGTATTGACGGCTTGGGTTTATTCAACAAAAGCACATGTTACAATTATGGTTTTTGCCACCACACTTGAGTAGAAATAATATCTGCTCCTTGGTTAGCCACCGCAATCTTGTAATTGGATGGATTGGTAGATTGCACATACACTGGGTATACCATGCGAGCAGGCATCACGCCTCCATTGCGCAGGCCAGAACCTTTGGGCAATACCGGATGTCCGGTGCGGCGGTATTCAAACCATTGCTGCATATCAGTCATGAACAGGGCATAATATTTCTGAAGGTGTATCTTTTCCATTTTTTCATCTAATGATGCACTTGCATTCCATTGCATGTCTGCATCTATCAGGTACTGTGTCACAGGACCTGTCCATGTAGGCAGCCACTGTGTAATGCTTGTTTCAACACCCTTGTTGTAATACGTCTCGGCCGAAGAACCAATCCAACCTTTGGCAGCAGCTTCTGCCAGGATAAAATTCACTTCTGCGTAGTTCAGCATCATACCAGCAATAGTATCTTTCTGCATAGAGATAGCAGATGTATTGCTATAGAACCATGATTTTTTTATTGGGTTATCAGCTGGTGCATAACCACTAGGTACTCCTTCAAAAGCTCCCAAGTAAGGAGCAATTCCCCAGCGGTTGATACCATTTGCTCCTAAAGATGTATTGATGCGAGGATCGTTCCAATCAACTAGATTATTGATAAAGAATGAAGCTACAGCAGGCTGACGGTAATCCTGTTCCCGAACTGCCATAAGCGGGTTAATATAAGGAGCTGTTCCGTTCCATCTTAAAATGGCAGACTCGGTATTGCTGCTAATGATCGGATAAGTAGCAGCATTAGTTTCTACTATATCGCGAATCTTGGCTTTGGCCAAGTCTGATACTTCAGCTTTTCCTGAAACACGCAGCAATAGGCGCAGGTAAAGAGAGTTAGCAAACTTTTGCCACTTCTTGATGTTGCCCCCATATACAGGATCACTAGCTCCATTGATGGCAGTATTTTCTTTCAACAGGAGGTTTGCTTCTTCCAGCTTTTTGAAAATATCAAAGTAGATGTCTTTCTGACGGTCAAATGTTGGCTCAAACAACAGCGAATCTTTTCCCTTGTTAGACTGGAAATAAGGAATGTCGCCGTAGGTATCGGTAAGAATGGAATAGATCCATGATTGACACACCAACGAAATACCCATATAAGACTTATTAAAATTGGAACCGGTGGTATCGGCAGCAATCTTATAGATGTCTTTAAAATTGGTTAGTTCTGAATACAGTCCGTTATAAAGATAATCGGACAGCGTGGCGCGGAAGTCATAGCGGAATACCTGGCCATCTGCGTCACTCATGTTTACAGAAACCTGCATCAGTTCATTGTTAAAGTTGCGGTTTCGGGTCATGTTATAAGTCAATGTACCCACTAATGCCGGAGCCAGCAATTGTTGCGGCAACGCAGCAGGAATATCATTTGGATCAGTATTAATTTCCTGGAAGTCCTTTGTGCACGATGTTAATGCCAGACTGAACATCGTCAACAGAAACACAATTTTATTAAGAGTCTGCTTCATTGTTTAATAGTTTTAGAATCCAATAACCAGATTAGCACCCATTGTGCGGGTAGAAGGGAATTGGGCTTGCTCAAACCCCGAACAATATCGGAGCCGCTAAGCGTACCAAACTCAGGATCAAACATTGGCCATGGAGACCAGATAAAGAGGTCACGGCCATACACTCCAATAGTAGCGCGTTGTATGCCCAACTTCTTGGTCAACTTAGGGCTGATGGTGTAATCAAACCTTGCCTCGCGAAACTTAATGAAGTCAGTACTAAAAGTTGAACCCTCAGCATTATCTGTACCCATATGAGATTTGTAGTACTCTTCGATGTCAGTAGCAATAACGTCATTAGTACGATACTTACCATCTGCATCCTGTACTACACCGTTTCCAATGATTCCATTATAGCGGCCAGGCAGCGTTGATGTAAGTTTGCCTTGTTCTGCAAGTTTATAGTGCATCAGTGAGTGAGCAACGCCACCATACTGTGCATCAAATAGTACATTCAAACGGAACTGCTTGTAGGCAAACTCATTGCTGAAACCCACCTTACCCTTTGGTATAGTGTTTCCAAGGTATACTACATCTTGAGTTATCAATGCGTTACCAGTTGTGGCATCATACACCACTTGTCCATCAGGAGAACGTACGTACCCTCTTCCATAGAGGTCACCCATGCTACCGCCTACCTTGGCCACGATCTGGCCACCACCTACTGGTCCTGTTTGCAGCACCAAAGATGTATCAGGCAATTCCTTAATGGTGTTTTGATTTTTAGAGAACACAATATTCGTGTTCCAATTAAAACCTTTTTTAGACTTTAATGGAGAACCGCTCAATGCTACTTCCAAGCCCTTGTTGTTCACCTTTCCAGCATTCATCACATAACGGGTAAATCCGGAAGCACGATCAACAATACGTTGCAAGTGCTGATCCTTCGTATTGCCAGTATAAACAGCCACATCAACGCCTATGCGATTTTTAAGCAATTTAACATCAGCACCAGCCTCATAGGTAATGGTGCGCAATGGTTTCAGGTCAGGGTTAGACAACAATGACGGATTTTGCAACCCTCCGCTAAACAGTCCAGGAGCAATTTCATAATTGTATGAAGTCAAATAAGGAATTACACCACCACTGCCCACACTGGAAGCAGAAAAACGGAACTTGGCAAAAGAAATACTGCTTGGCAGTTTTGCAGCGTCAGAAAGCACAAAGCTTACGTTTGCTGAAGGATAAAAGAACCCTGAGTTTTGAGTACGTTGAGGTGTTGCCAAAACGCTATTCCAGTCTTGACGGGCTGTAAGATCAAGGAACAAGTAACGCTTATAGCCAGCTGTAAACAATCCGTAAAAGCTATTGATACCATACTTGCTTCTGAATGGCATGCTTACTAAGGTACCGGCTGCATTAGCAAAAGAATAAAGACCAGGAGAGGTTAGAGAGTCTGCACGAGTCTCGTCGCGGTTGTAGTTGTTTTTGAGCACACTACCACCCAGGTTTACCGTGAAGTCAAAATCAGAACCAACCTGCTTGGTATACTTAGCAAGGAAGTCCATGGATGTTTCATTAGAATAAATATTCTGCGTACGATAACTGCCTTTGGTTAGCTTAGAACCGGCGTCATAAGGACGTTTTTGAGCACGCTGTTCATAAGCCATATCCATTGATGTGCGTACCTGCAAACTCAACTCTTTAGTGATATTGTAGTTCGCCTGGATATTGCCGGTAATATTGTGTCGGTTTGAGCTGTTAATAAACTCATAGGCTATAGCATACGGGTTCTCTGGAAAGGAGCTGAACGGATACTCAATTTTGCGTCCCTCCTGCCCTTTCTGCCAATAATTTTTCAACCAGGCTGCATCCGCATTAGGCTGCCAGAAGATCCACCAGTACATAATAGACTGGTTACCATAACCAGCACCTGGCAAGTTATCACTATAACGATTGGTATAGTTGATTTTGGATGATATCTGAAGTTTATCGGTGATTTTAGAGTTTACAGAAAGAGCAACCGTATTGCGCTTGTAACCTGTATTCGGAGTAATCCATTTGTTGTCCACATTGGTAAAGGAGAAACGGGCAGTAGTTTTATCAGTACCACCATCCACACTTATCGTATTCGTTAATGTTTGACCTGTTTGAAAATAACTCCTGTTGCTGTTTTTATAGGGAACCCAAGGTGTTCTTTCCGTGCCGCGTGCTTGAGTTGCCGGGTCATACTGGTAGAACATCTGGCCATCAAAACGAGCACCATAGGCTGAGGAAGTGGCGCTGGTACTTGCTCCATCTACTCCGGCGCCATAAGAATAATAAGGTACGCCATTATTTCCCTGACCATATTCATATTGCAGATCAGGCCAACGGTTCACTTGCTCCATCGACCAATTTGATGTAAGCGTTACACCGATACCCTTCTTTTTAGCAGTACCGGACTTCGTTGTAATAATAATGGCACCGTTGGCACCGCGTTGACCATATAACGCAGCTGCACCAGGTCCTTTCAAAACCGTAACCGATTCAATATCTTCAGGATTGATGTCGTTGATGCTGCTACCATAGTCAGCAGGCATGTTGTCACTGCTGGTACCATAGGCAGACTCCCCGCTAATAGCATTGCGGCGACCACTACCTTGGTTAATAACAACACCGTCTACAACAACAAGCGCTTCGTTATCGCCAGTTAAGTTGTTTTCACCACGAAGGATAATCTTATTTGAAGAAGCAGGACCGCCATTAGAGCGTACCAGGTTTAAACCGGCAACCTTACCCGAAAGAGCGTCTGTCCAGTTGGCTGGCATAGCATTCGTCAGGTTTTCGGTTTTCAAAGTAGTGGCCGAGTAACCAAGTGCCTTTTCCTTACGTGTAATTCCAAGGGCAGTTACTACAACCCCTTCCATCTGTGTGTTGGAGGCCTTTAGATCCACATTAATGGCGGATTGTCCTCCCACTCGTACTTCACGGGCAGTAAAACCTACTGCTGAAAATACAAGGGTCTGACCATCGTTGGCGTCAATAGCAAATGCACCTTTATCATCGGTGGTTGTACCAGCTTTAGATCCTTTAATTACTACGCTGGCACCAGCTACGGGTTGCTTATCGTCGTCAAGCACCCGCCCGGTGATTCTTTTTGGTTGAGCCAGCATCAGCAGGCTGAGCATCATAAAGCAAACAGTGCTGAGCAGGTGTCTCCACGTTCCACCTGTCATGGCAAGCATCGTTTTTCTTCTCATTGTGTCGATTATGGTTTAAAAATTTTAGTCTGGGTTTTATTTATAAGTCGATTGTTTCTTATGCTTTTTCTTTGTTCCAGGTTAGCGCAGTAAATACAATGGATAATATGCAAGCACCTATCAGTACTACAAAACCGCCGTCCCAACTCCAGGCGTCTACCACATAACCCATAGCAATATTGGCAAACAGGGCCCCGCCCAAATAGCCA
Organism: Flavisolibacter tropicus; assembly: GCF_001644645.1. Lineage (NCBI taxonomy): Bacteria > Pseudomonadati > Bacteroidota > Chitinophagia > Chitinophagales > Chitinophagaceae > Flavisolibacter > Flavisolibacter tropicus. The sequence goes on along the minus strand of NZ_CP011390.1, from coordinate 535,370 downwards.
AAAAGACCGGTAAGACCAGCTGCAGTACCTGCTGCTTTTTTAGGAACCAGATCTAATGCCTGTACACCTACCAACATCACTGGCCCATAAATGAGAAAGCCAATAATAATCAGTGCGATATTATCTACCATTGGATGACCAGCTGGATTTTTCCAATAAACAAATACAGCTGCTGTTACCAGTAGCATATAGATAATGGTTGCAGGCGCACGACGGCCTTTAAATATTTTATCGCTTAACCATCCACAAAGCAGTGTACCAGGAATACCAGCCCATTCATAAGCGAAATAGGCCCAGCCTGTTTCATCCATACTAAATCCTTTTGCTTCCTTCAAGTAAGTAGGCGCCCAATCTAACACACCATATCGAACCAGGTAGATAAAGGCATTGGCAAAAGCGATATACCATAGCACTCTGTTATTTAGTACATAATCCTTGAAGATCTGCTTGGCACTCATCTCCTCTTCATGCTTCTGTGAATAGGCAACACCGTAATCATTTTTATATTTCTCGATAGGTGGCAATCCGCAAGACTGAGGTGTATCACGGATAAGCAAGTACGCAATAACTGCAATAACGATAGCAATTGCACCAGGGAAATAAAACTTGCTTTGCCAACTTCCAAATAGAGCAATACCCGCAATAGATAATGGTCCAATCATTCCACCACCTACATTATGCGCCACATTCCAGATGGACATCTTTATCCCACGTTCTTTAATGGAAAACCAATGCACCATCACGCGGCCGCTTGGTGGCCATCCCATGCCTTGAAACCAACCATTGATAAATAAGAGGGCAAACATGATAGCAACGGAAGAAATAGCAAACGTAAACATGCCCATTGCGATCATTGTAACAGCAGAAAGCAATAGTCCCAGCGGTAGAAAAATACGGGCATTACTTCTGTCGGAAACGTTCCCCATCAGGAACTTACTTATTCCATAAGCAATAGAAACACCCGATAACGCAATACCCAACTCTCCTTTTGAAAAACCTCTCTCTACCAAGTCGGGCATGGCCAGTGTAAAATTCTTTCTTACCAGGTAATAGCCGGCATATCCTATAAAAATCCCAAGGAATACCTGAAGGCGTTTCTTCCTATATTCAGAGTCAATCTCAGCAGCTGGCAACAGTTCCTTATGCGGCGCTGGTTTCAAAAAATCGAAAGTTCCCATAGTTTACAAGCAATCTATTTTCTCAGTTTTGTTTCAATAAATATTGGTGCGCTAGTTTCGTATATTGGTTTACCTGATCATGCTGCCATTGCTCATCTTTCTCTAGCGTTTCAGCCATGATAGCCGCAATCTGTGGCGCTATCCGAATACTTTCTTGTGCATTCAAAAGCAAGGCACGTGTACGTCTGGCTAACACATCTTCTACTGTTCTGGCCATTTCATTTTCTACAGCCCATTTAACCTGCTGTTTGTGAATTTTAAGGCTGTCGCTGATCCACTTTCCGGCGCTGCCATTCATTTGGCTTTTAATCAACTGTGCATCACTGCCATAGAAATACAACGGATCGCTCCAGTTAACATTTTCCGCATATCCATGAATATGCATGTGAGCCGTAGCCGTTTTTTTGTGTGACCATTGCAAGTGCTTCTCTATTTGATCAACCATATCTTCACCCATTTTGCGATAGGTGGTCCACTTGCCGCCTAATATGGTAAAGAGGCCACCTGGAGAGATCATGATCTTATGACTTCGGGAGATTTCTTTGGTCTTTTGTTCTCCTTTTTGAGGAGCTGCCAGTGGACGTAAACCAGCAAACACACTAAGAACGTCACTGCGCTTTGGTTTTTCAGTAAAATAGGCGGAAGCCGTTTCAAGAATAAAGTTTATCTCTTTTTCTAATGCCTGTGGCTCAAGTGAAGCTTCTTCAATTGGGGTATCTGTTGTTCCCACTACTACCTTTTCATGCCAGGGCACAGCAAAAAGAACGCGCCCATCGCTGGTTTCCGGTATCATTAAAGCATGCTCAGAGGGATAGAATTTTTTGTCTAATACAAGATGCACGCCCTGGCTTACGCAAATACTTTTTTCGCTGGTTGGATTATCCATTTGAAGAATGGTATCCACAAAAACCCCCGTTGCATTTACAACTGCCTTTGCTTTTACAAAGTATTGATTACCCGATTCGACATCTTCAATTTTAGCTCCTGAAATTTGCTGTCCATTTTTACTAAGCCCAATTACTTTCGTATAATTAATGGCGTAACCACCATTTTGGTTAATACTTTGAACCAGGTTAATCGCTAACCGAGAATCATCAAACTGACCATCATGATATTGAACACCACCCAATAAATTTTTTGTATTTATTCCGGGTAGTTTTTCTAACGTTTCCTTTCTGGAAATAAATATGGAAGAACCAAGAGATAATTTGCCGGCTATCCAATCATACAATTTTAACCCAATTGTATATTTCAGCCGATCCCATTGTGAGTATATGGGAATAATAAAAGTTTGGTTTTTAACTAAATGTGGAGCATTTTTTTGAAGAAGACCTCTTTCAATACTGGCTTCACGAACAAGACGCACATCACCTTGTGCCAAATATCGCACGCCGCCATGCACCAATTTTGTACTGCGGCTGGAAGTTCCTTTTGCGAAATCGGATTGTTCTATCAATAAGGTTTTATAACCACGGCTTACAGCGTCCATGGCTATACCCAAGCCAGTTGCCCCTCCACCGATTACAAGGACATCCCACTCAGTATTTCCAGTTTTTATAGCTGCTAGGAGTTCTTCTCTATCCATCTTTATCTCACTGTCATGTATTTCGCTCATTAGTAGATAGTTTCAAATTGTTTCGATACTATGGTGTTTTGTTACGATTCGAAAGCAATTATAACACTTTAAATACTAATTCGAAATATTTAGAAACACAATTTATTAACAATTCTTTTACTGTGAGGTTATCTTTTTGTTACTAGGGCTAAACCCTTATATTCTCGAAACCCAGCTATGTGTAGTTGATCATCTTTTAGAACCTTTGGCCAGCCACCCTAATACCGGCCAGTCTTGAACTATCCATTGTCTTACGCCTGGCTAAATTTTGGGTGTTGAAAAGGATATATCCTATTTAAAAACAAAATATGAGGAAGATAACCGGAGGATAACCTGTATCTATATAGACTCGGGTTATCCTACACAAGTATGGAAATAGGATCAGTCGAAGAAGAGTTGAGCGTCAAGAGCAATAATGCTTCAAACGCTTTCTGGCTTTCGAGTACTTACGCCTTTCCCCGGAAAGTTTGCCAAATCGAAATGCTATACCTATCTTTCCTTTAGCTTAATAAAAACAGTTTAAATAGATGAGCAGTCTCGCAGAAAGGCATCAATACATAATCAATAAATTAAAGAAGGAAGGAAATGTAAACGTTTTTGATCTTTGTTCCGAACTGGAAGTTTCATCTGTAACCATTCGAAAGGATCTGAAACTTTTGGAAGATAAGGATTTGCTATACCGCACCCATGGCGGTGCCACCCTATCCAATCCCTATACTGTAGACCGTTCCGTAAATGAAAAGGAAAAAATAAAATCAGGTGAGAAAACGGTTATTGGCGAAGCGGCAGCCCAATTAATCCAACCAAACGATTGCATTCTTATCGCTTCTGGAACCACAGTAGCTTCGCTAGCAAAAAGCATTCAACCAGTAGGCAGCTTGACAGTAATTACCGCCGCACTTAATGTTGCATTAGAATTAATTCACCATCCCGATATTGAAGTCATCCAATTAGGTGGCATGCTTCGGAAAAGCTCATCTTCTGTGACAGGGCTTTACGGAGAAAAAATGCTGGAAGACTTCTCCTGTAGTAAGCTCTTTTTAGGTGTTGATGGTATTGATCTTGAGTTTGGTCTTACAACCACCAATATGATGGAGGCTCAGCTGAACCGCAAAATGATAAAGGCATCGCAAAAGACAATTGTTTTGGCCGACTCAACCAAATTTGGCAAAAGAGGGTTTGGTAAAATCTGTGGACTAGAAGAAATAGAAGAGATTATTACAGATGCTGGTGTATCAAATCACATGGTGGAAACGCTTACCAGCATGGGTATACAAGTAACCATTGTCTAGGCTAATGATAATGTCGATACTTTAGAAGTGAAGGATAACCAGTATTTAAAGCTCTTGTATAAGTGCAAAGGATTAGTCTACCGGATAAGTGGTATAATTTTTCCTGCAGCCAATCGTAGTATTGTAGATTTCCAAAACCATATATACATGATTAGATTAACCCTACCTGTTATTGTATTTTGTTGCGGCTGTCTCCTATCATGCTCCACATCATCAAATAATAAAAATGGTGCTGCCGAGTCAAGAAATGACACCACTCAGCCTCCCGTAGAGACCAAGGATCCGAATACCAAATACAAACCTGCCTTTGCCGGACAAACACGAATAGCAGGAGTAACAACAACTACACCCTATGAAGGAACAGCTATAACAAAAGCGTTGAATCATCCATGGGGAATTGCAGTCCTTCCAGATGGCCGCCTATTAATTACCGAAAAAAGCGGAACAATGCGGATAGCTACAACCTCCGGACAACTAAGTGAAACGATATCAGGGATTCCTTCAGTAAATTCCTCAGGTCAAGGAGGACTTCTAGGAATTACTATTGATCCACAATACGCAAGCAATCGCATGGTGTATTGGGTATTTTCTGAAAAAACTTCCCAAGGCAATTTAACAGCTGTGGCAAAAGGAAAACTTTCGGCAGATGAGCATAGTATAGAAAATGCAACGGTTATCTACCGTGCCACACCAGCCTTTAACAGCAACATGCACTATGGCGGACGCATTTTAGTTGATGCTACCGGCAATTTAATAGTAAGCACAGGTGAGCGCTCTGATATCATTACTCGCCCACAGGCACAGGACTTAAATTCAGCCTTGGGAAAAATTGTACGTATCACAAAAGATGGACAGCCAGCCCCTGGCAACCCCTTTACTGGCCGTGCAGGTGCACGCCCTGAATTATATTCCTATGGTCATCGCAATGTGCAGGGACTAGCCTTTCACCCAGTGACTGGCGATTTGTGGGAGAATGAATTTGGACCAAGAGGCGGTGATGAATTGAATCGTATTCAAGCCGGGCACAACTATGGCTGGCCTACGATTACCTACGGATTAGAATATAGCGGACAGATGGTAGGTGAAGGTATCACTCAAAAAGATGGATTAGACCAACCTGTGTACTATTGGGATCCTGTACTTTCTCCTAGCGGTATGACTTTCTATAGCGGTGATCAGATTCCTGAGTGGAAAAACAATTTATTTATTGGGGGACTCAGTAGCAATCACATTGCACGGTTAGTTATTCGAGATAACAAGGTGGTTGGTGAAGAGCGCTTGCTTAGCGGTGAAGGACAACGCTTTCGTGATGTTGCACAAGGCAAGGATGGTGCTTTATACGCCATTACGGATGAAGGACGCTTATATCGTATTGCTAAGAAATGAGGGAAGAGAAAATCCGAAAAATAAAATAACTAAATCCAAATGGTAAGGATAAATACCAAATCTCAAATTCCAAATACCAGATAGAATACAAACTAATTGAAATGTTTATAAAAGAAAAAGCGATCATTTACTGATCGCTTTTTCTTTTATAAACATTTGTTCTTATTATTTAACTTCTTAAAGATTTTTGATAGCCTTTGACTCCAGCCAATTTTGTCTATTTATCTGTTGTGCGTCTGTTATTGTAGCATTTATTGATTCTAAAGGAACGATCGTCAATGACGGACTTTCTGCCAGTGTCAACTCTTTTTCTGTTACAGTATTCCGATGTTTAAAGATTAGCTTGATTGTTTCTCCCGGCTGATGTTTTGCCAATACAGCATCTACATCTTTAGACTGAAATACTTTAGTACCTCCTAATTGCAGCAATACATCATCAATATCAACGCCTGCATTATACAATGGCGTATTCCGAACTGTATTACTTGCTACAATTAGTTTAGAGGAATCTGCACCATAGCGCACATTTCCTATCCAGGCCTTGCCTGCTGCCGCTTTCTTCAACTCCAATCCTGCCGTTTGCAGAAGTGTGCTATAGTTAATTGAGGCATGCCCATATACGTTCTGATTAAAGAAGTCGGAAGCAAACGCTGCTGAAGTATACCCTGCTAACACCTGTTGTACTTCAGGTAACGTGTAAGCTTTTTCTGTTTTACCAAAAGCTTTCCACATTTGTTGCATAAACCCATCCAGCGATTTGCCGAATTGACTACGTAGTTTCATATCTAGCGCTAAGGCCAAGGCTGCACCATGGGTATAATATGAAGTAAACATGTTTGGATAATTGGTTTTATCAACTGATACTCCAGCGTCAACAAATACAGCTCGTTGGCTGTTTTCAATAGGTGTATAATACATACCACCAGGCGTATTTTCTTTTCCGTTTACAAGACCTGATATTTGTTGCAGAAAGTCGGCCTCTGAAGTTAATCCAGCTCTTTTCATTAACAGTAATCCATAATACTGTGTAAACCCTTCAGCTATCCAAAGGCCTTCACTCATATTACTTTTCTCAAAGTTGAAAGGCTCGAGGCTTTTAGGACGGATACGTTCTACGTTCCAAGCATGAATAAACTCGTGAGCAAAAGTGTTTAGGAAATTATTGGCCCCTGTAAAAACACGACCGCTACTAATCATAGTGGAGTTGCGATGTTCCATACCATCGCCATTTACATAAGGATTTAAGCTAGCAATAAATGTATAGGTGCCATAATCAAATGCAGGAACCTCACCAAATACGCCTTGCGCCTCTTTTACAATCAGCTGCAGGCGCTGCGTAAATGAGTTGACTACGCTATCTGCAGCATCAGCCTCTAGTGCTAGCCTAAACGTATATTGCTTTTTGTCAGGATTTGTTACTTTCCATTCCCGTATATGCAAGCTCCCTATTTTCGTAGGTGCATCCATAAAGTATTGCAAATTAGGCGCGCTGAAAGTATATGAATCATTGGTGGGTTTTAATTGTGTAGCTATTTTCCACTCTTTATTTACGTCTTTAAATTGCAAAGTAATTGGTGCCTTATCCAAACCTTTAACCCACATAAATGTGGCAGGCATATTCAAGTGGTAGCCTGTAGCATCGATGCTGCAATACGTTCCATCTGCATAATTGCCATACAGTGTGTATTTTAACTTTACTGTTCCCGCTTGCTTTTTGACCTCATAAACTTCTGCATCCACTTTATCTACCTGCAACGATTTTCCATTTCCATCAACTGCTGTTACATTGTAAACATTTTTTCCAAACTCGTGTGTAGCATAACGACCAGGAGATGATCGACTCATTCTAAAAATGGCAGACCCTGGTTTTAAGCCACTAACCGTAACCGATATTTCTGCTTCATGATGTAGGGCATTAGGCGCGGAAAATTCATAATGAATTTGTTGTGCCAAAAGCAACAATGGCTGTAAAGTGAAAAGAAGAACGCAAAGACGTTTCATTAAAATTATTTCTCTAAAAATAGGTATTCAAGGAAAATAAATACCAAAGAAGCTGTTTCATTAATTGAAAGGCTTATTTATTAACCATAATTAACTATTAAGTAAGTAGTAGGATAACCACTTGATTTGCAATCAATACAACTTCATAAATCTTACTATCGACCGAAATTCCCATATCAACTATTTGCTGTTTAACGTTTCAACACCAACTATATCTTTATTTTTATCACCTTTTGATCATTAGTTGCTGATTCGTGTATGCTACTAAAACGCTATTGGACACTGGGGTTGCTTCTATTTATTTTAGTGGGCTGTCAACCTGAGTGGAAGTCGGAAAAAGAAGAACAGTCTTACTGGAATGCAACAGTTGTAGACACAGCCTTTAAGGTTTTATATCAGGATAAAAACCCCAACCGAGCCTTACCTCTGTACGATTCATTATTAAGAAGTAGCAACCGAACTTCACTTTATGTAAAGGCCACAAGATTAGCAATGCTGGCCAACTATAATTTCTTTTTCACTTTAGATAAAGCAGCTACAAGTCGGTATATCGATTCTGCTTTAGCTGTTTATAGTGAAAATAATCAGCAAGAACATTATCCTCGCTCCTATGTAGGATTATTGATATTCGGAGGAGAAATGGCGTTTCAACAAGCCAATTATACAAAGTCTAATGAATACTTTTTCCTGGCAAAGCAGCTTTCTGATAAATACTTAGATCCCTGTGAACGTAGTGGATTTACGTATAACGCCGCAATGGTGAGTTATCGCCAGCAGAATTATACCCAGTCAGCTGTTTATTTTAAAGAAGCTTTTGCCTCACAAGCCACCTGCCCTATTCAGACGGGAGGTATTGTTCTCCAACAACAAGAGATCTTAAGCAATATTGGTCTTTGTCTTCTCAGGCTTAAGCAATATGATAGTGCCGCTCTTTATTTCAACAAGTCGCTTCAAATGGCCGAAAAGTATAAAGATTCGCTAGGTGTTGTGGCCATAGAAAAAATCAGAGGGGTTTATTATGGTAACATGGCAAAGATTAGTGTTGTACAAGGTAAACTTCAGGAAGCGGAACAATTGTTCTCAAAAAGCATTGCCTTAAACAGTCGCCCAGGCTATGAAATAACTGATGCTCTTTCAGCACAGATACAACTAGCGGAAGTGTATCAAAAATTGGGGCAGTACCCACGAATGAAAGTAACACTACAAGCTGTCAGACAGGGTTTAGACAGTTTGCCAAACAGTGATGGAGAAGTAAATTGGCGAAGACTGACAGCTAGTTATTATAGAGACACGAATCAACCCTTAGAGGAGCTTCGCTATTTTAAACTATATAACGAGCTGAATGATTCCTTGGTCCAAAATCAGAAATTGTTAGTACAGACCGATCTTGCCCAACAGCTAAAGGCCAAAGAACAGGACCTCCACATTACTGTACTTACTAAAAATAATCAACTTAACAGGATTTACCTGCTGACAGCAGTTCTTCTTACTGTTATGGCGGCGATAATCTTAGTGCTTATTTATCAGAACTATCGGAGAAGTAAGAAAAACGTAGTGACGCTTTCCTTTTTAAATAATGAAATTTCTCAACAAAAAACTGCTTTGGAGATTGCCAACCAAGAGAAAGACCGGATTTTGCAAGTAGTAGCACACGATCTTAGAAGCCCAATTGGCAGTACCGTTTATATGGCCGATATGGTTTTAATGGAAGAGCAAGATGAAAAGACAACAGCATTACTAGAATCAATAAAATCGGCATCCCATCAAGCCCTTCACTTAACCAATGAACTATTAGGAATTAGAAGTGGTGAACAATCTTCCACTCAAAAAGAACGTATAAACCTGGCACTATTGGTAAAAGACACCATACAACAACTGAATTATAAAGCTGCAGAAAAGGGACAGGATATTCATTTGGAAAATGATGCTGAAAACCTGATGATAAAAGGTTTCCCGGATAGAATCAATCGCCTGGTAGGTAATTTGCTGGAAAATGCTATTAAATTCAGCCCACTGCAAGGAAAGATCATCGTAAGACTAGATAATCAAACCAATCAGGCAATACTCTCTATAACCGATAATGGACTAGGCATTTCCAAATAAGATCAAGAGGTGGTATTTGATCGCTTTACCAAGGCTCGTCGCAGAGGGACCAGTGGCGAAAAATCATTTGGTATTGGTCTTTCTATCTGTCGTGATATAGTAATTGAACACCAAGGCAGTATTGAATTAGTTAGTGAAAAAGGAAAAGGGACATCCTTTTTTATTCGCCTACCATTAGCCGATAATGTGTAATCGCTCCTTTAACTCCTTTAAATTTGATTCGGTAACTATAAACTGGCCATAGGGCGTTCGTACTTCATCTTTTATCAGTTCATTTATAAAGGAAAGTTGTACCGCCTCGCTCCTATTGATCTGAATGAAATTTTGCTGGAGAGAATGCGGCACCAAATAGCGTAAGGTTTTCGGCAAAGTGCTTCTAATAAAATAGGTATTACTATCCTCGGCATTTAATAACCCTGTATAGTTTTTTTCTGAGCGCAGGCAAACGACGTCTTTCCAAAAGAGTTTTTTATATTTTTCTCCCTGTTTTACAAAGAAAGAAGGCTGTTCATCGGCTTGCTGAGAGGAAACAGGACTAGCAGTTTCAGTAAAATTATGAATGGCCGCTTGAATAGTGGCAAATAGCGAGGCTGGATGAACAGGCTTTGTTAAATAGGCAGACGGTTGAGAGGCAACCGCGGTTTGAGCTGTTTGCGAATCATAACTGGCTGTAATAAAAATAAAGGGCTTCCGGTATAGATTACGAACCATACGGCCCAATTCAATACCACTTTCCTTCCCGTCTATATGTATATCCAGAAGAACTATATCGTAATCAGCCTTATTGAGCTCTCTTATTGCTGACTCAAAATCTGATGCAACTCCGGAAATAGTAAATCCAAAATCATTCAGGTTGTCACTAAGACTCTTTGCCCATAACTCTTCATCTTCAATAATTAATACAGACGTTTCTTCACGCATACATCGTCGTTTGCTTCTTGAATGCAAGATACATTCCTATTTTTTCCCATAATATGCCTCTTTCCATCCCATTTATGGCTAACTCGCTTCCCATTAGCGTAAAATACATACCATACTATTATAATTTGAAAGCAAAATCTATCCTGCTAAACCTCTTACGTGTGTAAGTGTTTAAAGAGGCGTTTATGAGAATTATTGCTTTATCCGGTTGCCCTGCGGCATTACCTACATTGAAATATCTTTTTAGTAAGGACCATCTTTCCGCCTTGCTTTGCCCAAAAGAATCCACCGGCATTGAAAGCCTGGAATTAGAAAAATGGGCGCATTTCCACGAAATTCCCTGCTGGCAGGTAACACAACAACAGGTTGATGAAGATCTAAAAGAATTAATAGAGGAAGTAAAACCTGACCTGATAATAACATACGGTTTTCCATTTAGCATTAATGGTGAACTATTGAAAGATGTAAAAAGGGGCGGATGGAATGTTCATTATAGCCTACAACCCAATCAATTTGCAAGTATTACTATTCACCAATTAGCATTCGGGAATCAGTATGGAGAAATAATCAATGATTGTTCGCTGGCCCTTTTACCAACAACAAGTGGCCTGACGTCTATAGAACAATTAAGCTCAATAGCAGTGACGTTGTTACGTGACTCCTTACGGCAATTTCATTACAAAAAGCTTATAGTATAAATCACGACACAACTGTTTTAAAACAGGCACGGTTGTTCATAGGTTTTAAACCTAAGTCCCCTTTATAACGCATCTTTTTCTAGCTTCTCTTCGCCGGGCAAGTAATGCTCTTTCAATTCAACTGGTTTGGTAGCTTTTCGGTGCATGCGCATTTGAAGGACGTCTACACCCAAAGAAAAGGCCATGGCAAAATAGATATAGCCTTTAGGGATATGGAAATCGAGCCCCTCGCCAACCAATGAGATTCCAATCAGCAATAAGAAGCTAAGTGCCAGCATTTTAAAGGCTGGATGCTTATTGATAAAATTACTGATAGGCTCAGAGGCGAAAAGCATGATGGTTACAGTTATAATAACAGCCGCATACATAATCCATAACTCGTCTACCATACCAACAGCTGTAATAATAGAATCTACTGAAAAGACCAGGTCTAAGATCAGAATCTGAATGATAACGCTCCGAAACGAATTGGCCTTTATATCTTTTGATGTATCGCCTTCCTCTCCTTCTGTTTTATGATAGATTTCAGTAGAAGCCTTATACAATAAAAACAATCCTCCCAAAATCAGGATCAGGTCTTTACCTGAAATTCCGGTGCCAAAAAGATTAATGAGATCTCCCTGCAGTTGAAGAATTATTGAAATGATACCCAGGAGGCCTAAACGTAAAAACATGGCTAGTATTAACCCTAAGCGTCTTGCTTTCTTTTGTTGATGTGCGGGCAAGCGACCTGCTACAATAGAAATAAAAATTACGTTATCCAGTCCTAAAACGACCTCCAACAGAATTAACGTAAGCAAAGCAATGACCTGTTCCATGCGTTTTGTTTAATTGTTTTTTCTCCTCTTTCAGCTTGCGTGTTCTTAACCCACTATTTTTTCAATAGCTTAATCAAAAATAATTCCTTACAAAGTAAGGCTTATTGATGTGATTATAAGGAAGGCCGATTTAGGATTTGGCATTAAAATTCAATTAGAAAAACTTTCTCAATCTGTAGGCTTGCGTTTAACCATACCTATAAATAAAGCGCAGACTACAACTCATTAAAATCCGACTATAATATTATTAACTACGATAAGGCACAGTTTTAGTATTATGCTTTAAAAAAATATTGAGTTATGACAGATAAGAATCGCAAGTGGTTTGCAGAGCCGGAAAGGCCAGACGACCAAATAGAACAAACTTCTACTAGCAACGATCAATCCTCACAACGTTCCACAACTGAAGCGGTTGACACCAGTGGCGACAGTAGTGAAATTGAAGATGTGCAGGAAGATGGCACAGTAGCTGTTGGCTCTGGTCTTGGTATAGATGAGTGAGGTGGAGAAGCTGTGAATGGTGCGTGGTGAGTGGTGAGTGGTGAGATAGAGAAGCAGTGAGCTATAAGTAAAGCTAAATGAGTGGTGAATGGTGAGGTGATGAGTGATGGGTATTACAAATAGTGTAAAAAGGTAAAGACACTCAACTCACAAATGCTGTAATGCAGTCTGGATCTGCATATAACAGAACTTGATATTATTTATTCACAACTATTGCTACTGTTAGAATTGAAGCTAATTTAGCCGCCCCAAATTTTAGAGCGATGATTGAAGTACTGGACCTACGTGATGTATTTGAAGTGAGTGGCAGAAAGACTTTGCAGGTAGAAACAAAACATGGAGAAATCATGCAAGGCAAGTTAATCATCGTTGACTTCTATAATGGACGGCAAGGTGTTTTCAGAAAGATCACTGACCTGAAAGCTTATCAACAAAGTTCTGGACGCATGGGTGTACAAGAACTTACATTGCATGCCATTGATATCCGCTCCTGGAGAATTTTAGAGTAACCTCTTTTAAATTAGGATTATTCAACTATCCTATACCAGTAGGTTATTCAGGGTTATTGCCGGAACCGTTTTGGACTGAAACGCATTGATCGCTTGCCCTATTTTATCAAACTCCAGCAGAAAGCCATCATGGCCCAACGCAGAGTCGATAATCAAGAATTCGGCGCCTGGTATATGTTTAGCCAAGAATGCTTGTTCTTCAATAGGAAAAAGAATGTCGGATCGGATGCCAATAACCAAGGTTTTAGCCTTTATACTTTTTAAAACCTCTTCCGCAGTTTTTCGACTTCGACTGACATCATGATAGTCCATTGCTTTACTTAAAAAGTAATAGCTAAAGGCATTGAATCGCTTTGCCAGTTTTTCGCCTTGGTATCTCTGATAGGTTTCAGCCCTGAATACTTGCCAATCTACGGGATCAGACTTTGTATCTTCACTAACACCCGTTTGATGATCCAGATACGTGGTATAATGTCTGTAAGAGATCAGCGCCATAGCACGTGCTATCTTCATCCCCTCAAGCCCCGCCAAGCTATTCTTTTCTTTCCAGGTTGGGTCATTTTCAATACAGAAACGCTGAGTAGCATTAAAGGCAATGCCCCATGGCGAATGCTTAGCATTTGTTGCTATTGGGAATATAAACTCAAATAAGTCGGGCTCTTCTATAGCCCATTCCAAAAGCTGCTGCCCTCCCATTGAACCTCCAATACCTATGTAGATCTTTTGAATACCTAAATAAGTCCTAAGGTGCTGATAAGCCCGAATCATATCTCGCGTGGTAAATAATGGAAAGTCATGATAATAAGGTGCACCTGTTTCTGGATCATCATCTAAAGGTCCCAGACTACCATAACAACTACCTGGCATATTTACACAGACAATAAAATAGCGCTCTGGATCAAAGAGCTTATCAGACCCCACCAGGCCAAACCACCATTCGGAAGGATCGCTATTGGCTGTGAGTGCATGAAAAACCCAAACTACGTTATTACCATTGGCATTCAATGTACCCAAGGTAGTATACGTTAAATGAAACCGTGGCAATGATCTACCCGATTCCAATAAAAAAGTATGATTATATGTGAATAGCGCTGGCATATAGGAATTGGAATTAGCCTAAATAGGCATTGAAAAGAAACATGTTACTTGCGCAGCTGAATAATCAGGCAGTTAGCAGTAATAGCTAACTGCCTGATTAGATTTTAAACAGCCTGTGTTGCAAATACTTTTTCAAAGGCTTGTTCAAAGTCTGCCTTAATATCTTCTATATGCTCGATACCGACACTAATACGTACCAGATTTGGCTCTACTCCTGCAGCAACTTGCTCCTCTTCACTTAACTGTTCATGCGTAGTAGAGGCTGGGTGTATAGCTAATGTTTTTGCATCGCCTACGTTAGCTAAATGGCTTGCTAGTTTTAAATTATCGATAAAAGCACTGGCGTTTTCTTTGCCCCCTTTAACACCGAAATTCAAAATGCCTCCAAAGCCATTCTGCAAATACTTTTTGGCTAAATCGTAATATGGACTAGACTTTAATCCCGGATATTGTACATATTCTACTTGTGGATGCTTTTCCAGCCACTGCGCTAATGCCAATGCATTTTCCACATGGCGCTCTACACGTAATGATAAGGTTTCAATGCCCTGTAAAAGCAAGAAGGAGTTGAATGGACTTAAACTGGCACCATAGTCTCTTAAACCCTCTACGCGGGCTCTAATAGCAAAGGCAATATTGGGCAAGCCTAAAGGATTACCTTCTCCAAACACATCCCAGAACTTAAGACCATGGTAACCTTCAGATGGCTCGGTGAATTGCGGAAACTTGCCATTGCCCCAATTATAATTACCACCATCTATTACTACACCACCAATACAAGTACCGTGGCCGCCAATCCATTTAGTAGCACTTTCCACCACTATATTAGCGCCCCATTCAATTGGTTTAAAAAGATAACCACCTGCACCAAACGTATTATCAACTATTAAGGGTAGTTCATATTCCCTGGCCAGAGCCGCAAACTTTTCAAAGTTTGGAATATTTAAACGTGGGTTACCGATAGTTTCCAGATAAATGGCTTTGGTTTTTTTATCTATCAGGCGTTCAAACTCCTCTACCTCATCGCCTGTAACAAAGCGTACATCTATACCTAAGCGTTTGAAAGAGACCTTAAACTGGTTATAAGTACCACCATATAAAAAAGAAGTACTAATAAAATTATCTCCTGCCTGAAGAATGTTATTCAAGGCAAGAAACTGTGCTGCTTGTCCGGAAGCAGTAGCTACTGCAGCTACACCTCCTTCCAGTGCTGCCATGCGCTTTTCAAAAACATCTGTAGTTGGGTTCATGATTCGGGTATAGATGTTCCCGAACTCTTTCAGGCCAAATAGATTAGCCGCATGTGCAGAACTTTTAAAGCCATAAGATGTGGTTTGGTAAATGGGAACAGCGCGAGAGTTGGTTGTTGGATCAATTTCCTGACCAGCATGCAATTGCAAGGTTTCAAAACGTAAGTTGCTCATAAAATAAGCTTTAAGAATGAATAATGCTAGAAATCACTTAGGCAGGATGGATGTAATCATGCATGCCAAGACATACATTATATACTGTAATACAACAAGGTCGCAACGGCCGTTATCCCATTTTTGGAATAAGGAAATGTGTAGTCCACTAAAATTATAGATTAAATCAAGCAAACAGAAAAAATTTCTAGTTAAGGAATTACAAAAAGATAAAAAGTGAAACTATGTTTCGAAATATAGATGAGGTATTTGGGAAGCACACCTACAATATTGTACGGAAGAATTAGAGGAAGTATTCGTTGTGTGCAATGCTTCTGCTTGGTGAAATTTATTCAGTCTTTAAATGCAAGATGTCCTTCATTATTTATTTTTTCAACTTTTTTCCTTGATGAAACCCTTCGACTACGCTCAGGGGTGAGCAAAAAAATCAATCCCGCACGTGCGGGACCACCAATGCGCCTCCGGCTGCTGGGCCTCCCACGCACAGCAACACTCTAACATCTTGGTTATTGTTTAGGATAGGTTGGTCGTTTTTAGTGTACCCTTCCCAACGTTGATTGCACGGAGCAAAGAAGCTAGAAACAGCTGAGAGGGTAAGAAACGGCAGGCGCTGTGTATTCCGCCCGACTCTAATAATACAGTGAGGCTGAAAGCTCGGGGCGCAATATAAGGCGCGCTGGACCACTCCGATACTTCTTTGTGGGGCTGTGGGCTTGGGGGTTATAGGTTGTGTTTTGGGTGCGAGGGATGTCATCCATTATAGGGTGCCACTAGGTTGCAACGAAAACATTCTAACACCAGAGGAGCCATGCCGTTTCATTTAATTGATAAATAACTAACACGGCTTATTTCTTTAAAAAATGGTTTGGCTGTCATCTAAAAAAATAGCTACAGATGTTGATAACAGTGGGTTTGATAGCAATTGCAAGACTTTGAATACTGTAAAAAGCGGGCAACTTTGTTTCGTACCCGGCTATATCTCATTGTATTTTTGATTTATCAAACAGCAAAACAGCTGTAAAGATCAAAGAAGACTTAACTTTCATTCATATAGCAAGCAATCGTTTCCGTCCGTTGTTTCTACAACGGATTTTTTTTATTTCACCCCTTGCCGATACTTTAAACTTCTTTGTAGAGCTTTCATTAAGCTCTACAAACCGGATCGCCTCCTCTATTGATCACGACTAGTATTATCAGTAATTTTTTACTATGAACCAGAGGTCTACTATGCAGTTTTCTCCAGCTGCCTACAAGATGTTGTTTGGCTAGAACATGTATCTAACGGGTGTCTACATGCGCCTTATTAACACCTACATTCCTTATTTAAAGGACCCGCCTATGTGATGTTTTACCTATTGAAGCATTATAGCTTCCTTGTTATATTTATTCCTGTATTCAACTGGAGACAAACCGGTTACTTTTTTGAAAACATCCCGAAATGCCTTTGTATCTGTGTAGCCTACATCATACATCACTTCACTTACCGTTTTCCGGCCGCTTTCCAATTGTTTTTTTGCTGCTTCAATTTTTACGCGCTGAATATATTCAACTACGGTATTGGAGGTTGCTTTTTTAAATCGGCGCTCAAAAGTTCTTCTGCCTACACTAAAATTTTCTGAAAGCTCATCAACGGTTATTTTGTTTGGGAAATACTGCTCAATATATTGTTGGGCATTTAACACCACTTCATCCTGATGTGTTTTTTGTCCAGCAAACATGATAAATGGAGATTGGCTATGGCGGTCGATGTCGATCATAAACGTTTTTGAAGCTGTAATAGCTACATCCCGACCCGCATATTTTTCTACTAAATAAATCAAAAGGTTCGTGAATGAATAGGCTCCGCCGCTTGTATAAATACCATCAGCTTCCGTCATGATCTTATCATCCATTAGATGTACTTCTGGAAATAGCCTTCTGAATTCATTGGCCGTACGCCAATGTGTAGAGCAGGGCCGACCGTTTAGTAATCCTGTAGCTGCTAACATAAAAGAGCCAATACAGTAGCTTACTACCTCTGCGCCGTTCTTATATTGTTTGATGATCCAAGGAATAAGCTCACTGTTTTGTTTTAGGATTGATTCTAAATCACCATGAACAGCAGGCAGTATGACCAAATCTGTATTTGTCACTTCGTTGAGTAATACTTCTGGATTTATGGTAAACAGGCCATTTGTTTGCGTTGTTACTTTTGAAAGTCCAACCAATTGAATCTTAAACAGAGGCTGTCTATCTGTTTGTTCCAAGTATTCATTTACCCAAGATAGAATCTGATGGGTGCCTTCTACATTTACCAGGCTAAAATGTCCTTGTGGAATCAAAATAGAAACATGTTTCATAATAGAAGCAATTTTGATTTTTATTCTCAGATAGTGAAAGCACAACATTCAGGCGAGCTTTCAGCCTATAAAAATAGCAGAAACCTTTGTCGCAAACAACCCTTTAAATTGTCGTAATTACACATCATGTATAGTGAAATTGGCGCCGCGGGGAATGCGCTTCGCGCTGAATAGTCTCACGCAGAGGCGCTGGGCGCACAGCGATGGAGGAATGTCGGAACCGGGATTTGGGAAGATTAGCGGATTAGGGAGAAATGGCTGATGTGAGGATGGCTTATGGCTGATTTGGGTTGACAGGTTGACAAGTTGAGAAGTTGACAAGGAAGGAATAATGAACAAGGAATGATGAAGGAAGAAGGAATGTTCAATGCTCAATTATCAATGTTCAAGGTACAAGTAAAGAAAGGACTTGCTCTACAGGGGCAGGTTTTGTATCTTTAGATTCTTCTCTTTTAAAATGTTTCTGTCTTTCATATTATTCCTTTCTATACTAATTTTTATTGTTTCTTAATGGTGTGTGGATAGTGTGATACGGGTCAGGGCACAGGTAAGGTATGCCGAAGGATCGGCCGAGGTACGGGTGTGATACGGAGTTAAATAGGCTTCCATACGGAGTAACTAAGGAATGGATACGGAGTAACCATGAAGGGACAGAGGAGTGGCCATGAAGGAACCTAGGAGTAGCAGGCAAGGAAGACTGACTTTACTATGCCGCTATTATTGTTAAGACCTAAACACAAGGGTAAGGTATTATAAATTCTTTGCAGTCGTATTCATATTGTATGGTGTATGCAATAGCTAAAATTGGTTTTACCGAATTAATGTTCTATCTTGTTTACCTCATCTAGTAATAGTGATAGTATCTAATACATATATCAATGTTGGGATTGTGGCTACTACAGCTACAACGACTACTATTACAACAACAACCCGAAAGGGTTGTGTCTATACATATCGCCAATTGGGCATTTAAGCTACTCTCACCTGATCCTTTATTTATTTACGGTAACTCATAAGCATACTTATGCAAGTATTAAAGTTTGGCGGCTCTTCTGTAGCCACACCAGATGCTATCCGAAGCGTTGCTTCTATTCTACAAGCTAAAAAGACCAATGAACCCTTAGTAGTGGTTGTTTCTGCACTTGGCAAAATAACTGATCAACTATTGCAATGTGGCTCACTTGCAGCGACAGGAAATGTTACATACAAAGAACTCATACAAAGTATCACACAGCGTCATTTGGATATGGCCCGAGAACTGGTACCTGTAGCCATACAAAGCAGCATTCTTAGTTTTATCATTCAACAGTTTAATGAACTGGAAGATATCTGTAACAGTGTCTATCATTTAAAAGAGCTCTCGGACCGCACTATTGCCCGAATATTAAGCTTTGGCGAACAGCTATCTTCTCATATCGTTTCAACTTATCTTAACACCCACGGCATTACAAACACCTGGCTTGATGCAACGAAGCATATAGTAACAGACTCTAACTACCTAAAGGCGGTAGTTAATTTTCCTGCTACAAACAAAAGCATTCAATCGGTTATACCTAAACAATCAGATGGGTTATGGATTGTACCCGGGTTTATAGCCAGTGATGAAGAAGGAAGAATCACTATACTAGGCCGTGGTGGATCTGACTATACAGCCGCCATTTTTGCTGCTGCCCTGCAAGCCTCTGTATTAGAAATATGGACAGATGTATCGGGTATGATGACCGCTGATCCACGAGAGGTAAAACATGCTAAGGTGATATCGCGTATATCCTACCAGGAAGCCATGGAACTTTCGCATTTTGGTGCAAAAGTGATCTATCCTCCTACCCTTCAGCCAGCTATGCAATTAAACATACCTGTTTGGATCAAAAACACATTTGCACCGGAAGATCATGGGACCATTATAGAAAGCAATATCGTACACACAAAGGGCACCATTTGCGGAATCTCCAGCATTGCGAATATTTCGTTGATTAGCCTGGAAGGAAGCGGTATGATAGGCATACCTGGCTATTCCAAGCTTCTCTTTGAAACCTTAGCTTCTTGTGAAATCAATGTAATTCTTATAACCCAAGCTTCTTCTGAGCATTCTATCTGTGTAGGCATTGAAGCTTCCATCGCTACGAAAGCGAAAAAGGCTCTTGATAAAGCATTTGCCTATGAAATCAATCGTGGTATGGTCAACCCTATTGTTGTTGAACAAGACCTGTCTATTATAGCGCTTGTAGGTGATAATATGAAAAACCATGCAGGCACCAGTGGTAAGATGTTTGGTGCGCTTGGACGAAATGGCATTAATGTAAGAGCTATTTCTCAAGGTTCTTCTGAGAGAAATATATCTGCTGTTATTGCTTCGGCTGATGTAAAGAAAGCCATTAATGTACTACATGAAGAATTCTTTGAAACGACTTACAAACAAGTTAATGTATTCATTATAGGCACTGGCAATGTTGGCAGTCGATTGTTAGCCCAAATAAAGCAGCAGCAAGCATACCTACAAAAGAATGCCAACATACAGTTGCGTGTAATAGGTATTGCAAACAGTCGGCGTATGCTATTTGAAGAACACGGCATTGATTTAAACCAATTAGATAGACTGGATAGTGCGGAGCCAATGGATCTGCAAGCTTTCATCAACCGGATACAAACAATGAACTTGCGGAACTCGGTATTTGTAGATGTAACTGCAAGTAACTCTGTTGCCAATACTTATGCCGACCTGTTTTTGAAAAGTATTTCTGTAGTAGCGTGTAATAAGATAGCCTGCTCATCAGCCTATAACAACTATCAACACTTAAAAGGAATGGCCACTGACCGGCATACCTCCTTTTTGTTTGAGACCAATGTAGGTGCTGGCTTACCAGTCATTGGCACTCTTAACGATCTATTGCGAAGTGGTGATGCTATTAACGAGATACATGCTGTACTTAGTGGCACTTTAAACTTTGTATTTAACAACTATGATGGCACCCGCTCTTTTGCCACTGTAGTTAAGCAGGCACAGGATGAAGGGTATACTGAACCTGATCCAAGACTCGATTTAGGAGGGACCGATGTGATGCGCAAGATCATGATACTAGCCAGAGAGGCTGGCGCCCGGTTAGAAATGGAACAAATAGTCAATCACTCCTTTATGCCAGCCTCCTGTATGGAAGGAAGTGTAGAAAACTTTTATTCAGAAATGGAACGACAAGAAGCACATTTCAAAAAGCTTTATACCGAAGCTACTGCTAATGGTAAGAAATTAAAGTTTGTAGCCAACTACAAGAATGGTGAAGCGGCGGTAGGGCTTCAGCAGATTGACCCACAACATGATTTCTACCACCTGTATGGCAAGGACAATATTGTACTGTTTTATACCAACCGCTATAAAGATCAACCTATGGTAATCAAGGGAGCTGGTGCAGGTGCTGAAGTAACAGCATCGGGTGTGTTTGCGGATATTATAAGGGCGGCGAGTGTTTGATAGTTGGGAGTTGACAGTTGGCAGTTGGCAGGTTAACAAGTTGAAAGGAACAAGGAATATTGAATCTTGAATGAGGGATGAACGATCAGGTTAATGAGAGCATTTCAAAGTGAGTTTTTAAAGAAAGAAATGGATTAATGTTTTATGAAGACAATAAAAGTAAAGGCGCCGGCAACTATTGCCAACCTTGTTTGTGGCTTTGATGTATTGGGTCTGTGTACAGAAGTGCCCTTCGATATTATGGAAGTGCGTTTGCGAGATGACCGAGAAGTAATCATAAAAAGTGCAGATGGCTACCCCTTGCCAACAGATCCGGCATTGAATACAGCGGGAGCACCATTGCTGGAAATGATCAAGAAACTGGATAAGGATATAGGCTTTGATGTTATTATTCAAAAGAACATTAAGCCTGGTAGCGGCATTGGCTCCAGCGCGGCAAGTGCAGCTGGTGCTGTAGTAGCTGCTAATTTCTTACTTAACCAACCTTTTACTAAAGACGAACTGGTGCGCCTGGCCATGTTTGGTGAAAAAGTAGCATCGGGCGTAAAACATGCCGATAATGTAGCTCCTTGTATTTATGGCGGAATTACATTAGTGCGTTCTATATTTCCACTTGACATCATCCCTATTACAGCGCCACCTCTTTATGTTAGCATTGTTCACCCGCAAATAGAAGTGCGTACGGCTGATGCCCGTCAGATCTTACGCAAAGAAGTATTATTAAAGAATGCCGTGAAACAATGGGGCAATATTGCAGGATTGGTTGCAGGCTTAATGAAAGAAGATTATGGTCTTATTAGTCGTTCGCTGGAAGATGTGATCATAGAACCTGTACGCAGTGTTTTGATCCCTGGCTTTGTCGACGTAAAGAAGAAATGCCTGCAAGTAGGGGCTTTAGGAGGTGGCATCTCTGGTTCGGGTCCTTCCATATTTATGCTGAGTGCTGACGAGTCGACAGCTACGTTAGTAGCACAAGAAATGGAAGATGTATATCAACAGCTTGGCATACCTGCCCATATCTACAAAAGCAACATTAATTGCCAAGGCGTTACCCTTTTTGATGAAACAAACGACAATCATGCAGTATTATAGTACCAATAATCCACAAGAGAAAGCAGGCTTCAGAACGGCCACCATAAAAGGGCAAGCTCCTGATAAAGGTTTATACTTTCCATTGCGTATTCCTCAGTTGCCTTCATCCTTTATAAAAGAGCTGCACCAACTACCAAAAGAAGAAATTGCCTTTGAAGTGATCAAACCTTATGTAGATGCTGATATCCCTCAGAATGTACTCAACAACATAGTAACAGAGACCATTGCCTTTGATTTCCCATTGGTGCCTGTTAATGAAAACAGCTATGCCTTAGAGCTCTTTCACGGCCCTACTCTTGCCTTTAAAGATGTAGGAGCACGGTTTATGAGTCGCTGCCTTGGCTATTTTATGCATGGACAGGCTAAGAAGGTTACCGTATTAGTAGCAACCTCTGGTGACACTGGTGGCGCTGTGGCCAATGGCTTTTATAATGTAGAAGGAGTAGATGTAATCATCTTATACCCTGCTGGCAAAGTCAGCAACATTCAAGAACTACAACTTACCACCTTAGGTAATAACATTACGGCTATAGCTATAGATGGTAGTTTTGATGACTGCCAGCAATTAGTAAAACAGGCATTTGCTGACAACGAACTAAATAGCCGAATGTTTCTAACATCAGCCAACTCCATTAATGTAGCCCGTTGGCTTCCGCAACAATTCTATTACTTCTTTGCCTTACAGCAATGGCCACATTCTGCGCAACCACCTGTGATATCTGTTCCAAGTGGCAATTTTGGAAATATCTGCGCCGGCTTATTAGCTTACTGTTCGGGATTGCCAGTTAAACAATTTATTGCGGCCTGCAATGTCAACGATGTTGTGTCTGATTATCTACAAACAGGAATCTATACACCTAAAGCGGCAGTTCCAACAATATCTAATGCAATGGATGTTGGGAACCCAAGTAACTGGGTGCGAGTATTGGAACTATTTGATCATCAGTTGGGGTCGTTGAAAGAAGTGATGCGTTCTTATTGTATATCAGATGTTGCCACGCGAGAAATTATTTCGAATGTATATGCACAATCTGGCTACCTGTTAGATCCGCATGGTGCTGTAGGATATTTGGCGTTGCAGCACTATTTAGAAGATCATCCTGATCAGTCAGGAATATTTTTAGCGACAGCACACCCTGTTAAGTTTTTTGATGTGGTGGAACCCATCATTAAGGAAAAGCTTGAATTACCTTCAGCAGTACAACAGCTTTTGAATAAACAAAAGGAGGTAATACGAATGAAAAAGGATTGGGAGCGTTTTCGAGAGTATTTAATGGACCGCAGATGAATAGTATTTTAGGATTCTAGTTTCTTACTTCTATATCACATTCAAGCAAAAGGCCCCTCTGGAAAGAGGGGCCGACGTTTACATGAGAAAATAATGTCTTTATTTATTGACCACCCTGGCCTACGCGGCTTTGCTCTTCTTGTGAGCTGGAAGTACGGCGGCGAGGCTGGTTTTGTGGTGTGCTCTTTCCAAAGCGATATGTAAAGGTGGCTGTTACAGAACGGGAATCCGGACGGTTCTTGAAGCTCATATCAATACCATCAAAGCGATTATAACCTTCAAACTTCTGCCATTGGAACGGATCGCGAATGTTCAGGCGTACTGTACCTTTTCCTTTGATAACCTGCTGCTGTAATCCCAAACTCATTTGGTAGATTGGTTTCAGATAAGTGATTTGGTCAATCACATTGTGACGATAGAAACCGCTAAGCTCGCCGGTCAGACCTTTACCTAATGTAAAGTTGTTACTTAGGTTAGCCGAAAATGAAGTATTGGACACATCAAATGGCTTGTTGTTGTAAATACCCTCGTAATTGTTGTTAAACACTGTTGAGAAGAAATTGGCATTCCACCACTTGGCTACTTTGACTGGTATTGTCAATGACAAGCTAATATTGTTTTGCTTTGCCACATTATCAAAAGTGTTGAACATTTTTACACCATCCGGCTTGATGATTTGGGCAATTACATCGGTTGTATTATTATAAGCCAGGGTTGTAATGAATTTTCCTTTAAACGCATGGCTTAACTCTATGTTGTTTGAATATTGTGGCTTGAGGTATGGATTTCCCTTTTGATAAGTAAGAGAATCGGCAAAGAACAAGAATGGGTTCAGGTTCTGATAGCTTGGCCTGTTAATACGACGACTATAGGAAGTTGTCAGTTTGTTATTCTTGTCTACTTCATAACTAATGAAAGCACTTGGGAAAAGGCTGGTTCTATCTCTACTGAACTTTTCATTAGAGGTAATTTGATTGCCCGTAGCATTTGTATTTTCCAAGCGTAAGCCACCCTGCAATGTCCACTTTCCAAGCTGACGATTTCCATTCACATAGGCAGCATTAATATTCTCTTTATAGATAAAATGATTTGAACGATTGTCTACATGCCATTTGCTGTTGGCCAGATACTCGTAGTCTACCAGGTTATCTGTCTTTACATAGCTGGACTTCAAACCCGCTTCCAGGCGTCCGTTTTTAAAGGGTTTTACATAATCACTCTTTACAGACACTATATCAATGCTGGATGGCAGATCTCCTCTTAAGAGCAATTGAGCGCCAGGTGTTCTGTTGGCATCAAAAGGATTGGTCTCCAATAGCATCTCACCATGATTACTGTATTTCACATAGTCAACATCTGCTGTTAGTTCCTTACCTTTTGAATCAAACTGGTGTCTCCAGTTAAAGTTGGTAGTAAGGTTTTTAAGAGAAAAATTATTATCCGTGAATGAGTTCATACCGGAAAGCAGCCTTCCATTTGCATCTTTAACTTCTGCCGTGGTACGCGGTCTTGGATGGCCATCAAAAACAAAACCGCTTACAACTACTCCAAAAGTATTCTTCTTATCAGCATACAAATCGGCTCCCAGTTTTAAAGTATGGTTATTATTGCCAAATTTGAAACGAATGGTTTGATCCGTATAGCCCATGTATTCTCCAGTGCCAGGATCAAAGTTCTTTCTGAAAATGTTTTGTGTATTGCGCCCTCTGAACAGGTTGGGATTATAGTTACCAAAGAAGTTCCACTTGTTCTTACGATAGTTGAAGTTGAAACTGTTTTGAGATCGGGGCGAATAATACGTTTTACCATCAATATTGTATACTGTAGATGTAGCGCCAAGTGTTACACTTCCATTGAAGCCTGCAGCTTTCCCCTTCTTGGTTTTGATATTAATGATACCGGAGTTGCCTGAAGCGTCATACTTAGAAGAAGGATTTGTCATGATCTCAATCTGATCTAAAGCAGAAGCCGGCATATTCTTTAACATGTTAGTCAAATCGGCTGCTGATAAATAAGTAGGCTTGCCATCAAGCATTACAATAACTCCTTGCTTACCACGAAGGCTGATAGCTCCATCACTATTTACCATAATACCAGGCGACTTTTCTAATATCTCTAAAGCGGACGAACCGGCTGAAGTAGGTGAAGCTTCTACATTTACAACTGTTTTATCCAATTTGGTTTCAACAAATGGTTTTTTACTTTGTACGATAACGCCCGTTAGGTCTTTCGCAGCTTGCTTCAATGAAATAACAGGAACTTGAACGGTTGCATTTTCTGCAACATCCAAAACAGCTGTTGCTTTCTTCTCAAAGCCAACAGACGTAAATACAATATAATATTGACCAGCTTTTATACCTACAAATTCATATTGTCCATTTTTATCAGTAACAGCGACTTTAGCTAAAGTTGAATCTTTTGCTTTATAAAGAGAAGCACTGCCCCCAATAGAGGCTTTATTATCACTTTCCTGTACCTGACCAGCAATTCGGGCACCTGTCTGCGCCCATACAGAGAGGCTGAAGAAACAAAGAAAAAAAGTTGAAAGAACTGTTTTCATTACAATTGGCATTGGTTGGTTTAATTGGATTACAAAAATGCCTCATACATTTACGAACAAAATCGTAATTATGATGAATTGAGGCTTCGGCTGTGCAGAAGGGATATAAACCTTACCAATACACGAGCGGCAATTAAATCGTTTAAAATGCAGTTGTTGTGAAAATTTGTTAAAAGACTTTACGTGTATCAAAACAAAAGCCCCTCTGGAAAGAGGGGCCGTACATGCACATGAGAAAACTAATTAATTTTATTGACCATTGCCTCCTACTCTATTTTGCTCTTCCTGCGCGCTGCTGGCTCTTTTGCGTTGCTGTACGTTTTGGCCTTTACTAAAGCGGTATGAGAAGTTGATTGCAACACGGCGGTTATCCCATTTATTTAGCACAACCGCGTCAATATTTTCATGCTTGATGATCACTTTTGCTTGTTGGATATAGAACGGATCGTAAATGTTCAATTTTAAGGAACCTTGATTTTTTAAGATCTGTTTACCAAAACCAAAAGAAACAACTCCCATAGGCCTAATCAGGAACATTCCTGTTTCTTGTGCGCTGGTGCGATAGAATCCATTTACTTCAGCACTCCATGTTTTAGCAAAGCGGAACTGCTGGCTGGCATTACCCATGAAAGAAGTCAATTGCACATCCAAAGGTTGGTTATTTACGATACCTTCATAATGACTGTTATTGACATTTACATACACACTAGACGTCCACCATTTAGTAATGGGAGCATTATAGCTAACTGCCACTCCCAGCGTTTGACGCTTAGCTACATTCTCCTTAGTTTGGAAAGTCACTTTTGTTTCATCGTTCTGCTTTAAGATATCATTTAAGATATCAGTAGTAGCGGTATAACTTACTGTTGTATTTAAAGCTTTACGATAATTATGGCTCAGCTCAATATTGTGGGTAAACTGGGGTGTAAGGTTAGGATTACCCCGACGGAAAGTGTACTGATCCAGGAAATACTGGAAAGGATTCATATCCTGGTAATTTGGTCTTTCAATACGACGACCATATGATAACCCAAACTGGTTATTGTCGTTGAGAGCATAACTTAAATAAGCTGTTGGAAACAACTGCGTATAGCTCTTTTTAAAAGAAGAATCCTTTTGCAAAGCATTACCCAACTGGTGGCCCGTAGAATTGGTATTTTCAACACGCAAACCTGTTTGAATGCCCCATTTCTTTATCTGACGATTGAAGTTGATATACGCAGCATTGATATTCTCTTCATATTTAAAGCGGTTACTTCTGGTATTATCAACTACCCACTCGCTCTCTGGTACGCTATAATTGGAGTATTGGGCATCATTATCGGTAGAGACGTTACTGCTTTTTACACCAGCTTCCAATTTAGATTCTTTTGATAGCGGATGTACATAATCTACTTTACCACTGTAAATAGTGATTTTGGAAGGAAGGTTACCCCTTAATAAAAATGGATTACCTGAATGATTGGACAACTGTCCATCTGGCAAATAGGTATAGTTGTCTGAAGTTTGGCGACTACGCGTATCGTATTGAATGCGATCCAAATCTGCTGTCAGCTCGCGACCTTCAGCATTTAACACCCTTCTAAAGTTAACATTTGCACCAAAATTTTGCCATGTATCGCGATTGATGGTTTGTGCTGTAGTGAAAGAGTCCAATACATTTTTACTTATGATATCTGCCTTGCCAATATTCTCCCATCTGCGTTTATTATAGATACCGTTTACAAGGAAGCCTATTGTGGTCTTCTTATCAATGCTATAATCCAATCCTACTCTGGCACTGTAATTATGGCTGCTGTTCTTCTGATCGGCCTGCTGATCAAACACTGACTCCCCGATCTTTCTGGTAAGGTGCTGATCGTTGAATCCAGTCCAATAAGAATAGCTCAGGTTAGAAAAGAAATTGATCTTACCCGTTCTATAGTTAAAACCAATGCTGTTTGGTGATTTTGGATAACGGCCCTGTACGTAGGAAAGATTGATGGTGCCGTTAAAGCCCTTGGCAAGACTTTTCTTTGTTTTTAAATTCAGGATACCTGAGTTTCCAGAAGCGTCAAACTTAGCTGAAGGCTGCGTCATGATCTCAATCTGATCCAACTGATTAGCAGGCATATTACGTAACAGGTTGGCTAAATCCTGACCGCTCAGGTATGTTTGTTTACCATCAATTAAAACAATAATTCCCTGCTTTCCCTTAATACTGATGTTTCCATCGCGATCAACACTAACACCTGGAGACTTCTCCAAAACCTCTAACGCGTTAGAACCTGCATTGGTAGGTGAAGCATCTACATTCACTACCATTTTATCAATCTTGTTTTCTACTAATGGTCTTCTGGCTTGTACGGTTACACCGGACAAACCCTTTGAAGCTTCCTGTAAGATAACAGCAGGCATTTGTACATTACCTCCGCTTGTAAGTTCAAATACCGGTGTCGCTTTTTTCTCAAAGCCAACCGATGTATATGTAACCAGGTATTGACCTTCTTTAATATTATCAAATTCAAAATGACCGCTTTTATCTGAAACAGCCACTTTAACCAAAGCAGAGTCTTTGGCTTTTAATAACGATACTGAAACGCCATTTAAGGCTTTATTACCAGTCTCGTTTACCTCTCCTGATATTTTTCCTAACGATTGTGCGAAAGCCGTTGATGTTAGCAGTATCAACATCAAAACGATTGTAAAACTAACTCTCATGTGTAGTGTGTTATTGAGCTGAAAAATTTTCATGGCAAAAGTGTAAAGCTTTTATTGGGTTGAATAGGTGTTTATGATAAAGCGAGCTATGGACGTTTTCAATGGGCCTTAATCGTTACCAATACACGAACGGTCCTTTGGGCTTATGAAAAGAAAAACTTGTGAAAAACTGTTAAAGCAGAGATGTTTAACTACAATCCCGCTCTAAATGAACGGGATTGTTTGATGTATATTGATTTTGGTTGTAGTACTATTAGTTACCGTTACCGCCACCCACACGACTTTGTTCATCATTGGCGCTACCGTTTCTACGCTTTGGTCCACCATTCATCTTTCCTTTGCTGAAGCGGTAAGTAAAACCCAGATTTACTACGCGGCTATCTCTCCACTCTTTGAAACCAGCGTCAACATTGGCATATTTGGATTCTGCTCTGAACTTTTGAGTATATAAGATGTCTCTTACGTTTAAGCGAACGGTTCCCTTATTTTGCAACACCTGCTTGCTTAATCCCATGGCTAGCATACCTACAGGTTTTGTTGCGATAACACCCTCAATACCACTTGATCTCCAGAAACCACTCAACTCAGCATTCCAGGTTTTAGCAAATTTGAACTGTTGTGATCCATTAAGCATTACCATTTTAGCTTTAACCACAACAGGTGTATTGTCAATAATACCTGCAAAGCGATTATCAGAAGCATTTACATAGATACTGGTCGTCCACCATTTAGTAACCGGCATATTCAGGCTAACTGCAACTCCATACTGACGTTGGTTGGCGATATTGCTTTGGTTTACATAAGCGGTATCTCCATACTGCTCAATCACTGGCTGAATAATATCGTTTGTTTTTGTATAATTCAAGGTTGTTGTCAGTACGTTTCTGAACGTATGGCTCAGTTCAATATTATTGCTGAATTGAGGCTTCAGGTAAGGGTTACCTTTTTGGAAGGTGTAGGGGTCAATATATTCAACGAATGGATTTAGGCTTTCATAGTTTGGACGACGAATTCTTCTTCCATAATTCAAACCAAACACATTCTTTTCGCTTGCTTTATATTGCAAGAAAGCTGTTGGGAACAAATTCGTATATGGACGTTCAAAGGTTTTGTTTTGCGTGATTTGATTGCCTTTAGAGATCGTGTTTTCCAAACGCAGGCCTAGCTGGGTTGACCACTTCTTACCCAATGGTGAACTGAAATTTGCATAAGCAGCATTGATCATTTCTTCATACACAAAGTGGTTTAACCGGTTGGCGTCTGTAACCACTCTACCATTATCGGTAGTATCGTAGCGGGCATTGTTATCCGTTTTGACAAAGCTTGTTTTAACACCGGTTTCAAAACGAGCCCCTTTTTTCAATGGATGCAGGTAATCTAAACGGCCACTATAGATATTGATGTTTTGTGGCATAATACTGAATAGTGTATCGGAACTGCCTACTTTATTACCAATTGCATCATTATAATGCGTGTAGAGGTACTGATCGTCTTTGGTATTATAGGTATTATAATCCAGGTCGGCTGTTAACTCACGTTCTGCCTTGTATACTTTTCTAAAATTCAGATTGGTGCTAAAGTTTTTGAAATTATTATTACCACCACCATCAGAAACGGTATGCTTGCTCTTTAAACCGCTGCCATTATAGCCATAAGCATTGTTAACACTATAACCTTCTCCAACATTGGCAAAGCCGCCCAATACAATTCCGTAAGTGGTGCTTTTATTGGCAAAATAGTCAACACCTACCTTGGCATTGTATGAGTTGTTCTCATTTACCATTTTAGCTAGCTGTTCAATTGAGCTGTTGATCTCTTTTGTATTGCGGTCTAATGCGTTGCGGTGGATTTCCAGGTAGTTCTTGTTTTTGCGATAGTTATGGCTAAGGTTGGTGAACAGGTTAACCTTACCGCCTCTATAATTAAAGTTGAATCCTTCATTGGCTTTAGGCAACCAGCCTTGGCCGTAACCAAGCGTTAAGCTACCATTATACCCAAAAGCCTTATTCTTCTTCGTTTTAATATTGATAACACCAGCGTTACCGGCAGCATCGTATTTCGCTGGCGGATTGGTCATGATCTCAATCTGGTCTAATTGGTTAGCGTTCATATTGCGCAGTAAGTTGGCTAAGTCTGCACTTCCTAATTGGGTCGGGCGGCCATCTACCAATACCATTACGCCTTGTTTTCCCTTGAGGCTAATGTTGCCATCTTTATCAACTGTAATACCAGGTGATTTTTCCAACACTTCTAAAGCTGAAGAACCCACGTTGGTAACGGCAGCTTCAACATTAACTACTGTGCGGTCAATTTTCTGTTCAACCAGTGGCTTTTTTGCCGTAACCGTAACATTTCCCAGTGAAGTGCTTTTATTATCAAGCTGCAGGGTTTTAAGCGAAACAATAGGATTAGCAGCAGTTAATTCAAAAGAGGGGCTATACAGTTTTGTATAACCAACAGCTGAGGCTAAAACCAAATATTTACCATCTGTTGTTACTTCAAAGGCGAACTGTCCGCTCTTATCGGCAGCTCCCAGTTTTACAATGCTTGAGTCTTTTGCTCTTAATAAATTGACAGTGGCTGCTTCCAGTGATTTTCCGGTTACATCCTGAACGGCACCTGAAACTTTGAATGGGCTGGTTTGTGCATGGCTTATATAACCAAAGCTAGAGGCTGTAATAAGTGTTAGTATAGATAAAAATTTTCTCATCGTAATAGGTTTATAGTACTCTGCGATAAATATTACACTACAAACTTAGGTACTATGCAATGTAAAGTACATTGTTTTGTAATGAATGGTAAATGGGGAGGATGACCGGTATCTTGATTAATGTGACGCAAAAGGTGAAACAGGGTTACACAAGAGCCTTTATCTGGGAGCAGCGGTAGATATAACGGATGGCAGGTCGCTTATGCTAATCAATGGCATCTTATCTTCATGTCTTAAATTGATACGATGATAATAGATTACCGTTCGGACACCGTAACCCGCCCAACAGCTGGTATGTTAGAAGCCATGATGCGGGCAAAAGTTGGTGATGATGTATTAGGAGATGACCCTTCCGTAAATGAATTAGAAGCCCTTTCCGCCGATCTTTTTGGTATGGAAGCAGCCCTCTTCTGTCCTTCCGGAACTATGACCAACCAAATTGCCATTAAATGTCATACTCAACCAGGGGATGAAGTAATCTGCGATTTTACATCACATGTTTATCAATATGAAGGAGGTGGTATAGCTTTTAATTCTAGTGCTTCTGTTCAATTATTACAGGGTAATAGAGGACGCATAACAGCCGATCAGGTAAGAAATAGTATAAATGCAGATGATGTTCACAAACCCCACACCAGCTTGGTAAGCCTGGAAAACACCTGTAATCGTGGTGGCGGTAGTTGCTATGAATTGGAGGAAATACAAAAAATCAGAACGGTCTGTGATGAACGTGGGCTGAAGTTACACCTGGATGGGGCCCGTCTTTACAATGCTATTGTAGCAAAAAAACAGTCGGCACAAGAGTTTGGCCAATTGTTTCACACTATATCTGTTTGTTTAAGCAAAGGCTTAGGCTGCCCGGTTGGAAGCGTATTGCTTGGTCCAGCCGATTTTATCAAAAAAGCCCGTCGTATCCGTAAAGTTTTTGGTGGAGGCATGCGCCAGGCTGGCTTTATTGCAGCAGCTGGTATATATGCTCTCCGAAATCATGTAGACCGCCTGGAAGAAGATCATCAACACGCCAAACAATTGGAAGCGGCTTTAAACGAACTGCCGTTTGTTTCACAGGTTTTACCCGTAGAAACTAATATCGTCATATTTACTGTGGCGGAGGGGTATACGCCTCAAAACCTGGTAGCACAACTCAAAGAAAAAGGTATACTTGCTTATGCCATTTCTGCTACCCAAATACGCTTAGTAACCCACTTAGATGTTACACCTGATATGATTAATGAAACCATTCGCATCTTCCAACAATTATAAACCTTAGCCAAATAGTTTTACAATGTTTCCCAAAATAAACCCCACCACAACCAAAGCCTGGACAGCATTAGAGCAGCACGCCAATGAGATAAGACCTATGCATATGCGTGAGCTTTTTAAAAAAGATGATACCCGGTTTGACAAATATTCTATTCGCTTCAAGGATATTTTCATAGACTTTTCTAAAAACCGTATAACAGATCAGACCCTTACACTCCTACTACAATTAGCTAATGAGTGCAAACTGACTGATGCTATACAAGCTTTATTTGAAGGCGACTTGATCAATGAAACGGAACAACGCTCCGTTCTGCATGTGGCCTTACGCGATTTTTCAGGTCAGCCTGTATACAGTATGGGAAAGAACGTAATGCCCGACGTAAAACGTGTACAAGAACAAATGAAGCGCTTTTGTGAAAGCGTGCATAGTGGTGAATGGAATGGCTATACTGGCAAAAGGATCAAATACATTGTCAACATAGGCATAGGCGGTAGTGACCTGGGCCCTTTAATGGTTACAGAAGCACTACGCCCCTATTGGAAAGACGTACAGGCTTATTTTGTTTCTAATGTGGACGCTACCCATATTGAGGAAACGCTGAAAAAAGTAAATCCAGAAGAAACCTTATTCCTGATTGCTTCAAAAACCTTTACAACACAGGAAACCATGACCAATGCTCATACCGCACGGGACTGGTTTTTAAAGACGGCAAAGGATGAAGCGCATATAGCTAAGCATTTCGTAGCCTTATCGACCAATGAAAAAGATGTAACTGCCTTTGGAATCAGCAAAGAAAATATGTTTGAGTTCTGGGACTGGGTTGGCGGTCGATATTCACTTTGGAGTGCTATCGGCTTATCCATTGCGCTGACCATTGGTTACGACAACTTTGAGCAATTATTAAGAGGTGCTCATGAAACGGATAAACACTTCAGAGAAACATCTCCAGAAAAGAATATCCCTGTTTTAATGGCGCTAATCAGTCTTTGGTATATCAACTTCTTTGAGGCACAAACCGAAGCTATTTTACCATATGACCAATACATGCACCGCTTTGCCGCCTATTTTCAGCAAGGAAATATGGAAAGCAATGGTAAAAGTGTTGACCGTAATGGCGAGCAGGTGGAATATGCCACTGGCCCTATTGTTTGGGGAGAACCTGGCACCAACGGTCAACATGCTTTCTACCAATTAATTCATCAAGGCACTATGCTAATTCCATGTGATTTTATTGCTCCGGCCCAATCACATAACCCTATTGGAGATCATCATACTAAGCTACTGTCTAACTTCTTTGCCCAAACAGAGGCTTTAATGAATGGCAAAACGGAAGAAGAGGTAGAGGAGGAATTATTGAAAGCTGGTAAAAGTGAAGAAGAAGTTGCCAAGCTAGCTCCCTTCAAAATATTTGAAGGAAACCGCCCAACCAACTCAATCTTAATTAAAAAGATCACTCCATTTACCCTTGGACAATTAATTGCCCTTTATGAGCATAAGATATTTGCGCAGGGTGTAATCTGGAATATCTTCAGCTTTGATCAGTGGGGTGTTGAGTTAGGAAAACAGCTTGCCAATAAGATCTTACCAGAATTGAAAGGTGAGGATAAAGTTGCCTCTCATGATGTTTCCACAAATGGATTAATAAACGCCTTTAAGGAAATGAGGAAGTAAGTAAATTACTTCATAATAAAAAAGCCCTCATTAAAGAGGGCTTTTCTATTATGACTATTTCTTAATCAGTTTCTTTATAAATATTTGCCGATCGGCTGTAATTCTCAGCAAGTACACGCCTTTACTCAATGTAGAATTTGATAAACTCCAACTTAGTTTTTCTGCAGATACTTTAAACAGTTTTTCTTCTACTATAGTTCCATTGAGTTGAAGTAACTGCAACGAAACAACTTGCGCTTTTTTAGCAAACTGTAAATCAATAAATGATTCGAATGGGTTCGTTAAAACAGAAACTTTCTGAGGAGCATCCTCATATTGAATCTTTATAATCTGACTATAAGTTGTAGTACCATCAAGATCAACCATTTTTAAACGATAGTAATTAATAGAACTAGGTCCATTATCCGTAAAACGATAATCATTTACAGTAATACTTGTGCCTTTAGCATTAACTGAACCGATTTTGTAGAAGTTCGTTCCGTCTGTAGATTTTTCAACAATAAATAACTTACTGTTTTGCTCATAGGTAGTTATCCAGTTCAACGCAACAGATTGATCCATCAACTTGCCTTGAAAGCTTAACAAACGAACTGGCAACGCTGTAATACTTGGAATACCTGCACCAAACCCGGAGAAACCATTGCTAAATGTATACGTTAAGGTATAGTTTGTTCCGAATGTACCTCTAATGGGAACCACTACCTGTGCTGCCCCTGCGCCATCAGGCATTGGAGTTGCAGGAGAATAATTGGATATCTGGCTTGGAACTTTAATTAATTGGATATTACTCCACAAACTACCCGTTGCGGCTTCCCAGGCTTGCACTTCTGCCTGCGTAAAGTATAGAGTGATCTCATAGTTACCTAAACTGCTATTTGTAGTTGGAACGACTCTAAACGTTTTATTCATTAAAAAGTTAGCAGACACGTTATTAGTAAATGCCGTAGCGCCGTTTCCACTTCTGTCGATCGTAAGTTGTGTACAACCAAAGTTATGAGCAGACAGGTTTTTAATACGAGCCATCAACTCGCCTGTTGCTGAATAAAAGTATACATCATTATTAGGACCTAGATATTCTGCTTTCGTTGAATTTAGTGCAGTTGCAACGGCAGTACCTATTGAGAATCTAGCCATTGGTTTAACACCATTACCAAATGAATTTACTAGTGAATAAGAACCAGAGCAGCTTAGATTATCCTGCCAATACATATTATCCTGTGCCGGCGCTCCGCCATCGCTGTATCCGAATGCAACATCGGAGTTTTCAGTAGCACTAGTACTACCATTATCGTAACATACTTCTATTACAATATTGCTACTACCATTCCAATAAAATGGAGTATTGAAGTTAAATGTATTCCAGCCGTTAACTGTTGTATAACTGCTATATGAACCCACAATCGAAGTTGAAACTACGTTCACAGCGCCATCTATTAAGTAATTTAAAGAGGTCAGCCTGGCTTTTATTTGAAGATTCAGAAAGGGTCGAGAACTATATTTCTGTAAATAAAATGCAATAGAGTTTATATAACCAGCAGATAAACCTTGGGCACTTAACTCACTGGCTTTATACAATATCGTTGACTTTGAAAAACGGAGTCTTGAGTTAAAAGGCGGAGCTCCAGTATTATCTCCCAGGTAATAATCCGGAGTTCCAATAGTTGCTGTACTGCCTGCGACAGGAGCTATATCATTATCATTAATGGTGAATGTATGTTGCTGATAAGATGCGCCCTTTTTAGCATTCGTGGTTCCAGACAAAGAATATTCCAATGTAAAGGATTCTGCAGCCTCCACTTCAGTGTCATTATATACACGTATGGTAATGGCTTTATTGGCCGTTGCACCATTTGCAAACGTTATTGCATGGCTTATGCTGTTAAAGTCGCCATTTGTAGTGTAATCAAAGTCTACACCCTCAGTGGCCGTATTGCCCGGCTTGATAGTTAGAGCAACACTTGCATCGCCTGTTGGAGCGTTTGCGATCGTCATATTCAGTGTTACATCTGTATATGAGCGACAACCTGAAGATAAAGTTGTCTGTTCTGATGCTGATGCAGCGCTAGATGAAAAATTAATATCCGGCGTTGTTACATTAGGAATAACTGTAGTAAACAGGCCACGTCCATGGGTAGCCGCCACTAAAGTCCGATCAGAGGGTCTGTATTGCAACATATCGACCCTTACGTTGGCCAAGCCACTATTTGTTGTTTCCCAATTGGTAGAAGATCCATTCAAATCATCTGTTGACCATACACCTAGCTCGGTAGCTATGATTGCCCAATCTGAATTCCGGGGATCAAATACAACCCAACGTACTGGCATATCAGGCAGATTTCCCTCTACGGCAGTCCAAGTGGGTGAAGCCTGATTGGCATTGAAAGATTCGTAAATACTAGTTGTACCATAGTTACTATAGGTAACAAGCATATGATCTTCATTAGCAATATCAACTGCTATGCATGAAACAGAAACAGATCCAACAGCAGCTTTAATGACTGTGCCAGTTTTTGTTGTGCCCGTATTAGCATCGTCAACTCTAATGACCGACCCATTATTTAAACCAAAGTAAACACGATTTGAAGTAGTCGGAGAAACGTAAACATGTGTTATGCCTTTCCCAGAAAATGCCGAAACACTTACCGAGGCTGTCGTACTACCCGCTGTAGCTGGATCATTCCAACGGAAAAATGTACCGTCTGAGTTTCCGCCATATAAAATATTCTGGGCGTCATCATAATCTGTAGGATTTATAAAACCACCGTTATTATTAAAAAACCGGGTATTATTAAAACTAGCCCCCCCATTAGTAGATACAAAATAGTTATTGTAAACGTAAGACGTGATCTGAATATTAGGGTTGTCCTGATCTATATGGCAAAAAGCACCGTCCCCTCCTGAAACCTCAGTGGTATTATTCATACCAGCATTCGTAAACTTCTGCGTGCCGTTATCCTGTGCGCCTGTCAAAAAATAATTTGTACTGGATGGATGAAGAGCAGCACTGTATAACTGGGTTACATTGTATCCTGTGTTCTTGTTAGTATAGGTTGGTTTACCTGAAATAATATTTGCGTTATCTGTATAATCAACACCACCATCGGTTCCCCAAACAGCCCGTGAAGAACTACCTGGTGCAAATACAATTGCATGTTGGTCGGCATGAACATTTTGTGCTGCTGTAAATCCGGTTTCAAGACTCCAAGATGTCATTTGCGCCCAAGTGGCCCCGCCATCATCTGAACGCAAAGCATCAATCCCACCTACATAAAGACTATTTGAATTGTTAGGATCGACTGCTGCTGTTAAACCATACCAAGCTTGATCCCTTGTAAATATTGCAGAAGCGCCATTATCAATAAATTGAGGAACTGTTTTTACAGCCCATGTATTATTAGTACTATTATATTGCTGAACAGATGTACAATAATTGGAGCCATAGCCCTGAAACAAAGCGTAAACGATAGAAGGATCTGATGGTGCACAAGCCAATTCAATACGGTGCCAAAAGTTGGCAGGTGAAGCTATAGAACCGCTTGTATTAGGCGTAATATTGACCCAAGTGCCTGCATTACCGGTGTTTGTAGTGTTAGTGGCATAGCTAGATCGGTAAACACCGCCATTGTCAAAAATGCCTACTGAAGCATATATATCGCCATTACTCGCTAGTTCAAGATCAGTTCCCCTAGCTGAAGAGCCAACTAAGACCTGCGACCAGGTTGTGCCGCCATCAGTAGACTTTTGAATACCCGCAGCATCAGAAGCTTGGCCTTGACGAACACTGGCATAAATATTTCCACCTTTATCAATTAAAAGGTCATTTACAAAAGAAAAGTTGCTGGTTGCATTCAATTGAGTCCAGGTAATGCCACCATCGATACTTTTCCAAATTCCTAAACCTTTTATAGCATCTGCATTAAACCACCCTTCACCTGTACCAAAATACATTTCCTGAGGATTCAACGGGTTTTGCACTATGGCGGTTATAGCTATAT
The DNA here is from genome assembly GCF_001644645.1 of Flavisolibacter tropicus. Taxonomy (NCBI): domain Bacteria; kingdom Pseudomonadati; phylum Bacteroidota; class Chitinophagia; order Chitinophagales; family Chitinophagaceae; genus Flavisolibacter; species Flavisolibacter tropicus. Next base: position 496,741 of record NZ_CP011390.1, on the reverse strand, counting down.
TATTAAAGAAATCGTTTACTTTAGTCCAAACTGGTGAAGCCACACTAATATCATTTGTATACCACAATCCACCACCTACACCTGCAGCCCATACTTTTTTATAAGTAGGATCATTAAGGTCAAACATTAAAGCCCGGGTTCTTCCCCCCACATTATAGGGTCCTCTTTCTTGCCAATTGATACCAGAAACTCTTAAGTTGGCTCGGGAAGCCAGCTTTTTATCACGTAATGCTTTTGCTGCGAGTAATCTTTCTACGGGAACGGAATTACTACCAGGATCCCTTGTTAGCTGGTATTCTTGCTGAATAGCCAGATCAATTCTGTCTTTTTTAGGGATCTTATGTTTCTTATTTAAATTAGAATGTAACGGTCTTTCTGGAATTAGGAATAGTATAGAAAGTAAAAAACAAAGCGTCAGGACTGGCAGTAGCGTTCTCTTCATAGGACAGTTAGGACTCAGAATCAAAGATATATATAATAAAAAAACCCTCACTGAGGGTTTTTAATATAATAAATAAGATTGCTGATTACCATTTATCAACTTCATCCTGAGATGAAGTGGCGGCAGGCGCAGTAACAGAAGCAGGAGCAGCTGTTGCAGGAACTTCAACTGTTTCAGCTACATCATCCATATCGTGTTCATCAGAAATATCATCATGGTTATACGCATCAAAGTCAAAATCTGGCATTAATTGCGTTTTAACATGATCAACTGCTTCATTCAACGCTTTAATGAACTTGTTGAAATCCTCTTTGTACAAGAAAATCTTGTGTCTGTCGTAACCATTGTCGTTAAAACGCTTACGACTTTCTGTGATGGTCAGGTAGTAATCGTTACCACGAGTAGCTCTTACATCAAAGAAGTACGTTCTGCGTTTACCAGCACGGATTCTCTTGCTGTAAATGCTCTCCATTTTCTTGTCGTTGTTTTCGTACGCCACAGTTTGAATTTTTGACAGTTAGTTAATTCTTTTGATTCATTATACCTTACAAATATAATTATGTTTTTTTTACAGCCAAATTTGCGATAAATTAATTATTACGACCATCTTGCTGCTTTAAATACATCTCGTAAAACTCGCCTTGCTGGTTCATTAATGCCGAATGTGTGCCGGATTCTGCAATTTGACCATTATTCATCACTACAATCCGATCAAAACCACTGAGATTAGTGAGTTTATGCGTAATAACTATGGCCGTTCTTCCAGCCATATAGGTTTCAATATTATGAAAAATCTCCTTTTCTGTACGCGCATCAACGGCACTCAAGCAATCGTCTAAGATCAAAACTGAGGTATTTTTCACCAGGGCCCGGGCTATAGAAACCCGTTGTTTTTGGCCGCCACTAAGTGTTACTCCCCTTTCACCAACCACCGTTTGGTAATTTGAAGGCAATGCCATGATATCCTTATGTACCGATGCCAACTGGGCGGCATTCTCAACATCTTCTAAATTAGCACCCGGCAAACCAAAGCTGATATTGTTTTCAATTGTGTCACTAAATAAGAACCCATCTTGCGGAACATAACTTGTTTGTGAGCGAAGGGCGGCCAGATCTACATGTTTTATATCATGGCCGTCTATCTGAAGTTTGCCTGATGACACATCATATAGCCGGAGCAATAATTGAGCAATCGTTGTTTTACCACTTCCTGTTCTTCCAACAATTGCAACACGCTCTCCCGGCTTGATTTCCAACGAAAAGTTCTTTAAAGCATGAATTCCCGTATTCGGATAGACAAAATCAACGTTTTCAAATTGAATTTGCCCTTTCCACTCAATTACTTCTGCTGTAAAAGCGTTGGCTATAGCGGGCTTTGTTTGCAGGAATTCATTTAGGCGTTTTTGCGATGATGCCGCACGCTGAATCATACTGGCTGTCCAGCCAATGGCACTAACCGGAAACGTTAGCATGTTTATATAGATCACAAATTCAACGATCGTATCCAGCCCAATGGCCTCTCCGTTGATATAAGCAAGACCGCCGATCATTATTGTAAGCAAGGTGCTTAAACCAATAAAAAATGACATAGAGGGAAAATACAAAGCTTCAATCTTTGCAAGTGTTACCGCCTCTTTTCGATACTTCTCGCTATTGCGTTCAAAAAAGTCAAACATAGCACCTTCCTGTACAAATGACTTGATAACACGTATTCCGCTATATGATTGTTGTGCGTTTACTGTAAGAGAAGCTAATGTGGCTTGTAGTTCTTCACTTTTTTTATGAATAATGTTATTAACGGTATAAATAATGATTGCCAAAATAGGAAGCGGAGCCAGCACATATAAAGTCAATATGGGACTGCGTTTTATCATAAAGAACACCGTCATTGATATCAAGGCCAAAAGGTTTATCAGGTACATTATAGCAGGCCCTGTAAACATACGCACACGGCTTACGTCTTCAGCAATACGGCTCATTAAATCTCCTACACTGTTTTGCTTGTAAAAGTTTACATCTAATTGCTGGTAGTGAGCATATACCTCATTTTTCTGATCGTATTCTATATGACGGCTCATTACAATAATGGTTTGGCGCATAAAGAACATGAACAAACCTCTAAGTAATGCCAAAACCAAGATAGTAATGCCACAAATGGCCACTATGGCCGGTAAAGACAATTGAATACTTTCTATTTTTTGGATAAAATACTGAACGAATGTATCGTAGCTTTTATGCTTTGGGGGGTGCTGATATCCGGCCAGGTGTAAGCTACGTTGTACTTTATCTACAATATATCCAGTAACCTGGGGTGCCAATACACCAAAGTAGTTTGATATTAAAATAAACAAAATACCAATGCTCAGCCGATGACGATACTTCCAAAAATACTTTCTAAGGGCTCCTAAATGCTTCACACCTTTTTTTTTCAAATGTACTGCACGGATACATGTTTGCTGTTAATAGTATGCAAACAACAACCTTTCGGATAATAAAATTATTCTATGCAAGTTTCAAGTAATTCTTTTCGTGCCCAAATAAGGACGATTCATCGCATAATTATACCATTGGTGCTACATATGATTTAAGGTGGGTCTGCATTTGGTAGTTTTGTGTGGCTCAAATAAATCCATTCTATGAAAGCTGACGTGTCTTTATCTAAAGAGCATACATCTCTATGCATTGATTTGAAGAATGAAGAAAAAATAAGCAGCAGAAAGCCCCTCCGTAAGCTTCTATCAAAAGAAGAACTACAAACTGGTAAAAAAGAAATGCTGGTTATTCCTGTTGAGCAATTGACAGAAGTGCAGTATAAGCAAATTCAAGACCTTCCCGGTGCTTATCTCCTAACTACTGACAAGCTTTCAAGTAATACACCTCAGCCATCACAACTGCAGGAAGACGATACCGCTTACAATCTTAAACTAGTGAAACATCGCTTCCTGGTTAAACATTCAACTAGACTAATCTCTGTTGGCGCTGAACAGATTGCCTACTTCTATGCGGAAAACCGTTTGAATTTTATAAAAACGTGGAATAATAAAACTTACATTGTTGATAAAACAATTGAAGAGATCAGTAGTATCATCAACAAAGATGAATTCTTTAGGATAAACCGATCTTATATTATATCCTACAAAGCAATTGAAGAGGTGCACACGCATTTTAACAACCGATTGAAATTAAAGCTCAATATTGCTGTATCTGAAGAGTTGTTTGTAAGTAAAGAACGAGTAAGCAATTTTAAGGAATGGTTAGGAGCTTGATAAAACACTTTCTCATTAAAATATTGCATTTGACATCCATAAGATAGCTACGTCTAAAATCTACTCCGATTTCGGTTATTCCAGCCTTGATATAAAGAACAGGAAGAGAAGGAAAAATAATTTCTATAATTCTTTCTAAAGAAACACTTTAGAGGTAAGGCATTATGCTTAATACCAAATGATACTTACACATCGTTAGATTTTGTCATATTACTTTTGGGAGGTAAAACCATAACAGGCTGTTTTAACCGTTAAATTCTTATTCAATGATTGTAAGACGAATTGGCTTTATCTTATCTGTATGTTTATGGATCACTTTGGCTGGCTGTAGTCATTCCAAATCACTAACATCACCCCCTACCCCTTCCTCAACCGAAAAACCCGCTGTAGAAAGAGAATTCAGGGCGGCTTGGGTAGCGACAGTGGCTAATATCAATTGGCCCAGTAAACCGGGCCTTAGCACAGAGGCACAACAACAAGAAGCTATTGCTTTATTGGACTTTTTGAAACAGCATCATTTTAATGCTGTCATTTTCCAAGTACGTCCGCAAGCTGATGCTTTGTATCAAAGCGAGCTGGAACCCTGGTCCTACTTTTTAACAGGCGAACAAGGTAAGGCGCCAGCTCCTTACTATGATCCATTAGCTTTTTGGGTAGAAGCCGCCCATGACAGAGGACTTGAATTGCATGTTTGGCTTAATCCCTATCGTGCTCATCATGTATCGGGTAAGGAAATAAGTGAAAAATCTATTGTAAAAACCAATCCCGAACTAGTGGTGAAATTAAAAGATGGTTATTACTGGATGGACCCTGCACAAAAAGGAACACAGGACAGAACAACCGCAGTGGTAATGGACCTGGTAAAACGCTATGACATTGATGGCGTTCACTTTGATGACTACTTTTACCCCTATCCTTCTTACAACAACAATGAAGATTTCCCTGACGATGTCAGCTGGACTGCTTACAAAAACAGTGGCGGACTTTTATCCAGAGGTGATTGGAGAAGAGAGAGTGTAAACCAACTGATTCAACGACTGTATACTTCTATAAAAGCAGAAAAACCTCATGTCAAATTTGGACTAAGTCCTTTTGGCATCTGGCGCCCCGGCTATCCTTCATCAATTGAAGGTTTTGATCAGTATAATGTGCTTTACGCAGATGCTCGCTTGTGGTTAAATAAAGGCTGGGTAGACTATTTCTCTCCGCAGCTATACTGGACCATCAATAAAATACCCCAAAGCTTTCCTGTATTACTTGGCTGGTGGTCTGAGGAGAATACAAAGCACCGCCACCTGTGGCCTGGGATAAGTGTGAGCAGAGATTCCAGCTTGAACGCTGTAAACGAAACGGTCAACCAGATCATGATCTCGCGCGGAATGACCCCAGAAAGCAAGGGTGTGGTACACTGGAGCATTTCTTCAATAACCAAAAACCCAAAGCTTGCAGAAGCTGTATTGAATGGCCCCTATAAAAAGAATGCACTTGTGCCTGCTAGTCCATGGCTGGATAATAAAGCACCTGAAATGCCAGATGCGAGTATCACTGTAAAAGATGATATAGTACAAATCAACTGGACTCCTAAAGAAGAAAATGATGTTTTCCACTGGGTTGTTTATTACCAGTATGGTTCACAGTGGAGCTATGAAATTTTGAACCGTAAAGAAAGAAGCTTAGAAGTCAATCGCAATAAAACAATTGGCAACACCAATACCCCATTAACAAAAATCATTGTTACGGCTGTTGACCGAACAGGTAATGAGAGCAAGGGAAAGGAAGTGACGCTGTGAGGGGTGAGTGGTGAGTGGTGAGTGATGAGTGATGAGTAATGAGTGTCATGTGATGTGTGGCGTCTAGTGATGTGTAGTGTCTAGTGATGTGTGGTGTCTAGTGAAAACAAAAGGAGTAGGAAAACTTAAATAATTTAAGTTTTCCTACTCCTTTTTTAATGGCATGTACTAGGATCTATTGTTGTTATTTGTTTCACTATTGTATTCTCCCCTCCAGCTGTACCAGCCAAAAATGCAAAGCCCAACTGCTATTGGAGCAAAGACAGAAATAATAATGATCCAAGGTACAGGATTGCTAATATCACCGACTCCTTTTGCGTTAATATTCGTTACTGCACTCCATATCAATAGCACGAATAGTAATGGACCGATCAGCATCCATATGATTCCTAGAAATTGTTTAAGTTGATTCATTGTATTTATTTATGATCGTCAACAATCTTGTTTTTATCACTCAGGTATATTAATCCAATAATAAAGGATAATAACGCTGCACCAATTGGATACCATAGCCCAGATAAATGATCTGTACCAGGCAATGTCGTAATCAATGTAGCTACAAAGGGTACTAATCCACCAAACACCCCGTTACCAATATGATAGGGCAAAGACATTGATGTATAACGGATGCGTGTAGGAAAGAGTTCAACAAGGAAGGCTGCTATAGGGCCATAAACCATAGTTACAAATAATACCATTAGCGCTACTAAGCCAATCATTCTCCATTGACTGCCCTTATTTAGTGTTACTTCTTTTTTTATAACAGGAGGCAATACTGTATCCTTTTGCGTAACTGTGGTTTTAAGTTGCGTATCATCTGTAAATGTGCTGATAGTAGTAGTTGGTTGCAAAGCATCATTTAAAGAAGCTATGGGGCCATTATTAGCGACAACTTTAGTTGAAGCCACCACCTTATTTGAAGTATCAGCTATTTGGAATAACTCTTTGAAAATAGGCCGATACAATAGAACACCCAGCAGCATACCTGCCAGCATGATTTTTTTGCGCCCCCATTTATCAGACAAAAAACCAAAGACCACAAAGAATGGCGTGGCAAAAACCAAGGCAATCAGGATTATGGTATTGGCTTGCTCATATTCAACATTGCACTTGGTAAGAATAAAATTTTGTGCATAGAATTGCCCTGTATACCAAATAACACCTTGCCCCATGGTGGCGCCAAATAAAGCAAGCAGCACCATTTTAAAGTTCTCTTTATGACCAAAGCTTTCTTTCAGCGGATTAACAGATGTTTTGCCTTCCAGCTTTAGTTTAGCAAACAAAGGCGACTCACTCATCTTCAGTCGAATGAAAATAGAAACGATAACCAGTACTATCGATAGCAGAAAAGGATAACGCCAACCTTGTCCATTTACAAATTCATCAACACCTACCCATCGTCTGATGGAAAGAATAACACCCAATGACACAAATAACCCTAACGTAGCTGTTGTTTGAATCCAACTGGTATAGTAGCCTCTTTTATGTGCAGGAGCGTGTTCTGCCACATAGGTAGCTGCACCACCATATTCACCACCCAGGGCCAAGCCCTGAATTAAGCGCAACAGCAAAACAAGGAAAGGTGCCCAACCACCGATAGTGGCATAAGAAGGAACACATCCAATCAAAAAAGTAGACAAGCCCATCAATACTAAGGTGAGTAAGAAAGTATACTTTCTACCGATGAGGTCTCCTATTCTGCCAAATACCAACGCACCAAATGGGCGCACAATAAACCCTGCGGCAAAGGTGGCCAATGTAGAAAGAAGAGCTGCCGTTGGATTGGAGGAAGGGAAGAATTTTTGAGCAATGATCGTCGAAAGACTTCCAAAGATGTAGAAGTCGTACCATTCAATGAGTGTACCTACAGAAGATGCTGTAATGACCCTGCCGATACCTTTTTCAGTTTGCATGTGGTAATGATTTTCAATAAGGTGTAGAACCCCAATCCACTTATCACCAATCCTTCTGGCCTACTTAGTTAAGGCTATGAATTTAATAACAAATCATTTGTATTGGGTAAAATTTGAATAAGTGATTCCAAGTCACGCGATGATTTTCTCTCCAATTATATTATGCTTTGAGGTATAAACCAGAAATAGCCCTTTCTTTTAAACCTGCAAAAAATCCACTGCCAAAGCAGCTTTACCATTCATCAAATGCCCTATTATAAACAAAAGGATTTGTGCATTCTTTTTTTTAAATTAAAGTATAATTTCTTTACTAATGAATAGTATAGAAACCACCAAGAGGCTTAGAAAGCGTTTGATCGTTCGCCGGGGTATTGAATGTATTTCATTAAAAACAGAAGAAATAGCCCTGCTTTATACCGAAAACAAAGTAGTGTATGTAATTGATCATTTAGGGAATAAATATATATGCGATAAGCCATTGTTTGAACTGGCTGCAACCCTGGACGAAACTGTGTTTTTCAGGGCTAACCGACAGTACATTATAAACATTGACTTTATTAAAGTATTCAAGCCTTTTGAAAAAGTTAAACTACAAGTTGATATTTCCGTATTGAACAATACCTACCGGGTTATAGTTAGCCAGGAAACAGCGCCCCATTTTAAGAAGTGGATCTATGAAATGTAGCTTTACACCATTTTTTATATGCTATTGATCCTACCATTGCCCTCTGACAGCCTTTTGGTTATCTTTCAATACTAATTATTGCAGTGCTTAGTACACGCATTTATTCAACCGAAATATTGATTCATTAATTAAACCCTTAAACACTTGCAGGCAAAGCATCTTAAACTTCTAATCACATACCTTTTACTACTTCATTATTCTTTTGAAGGTTATACACAAAACTCAAAAGAATCAACTCCTACTAACAAGCCCCCCCTTACTCCTGTTTGGATTTATAAAACCGCTCAACCTTTTTTTGCTTCTCCTGTAATTGTCAATAACCTCATCTTTTGCGGCAACCTGGATAGCACCATGCATGCCATTGACCTTATAACCGGCAAGCCAATTTGGAAGTTTCATACGCAAGGTGAGATCCGTTCTATAGCAGCTCTTTATGGCAATCAATTAGCATTTGTATCAGGTGATGGTAATGTCTATGCATTAGACCAAAAAACAGGACGGCTGTTATGGAAATTTAAAACTCAAGGAGAGCGAACCTATTCTCTATACAGCTATGCCGACTACTACCAGTCTTCCCCCATCTTTGAAAAAGGCATCCTCTATTTTGGATCTGGCGATAGCTATGTGTATGCTTTAGATGCCAACAATGGAACGCTTAAATGGAAGTTTAAAACAGGCGATGTAGTTCATGCTCGACCAGCACTTCATAACAACCAATTATTTATTGGATCCTTTGATGGCTATGTGTATGCCTTGGATGCTATAAAAGGAACGCTGATCTGGAAATTTAAATCAGTGGGACAACAATTTTTCCCTAAAGGCGAAATGCAAGGCAATCCTACGGTGTTTAATGACCGGATCTTTATTGGCTCCAGGGATTATAACCTATATGCCATAAATATAAAAGAAGGCTATGGACTATGGAACAGACAGTTTGCTAAAGGATGGGCTATGGGGACGCCAGTTGTAAAAGACTCTGTTCTTTATGTAGGTACATCCGACGACATGGTGCTTCTGGCTTTAGATCCCTATACAGGTCGAACAAAATGGCAGGCAGCAGTAAAGTTTAATGTATTTGGTGCACCCGCCATTGCAGACACATCCGTATTTATAGGAACGTTAATGGGTAAACTATTTGGCATTGACCGTCGCACAGGAGCCATTCTTTGGACATACGAAACCGAGGCCTATAAACGAAACAAAGCCAGGTACTTCACCGAAAATGATGTATACAGAAATGATATTCAACAGATAATCCGAAAAGGTGAAGACTTTATTACCATGTATTATGATCTGGGCGCCTTCTTTTCCTCTCCTGTTATTACTGGCAATAAGTTAATCATTAGCAGTACCGACGGGGCGATCTATTGCTTTAATAAAGAATAACGGTGTTTAAAATAATGTCATTTGAGTAATGGCTGGCTCGGGTGGCAGATTAATTACACTCATTACAGGTGCACCCTCTAGAGCTGCTATCGTATAAACAGGCGTAGCCTCAAATCGGGAGGCCACAATAATTTCTATATTATTGGCATGTTCCGAAAAGAGGTCATATACCAGCTTTGGACAGTTGTTTTCATTGGAAAGATGGGAAAGAATCAAATGGCTCATATAGGCTGGCCGGTGCTCCTTAAAAAAAGCTAAAGCCTGGGTATTAGATAAATGTCCATGCCCACTTCTGATGCGGTTCTTTAAATAATAGGGATACTTTCCTTTCTCCAAAAGCACTTCATCGTAATTAGATTCCAGGAAGGCCGCGTGGCATTGTTTGAAATAATGGGTAAGATTTTCACAAGGAGCGCCTATATCCGTAAAGACTCCTACTCTCACATTTCCATTGGCTACCACAAAACTGTATGGATCAACAGCGTCGTGAAACTTGGGAAAAGCGGTTACCTTAAGACTGCCAATAGACACAGGTTCATTTGCCTGGAAAGTATTAAGCAATTGCTTATCCAACCGAAAACGACAGTTTCGTAATGTATTAGTTGTTATATAAACGGGTAGTCTGTATTTGGATGCTAAAACCGGAATTCCCCTAACATGATCGGTATGTTCGTGTGAAACAAAGATGGCCTTTACCTTAGACAGCGATAAACCAAGCTTATTGATTCGGGTTTCTACTTCTTTACAAGAAATACCAACATCTACTAAAACGGCCTCATTGTCATTTCCAACATAATAACAATTGCCGTTGCTCCCGGAGTTTAATGAAGTAATATATACGGACATGGATGCGCAAAGAAACTTCTTTTTTGTGTTGTTTAACATGAAATATAACCGCTTTTCTTCTGCCTTTAACAAAATGCCTTAATAGCCATTGGCTCAGCAGTCTAATTGGCTAAAAAAATCTAATGAATAGCAGCTTTTTTCATATGAATACTGTCAATAAGTTAAGGGAATGTAAAGTTCGCTTGCTACACCTACTTCACTTCTTTTTATTTCAAACATGGCTGATAAACTAGTTATTTCTCAGCTTACCTATTATCTGGAAGATTCTTCCTAACGATTTCTTGTCTTTTCTTATTCTTCAAAATTCATCTTCATCCTTAATCATAGAACATGCGACCTATAATTTTTACCCTTCAAAAGTTAGTGTTCTTCTGGCGTCAGATTAAAACACCTGTTCTTACACTGTTTACGCTGACTTTAATGGCAGCGAATGCAAATGCCCAAAACATTCGGGTTACAGGAAGGGTTGTTACGGATGCCGGACAGCCATTAGTAAATGCAACCGTTCTGGTTAGCGGAAGTTCAAGTGGCGTTACTACTGATACAAGTGGAATGTATTCCATTTCAGCTCCAGGCAATGGTTCCCTGGTTTTTTCATCAATAGGCTTTGCGTCACAAACTGTAGCCATCAACAACAGAACAACAATAGATATTACGCTGATCAACACTGCACAGCAGTTAGAGCAGGTTGTAGTTGTTGGTTATGGTACACAACGCAGAAGGGATGTAACAGGTGCAGTAGCCTCTATTGCGGGTGTTGAGCTAGCCAAGCAGCCTGTACAAACGCCCACCCAAGCCATTCAAGGCAGAGTGGCCGGTGTACAAGTTATTAGCAGTGGCGAGCCTAACTCCTTGCCAGCTGTAAGAATAAGAGGTACCGGATCAACAATAGCTGGTGTGAACCCTCTGTATGTAGTTGATGGAGTATTAACAGATGATATCCGAAACATCAACAACTCAGACATCACTTCAATGGAAATTCTGAAAGACGCAAGCGCCACCGCTATTTATGGTATGCGGGCTGCTAATGGTGTTGTACTGATCACTACAAAAAAAGGACGTCCGGGCAAAACATCAGTCACCTACGATGGTATGGTAGGCGTAAGAGAAGCTACTGACCTAGTAGATATGGCCGGTGAAAACCAGTATGCGGGCTACCTGAATGAAGCCAGTATCTACTATGGTAGCGGATCGCCATTAGTACCCTCCACCGCCCTAACAGGTGCCAATACAGACTGGTATGATGAAATACTACGCACGGGCTTTACGCAGAACCACAATGTGGGTTTGTCTGGCGGTAATGATAAATTTACTTATTACCTCAGCACAGGCTATTTGAGTGATGAAGGTATTCTGGAAGGCAATGATTACAACCGTTTTACCGTACGCTCCAACAATGATTTTACCATTAGTAAGGTGTTCAAATTAACCACTTCAGCATCATTTGCAAAAGGCAATGCCAACGGCGCCAACTTTAATGCTTTTTCTAACGCTTATAGAGCTGCCCCAATTGTTCCAGCTAAAGAAAATGGAAAGTATGGAAATACATCGGCTGTAGGTAACGTTGCTAACCCTCTTGTAGATATTGAAAAGAATTACAACCAAACATTAGATGACAGGATACAGGGCAACTTTGGATTGGATATTAAACCCATAGCTGGATTAACTTTACGTTCCGCAATGGGAATTGATTTGAGCTATGTCAAAACAACTGCCTATGGCTATTATTATGATGGCTCCATTTTCCTAACGCCTGGTGGTAACCAGATAAGTGTGAACCAAACACTTTCCTTAACAAAGAATGACGCAAACCGTTGGATCTGGGATAATACTGCAACCTATACTAAGACTATCGATAAACACAACTTTACCATTTTAGGCGGTGTTACAGCAGAGGAGTATAAATTCAATAGTATAGTTGGTACAGCCAACCAGGTACCCGGCAATAAAGACCAATGGTTCTTAAACGCAGGCGCATCAGGCACGCAAACAGTTGTTAATACAGGCGACAAGTATGCACGCAACTCTTACCTGGGCAGAGTAAATTACTCATATAACAATCGCTACCTGCTAACAGCTACGATTCGTGCAGATGGAACTTCACGCTTTAGTTCAGATAATCGCTGGGGATATTTCCCTTCTGTGGCATTAGGCTGGAACATGGTGGATGAAAACTTTATGTCTAAACAGAATCTATTTAGTGTTTTAAAGCTTAGAGGTAGCTGGGGCCAGGTGGGTAACGACAACATTGCTTCTTCTTTATATTATTCAATAGCCCGGCAGAATGTGCCTTACTTCTTTGATAACACACTCTTCTTAGGTATTCAATTCCCAAACATTAATGATAAAGATCTAAAATGGGAAATAACAGACGAATTCAACTTTGGAGTAGACTTTACCATGTTAGATAAAAGACTTAGCGGCACGATAGATTATTACGATAAAAAAACCGATAACGCACTAATCTACATCAACCTGCCAGCCATACTTGGTGATGCAGATAATAAATACTTAACCAATGCTACAACGATTACGAATAAAGGATTTGAGCTAGGATTAACATGGACTGATAAGATTGGTAAAGACTGGACCTATTCCATAAACGGAAACGTAGCCCATAATAAAAACCGCATTGAAAACCTGAATGGCGGACAACCGTTGATTGGTGATCTCGTCGGTAATTATCCTGTTACCAAGACCGACAACGGCCAGCCTATTGCTAGTTATTTTGTACTTGATAACGTTGGTATTTTCCAGTCAGAGTCAGAAATTGCTGCATCAGCTCAAAAAGGTGCGCGCCTTGGCGACCTTATCTATAGAGATGTTAGTGGTCCGGATGGTAAGCCAGATGGTGTTATCAATGACCTGGACCGGATCTATGCAGGCTCTTATCAACCAAAGGTTACGTATGGTATTAATGGTACGGTTGGCTATCGCGATTTTGATCTGAGCATTAATACGTACGGTTTAGCAGGTAGTAAAATTTACAATGGTAAAAAAGCAGCCCGCGGTACTATTCAACAAACAGATAATATTGAAGCAGACGTGGCCCGGCATCGCTGGACACCCAATAACCCAAATACTGATGTTCCCAGAGCCACCCTTGGCGCCTTACCTGCATCTACTTATTTTGTAGAGAGTGGTGATTTCTTCCGGATTAACAATCTTACCGTTGGTTATACATTCCCCAGTGGCAAACTGGAAAAGGCTCGTATTAGTAGCTTAAGAGTTTATTTAACAGCGCAAAACCTGCTTACCATTACACCTTACACCGGCTTTACTCCAGAGATGAGAGCGGCAGATGATCCGGCAAAACCTGGAGCAGCTGTTTTAAATCAGGGTGTGGATATAAACACGTATCCCACCACCCGCACGTTTGCTTTTGGTGTTAACCTAGGGTTTTAATCAAACTTCTTATCAACCATGAAATACTTACTCTATACCATTACAACACTTTCTTTACTGGCTATTACCAATAGCTGTAAAAAAGACTTTTTAAATGTGGCCCCTCAGGGCGATCTTACAGAAGAACAGGCATTGATAGACCCTGCAGCTGCAGATAAGTTGGTAGGTGGTGTTTACAATACGCTGTATTACCAGGGAACCATAGGACTGAAATATTTGATTTTAGGTGAAATAACTTCCGACAACTCGGATAAAGGATCAGAACCGAATGACCCTGGTTTTGGTGCCATAGAAATAGATCCATTGGTACATACCCCCAACACATCCACGTTTAATGATGTATGGGTAGATCATTACAAAGGCATTGCAGCCGCTAATAAGGCAATAGATATTTTAACTAGCGGAACTTATGAAGAAGCCACTAAGAACAGGTTGCTGGGTGAAGTTCGTTTCATCAGAGCCCTCTATTACTTCAACCTGGTGCGCATGTTTGGCGGTGTTCCCAAAGTAATCAGGGTGCCCGATCCTGCAGAAGCAAACAGCGATGAATTCCAAACCCGCGCTTCTGCAAATGATATCTATGCTGTAATTGTAGATGATCTGAAATTTGGAGTAGACCACTTGCCTCTAAAAGGAGAAGCTGGATCACAAATTGGACGCGCCACAAAAGGTTCAGCACAGGCGCTTTTAGCCAAAGTGTATCTATACCAGAAAAACTGGCAAGGCGCCTATGATATGTCGCAAGCTGTTATCAATTCCGGCAAATATGATCTCTACCCAGACTATGCCAACTTATTCAGAGAAGTTGGTGAAAATAGTATTGAATCCATTTTTGAAGTGCAGGCCACTCCTATAAAGATTGGATCCACATGTGATGGCATTAGTGTTAACTACAGCAATTTCCAAGGGCCCCGTGGCACCTTTCCTCCTGTAACTATTGAGGGCAAATCTTATGTAGCCGGCGACTTGGGATTTGGATTGAATACACCTACAGCAGACTTAGCAGGCGCTTATGAAACAGGAGATGTAAGAAGAGCCGGCACCATCATTTTCACCAGTGCCACTGATGTTGTAAAACTTTGGGATAGTTTTCCTATTCCACCCCGCCCTGCCGTAGTAAATGAACGCTATAACTATAAAGGGTATCATAGCCCCTTTAAAGAGGCATTGGCATGTAATGGTATCAACGACAAAGACAACAAACCAAAAAATATCCGCGTTATTAGATATGCAGAAGTATTGTTGATCAATGCAGAAGCTGCTACACACACAGGAGGTGATGCCCTAACGCCTCTGAAAAAAGTAAGAACGCGGGCAGGCCTCACTACCGCAACCGCTACCGAAGCTGATATATGGAAAGAAAGAAGAGTGGAATTGGCTGAAGAAGGTGACCGTTTCTTTGATCTGGTACGCGAAGGAAGAGCCGCCTCGGTTATGCAGGCACATGGTAAGCCTTTTGTGGCAGGTAAACATGAACTCTTTCCTATTCCGCAACTGCAGATTGACTTAAGTGGCGGAAGACTCACGCAAAACCCTAATTATTAATCTTTAAAACAGATTGTGATGAGAACGGTTTCTATAAAATATCTTTTATCAGGTCTGCTCTTGAGCGGACTTGCCTTTTCATCTTGCACAGAAGCTGATCTAAGTGATGACTTTCCACCCGGAGATCCCCCACCCGTTCCCGGTGGATACAAAAATTCTTCAGAAGTGGCGCCAACCAACCTAGTAGCCCATTTTACTTTTGATGGATCCGTTAACGATGCCAAGGGTGCTATTACCGGAGGAACAGCAAATGGAACTACCTCTTGGGTTACAGGTGTCAAAGGTCAAGCTTATAAGGGTTCTACTAATGGATTTATATCGTATACCAATCCTGGTCCTGTAGCAACCCTTAAGTCATTTACAGTAACCATGTGGATCAACACAGATAAACATGATGGTGGCGCACAGGGCATTTACACGCTTACCAAACAGGATGGTTCTTTCTGGGGCAACTTCTTCATGCTGATTGAATCCAATACTTCAACAGAGAATAAAATGTTCATGAAGCTGCATTTTGAAAAGAACGGCGTAACAAATGCAGAAAACTGGGTAGAACCCAATGGCGACTTCCGTCCGGATAATATGTATGGTGGCTGGCGCCATGTGGCCTGGACCTACGATGCGACCACTTCAAAAGTTGGATGGTATGTGAATGGAGAAAAAAGAACCTTGCCTCCCGGTGTAGAAGATCGCAAAGCCGATGCTGCCGGTACACCATTGGGAGAACTGAATTTTAAAGACCCAACACGCTTTGTTATTGGTGGCTATCAAAACCAATTAGGCTCACCTTATAATAACCCGGAGCCATGGATGTTAACCTATACAGGAGCGCTGGATGAATTCAGGATCTATAACAAAGCCCTATCGGCACAGGAAATAAGTGCGTTGGCTGTATTGGAAAAACAAGGTAGATAATGACTTTACATAAGGGCCTGCTTTTAGCAGCCCTTATCATTTGCTTTCAGTCTACGTATTATTCATACGCTATACTATAGGTGCGCTAAAAAGAAAAACGAAAACCATATAATAGCTACCTGTATTATGCGAAGCTCTTTACTTTTACGTTTATAAGTAAAGAAATCATGATGAAGTTCTTTTTCTACTGCATTCTAAGTTTGTTTACTGGCCTTCAATTGCAGGCACAAGACTTCTCTTTATACCAAAAGAAATGGTTTATTGCCAACAACGATACCTTACCCTACCGTATATTATTACCCAAAGACTTTCAACCTACAAAGAAATATCCATTAGTACTTGTTCTACATGGCTCTGGCGAGCGTGGATCCGATAATGAAAAGCAACTTTCACATGGTGCAAACTTGTTCCTTAATGACACCGTGCGCCAAGACTTCCCGGCCATCGTTGTTTTTCCCCAATGTTCCGAAAACAGCTATTGGAGTAATGTAAAGATCACTACCGATAGTGCTGGCAAGCGTACGTTCAACTTTCAAACTGATGGTGAACCAACAACAGCCATGCATTTGCTGCAACGGTTGGTAACATCGCTTACAGATAATTATCCCATAGATCGGAAGCGCATGTATGTAGGCGGACTATCCATGGGCGGCATGGGTACATTTGAACTGGTACGACGCAATCCAAAGACCTATGCAGCCGCTTTTCCAATTTGTGGTGGCGCAAATCCTGAAACAGCAAACAAACTTCATAAAACTGCCTGGTGGATCTTCCACGGCGCAAAAGATGATATCGTTTCTCCCACCTTTTCTGAACAAATGGTAGATGCCTTAAAGAAACATAAAGCAGAAGTTTTATTCCGCCTCTATCCTGATGCCAATCACAACAGCTGGGATTCCGCCTTCGCCGAAAAAGATTTACTGCCATGGCTCTTCAGCCATTATAAATAACGCCCCCGTCCTTAAAGGGAGCGCTTCGCGCTAATTAGTTTCGCGCAAAGGACGCAGAGAAAAGGAGAAGAATACAGAATGTCTATAAATAGAAAAACACTCCGCTAACGGAGTGCTTTCTTGTATATAAGACTGTTTGTTCTTTTGGTTTTGTGCGGCTGAAAACTCACCATTCACCATTGACCATTCACGGGCCAGGCTCCTGCCGCGCTGCCTCCCCTTTAGGGGCCGGGGGCGTGTGGGGCCGTTCCTTGGCCTCTCATCCCACCATTTGCGTAAATAACTTTTCCAAAGCCTGCTCTGGCTCTCCGCAAAAGCCAGGGTGCACTTTAGAAGCCTGAACAATAGTGCTGCGCGTAGCCGTTAGCCAGCGGAAACGCGATGGCTGATCCAATTTAGCAATAGGACCACCTTCTGCACTCCCCTCACTAATTTGTTGGAAGGCTTTTAAGTATTGGGCCACTTCTTCAATATCCAGCGTATCGCTAAGCGCTTTCAGGCGCATTTCATCCACTTTATAAAGCGTCTTCAGAAACTTAAGTTTCTTAGAAAATAAAACAACGCCCACATTGATAAACTCTTCCCGTTCTACCTTAGGCACAACGCGGATAATGGCGTACTCATATATTTGCTTGTCTGGCATGTTGTGCTGCTTTTACAAAGGTTTTGGATGCGTTCAATCGTAAGGTCAGAAATTGTTTATATACGTTACGTGCTTCTTGGGCTTCTTCTGGTGTTCGGTCTTTCAATAACCAGTCTTCCGGAATACTCGCTACTATAGCTTCCAGTTTTTCGGCAGTAAGTAGGGCACTAAAGGCCACATCTACTTCTTCCAACTGGCTGGCCCAAGGCAACAATACGTGGTCTTTAATGGCTTGGAAAGGGCGTTTAGCCTGCTCTTCCCAGTTATCCCATGAATGATGAAAATATAAGGATGCTCCATGATCGATTAGCCACAGTTCTTTATACCACATCAGCATATTGGTATTTCTGGCGGTACGGTCTACGTTAGTAATGAAGCTATCCAGCCATACAATCTGCGATGCCAGCAACGGATCTATTTTAGTAACTACCGGATCGTAAGTAATAGCACCAGACAAATAATGTAAAGCCAGGTTTAAGCCTTCACTAAACTGCAGCAGGTCTTGTATCTCTTCATCTGGCTCAGTTCTTCCAAATGCGGAATCTACTTCTGCAAATACAATCTCCGGTACGCGAAAGCCTAGCGAGCGGGCAATCTCTCCGCCAATCAATTCAGCGATCAATGCTTTCACGCCCTGCCCTGCTCCCCTGAACTTGAGTACATACAAAAACTCGTCGTCCGCTTCCACAATGGCAGGTAATGAACCGCCTTCTCTCAATGGCGTTACATAGCGGGCTACGTTTACGGTTCTCAGTTGTAATGGGTTATGATTCTCCATGTATTGTGCTGGCAAATTTATGGCCGTTCTTGACTACTTCCTTTCTTTTTCACCTTAGTCGAAGGGTTTCGCACAGCGCAAAGGAGAAAAGGAGAAGAATAATGAACAAGGAACAAGGAATGATGAATGAAGAAGTAGGAAAAATTCGAAAGGGGAAATTCGAAATGCGAAAGGAAGAAAGAAGGAATGTTCAATGCTCAACGCTCAATAATCAATGATTAGTAATGAATAATGATTGATGATTTAAGAAGATCTATACGATAGGATTTTCTTTTCATGACACTCACCACTGACCACTCACCATTCATGAGCCGGGCTTCTGCCGCGCTGCCCTGCCTAACCTGTAGGTCTCTTGTACCTCTCCTGTACCTTATCTGTACCTCTTCTGTAGGTAAGTCCGTACCAACTGCACAGGTAAAGCCCTCTACCTGCCTTCCACATTCACTACTCCTCCTATATACATTCCTTATAGGTTCATTAGGGATTGCCTTCTTCTCATCACTCACCACTCACCACTCACCACTCACCACTCCTTACTCATTCCATCATCCTTCCTTGTTCATTATTCTTTGCGCCTTTCCTCCTTGGCGCCTTTGCGTGAAACTCCTCGTATTAGCTTCCGCTTATATGTGTATAAATAAAGGCTGAAAATCGCTTGTAAGGAAAGTAAGAAATGAATAGATTTGCTAAAATACTTAGCATTTAAAATCATCAATAATCACCCGTACCCCATGGCAAAACAAGTAGGCCCCGTCTTCATTACCGGCACCATCGATGGCATCATCTTCTATAAGTTAGGAGACACGTATTACCTGCGTAGCAAAGGCGATTATAAAAGTGCTAAGAGGATGCGCAAGGATCCCAGCCTCAAGCGCACGATGGCCAATGCCGAGCGGTTTGGGGTGGCTGCCAGGATGGTGAAGCGCGTGTACTACCGCCAGCTTCCAGGGACCGTGCGTAAACCCGGGTTGTTTGCCAGGTTAACTGGCATGGTCAATAAGTGGTTGTACCAGGGCCATACAAAAGAAGAAGCACAGGAACTGCTGATGGCGCATTGCCAGGTATTAGCTGCCAAGCAAAAGGCAACAGAAGCAACACCTGTAGCGGCAGTACCACCAACAACAAAGCCTGTGCAACAGCCGCCAGCACCTGCCAATCAAAAACCCAAGCAGGCGCGCTACTTATCCAACTGGAAAGTGAAACGCAACGGGCGGTTGCATATTCCCGAAACTGCTACTACTTCTCGCCAGGAGTGTATTAATCCTGAATTATTGAAGGAATAGTTTTTTGTTATAAGTGTCTTCATTTGATAGATTTAAATGGCAAGGCAGCAGGTGCGTTTTTTGGGTTGCCTGTTTAATAGAATACAGTAAGTTTCATTGTTGCCGAAAGGATAAAAATAAGCAAAGCACTGTCTTCGGGCAATAAGCGTGGCGCACCTGTAATGGCTTGTAACTGAGCTGAGTAGACTAAAATCTAATGAAAGTGAGAAACTGACAGAGGTTTGTATATTAGCATGTGATGTGAAACTTACTTAAAAATATGCGTAGCGTCTTGTTGATAATAGGATTGATAACTGTTGTATCGGTTTGCGGTCAATCCCCTGTTTGGCAGCAAAACAAAACTTTCGTTGACAGTCTTATTTCGATGTATCGCACTAAAAGCGGGTGTTCTTTAACGGGTTCGACTTTAAAGCAAGCTAGGAAGAAAAAGCGGTTGGATCTAAAGCTACTTGAGTTTCTCAATGGCTTTTACTATGGAGAATTCGATTCAAAGCAGATAGAAGCGACTTTACAAAGGAATTTCAAACAAACCCCTTGGCGGTTTGATCAAAAGGGTGTAATCGATAGTTTTCATGTTTTTAAGGGGCGTTTGCGATCTTTTGGAAACCTTGAACCATTTATTACTTACGTCGTATTAAATAATGAGGTAATAGGCACTCATATTACAATCAAAATTAGAAGTACAGTTGATTGTTTACAAACACATGATGGAGAAATCCCAGATTTATTATATCTCACAAATTTAATCCCTGGACGAATCAACTTTCCTTTTGAGGTCGAAGGATGGACAGGCTATTTTGACTCTAAAGTTTGGATAAAAAATGGACTTTCAATTGAACTTCAAAATAGGATTCGCAGATTAATTGGTAAGAGTTCGGCAACACCACTAAAACTGACAGCTTAGCACAACAGCAGTTTTGCAAAAGTCGGGCTGACAAATTAAATTTAAACTTTTAATCGCTAATCAGATGAATATCAAATGGCCAACCTTCGCAAAGTTGATACTCGTTAGCCGCAATAAATAACAGCAAATGGTTTTCATAGAATTTGAAAAAAGTCTCAAACAACGTGCACAACTTTTGTCCTACCAAGACCGTATCTCACATGGAATAAGCATTTGCAAAAGACTCTTTCCATATTATAAAGAGTTTGTCAATGAATCAAGTTTTGGAAACCCTGATGTTTTACTAGATAGTATCCGTTTCGTTGAAACAGGCAAACAGGATAGTGACCAGCTTCATGAATTTTTAGAAAGCTTAGAAGAAGTTTGCCCAGATACAGAAGATTACGATGGAGGGGAATTTGCTCTAAATGCTTGTGGTGCTGTAAATGCTTTATTGTTACAAGTGGCTGAACCGAATGACGAAGAACATTATATTGAGATAGCAATGTCCTACTATGATACTATTGATGCTAAAGTACATGACGAAAATGAAGAAGAACTTTCTGAAGAAGAAATAGAAAATCATCCCTTGCTAATTGAAGCAAGACATTTCCTTTTAAACTTCTAAACAGCGCCTCCCCTTTCTGGCGCCAGTATACCGCCTGGCCTTGGCCGCGCAGGGTACTGATGCCGGGGTAAAGGGCGAGCCATAGCTTTTTCAAAACAGCACCCCAAACAACTAAACCAAGCCGTTACCAAAAGTGTGGCATCAGAACCTCATGCTACTTACCCAACCCCGCATACTGTAGACAGCTACAAATAAAAAAGTCCATCTGGTTCTTTATGATTATCAATCTTTAATAAGACAAAGCAACTTCCTTTTCATTTTCAGTCATTACATTCTTATTGGAAGCAAGCTTTCTTTTCTTATGCCAGTAAATGTAGGACAGTATACCAGGTGCAAACCAAATCGCCATTGTAAGCATTAACGGATTAAAGGTTTGGGAAACGGCAATGCCGGAATAAACGGCAGCAGTCAAGTCAAAAAACAAACCTGCGTAAGCCCATTCTTTTATTCTGCCATAACCAGGAATCAAGAGAACTATAGCGCCAATTATTTTCGCCCAGCCAGTAAAGGGAATAAAATATTCCGGGTAGCCCAGCATACCGTGAATTAATTTAATCGAATCTTCGTTTACTAATATGCTTTCCCACGAGGAAAATATCATTAATACACAAAATAGAATAGTGAACGTCCAGTACAGCGTGTTGATTGTTTTGGGCTTCATAACTTTTGAATTTATTACAAAGATGCAGTCGATCGCTCATTTTTTCCCTGTGCGATTACAACAATTTAAAAGGGGGATTGCGACAATGGGCCATTCATATGAGGTCACCACTTTAGCGCCATTATTTCGTTGGCCAATTGTAGCACGGCGTACCAGTGCCATGCTAAAAGTTGGAGCATGTTGCCAATACTTACTTTAAACACCCAGAAGAGCTACACATTTATTTCTTTTGTTGCTTCACATTCATCTTGAACCGCATGATGTCTTTTACTATTTGCTTGTCCTTTTGATTAAAATATCGCAGTTCGGAAACAATGTTAGGATTGCTAGCAGCTTGCCTCACAATTACCTCATATGCCATATCCTTAACCTCTTCTGCAAAACTGGGTGCGTTCTCATATTCATGTCTTAAAACACGTATAAAGGTCTCACTACTCTTGTCGTTTACATCTTCCCGGTAGATAGCTTGAATAGCAGACCACCGCTGCTTTTCATCCTCAATAGCCGCAAAATAATTGTTCAGGCAGTTAAAGGCGTCACTGTTAGAGCGCCAGCCTTCCAGTAGTACCAACTGGGCAGCAGCAGCATTATTCATTTTGTTTTTGTATAGTAGTGCCGCCTTCACATGCTTGTGCTGATCTACATAACTATCGACCACTTTTTGGTAATAGCCTAGTGCTTCCTGATAGCGCTGAATGGATGTATATAGGTCTCCTACTTTTTCATTATCCCCCAATTCCTTATACAGTTCTATAGCCTCTACAGGCATATTTCCCTGCTCGTAGCAGTGTGCTGCCTTTGCTTTATCATTACAATATTTCAGGTAAACAGAAGCCGCTTCGCTGTACAAGAGTCCTCTTTCCAGGCTCTGAGCCGCCATCGGATAATTCTTTAACAGCTTCAGGTATACGAACGCCGCTTTTTTATACTCCTTCTGATTGGTCAGCTCCTGCGCTGTTTTCAAATACTGGGTATACAACTTATTGAATGCACTATCCGGTAAAACAGCACTTCCGCCACTCCAATTGGCACCACCACCAAATAAAGAAAAATCCATCCATCTTTTGGAAAGTGTAAACTGTCCCATATGCCCACCTCTTGTTACGCCATCACTATCAAGCGGGATCGCATATTTCAAGGCTTCCAGCGGGTTGTTTTTAAAGAGCTCCATTAAGCGATCCAGGTGTTTTGATTACGCCGCTCCAGTTCTTCAAAGTCCTGTTGCAGGCCATCCACCCACTTGGCTGACATTTTGGAAAATAGTCGCCCCGCTCCTTCAAAGCGGGAAAGTAATGAGGTTCTGCCCGTATCACCACTACTGCTTCCCTCCGCCGTTCCTTTTGTAAACAATAGTTTGTAGAAAGAAAGCTTTCCTTTTTCAAGTAGGTTCAAAGGCTTGTCTTGAAAAGTTTCAGGCTTTGGAAAATGTTGTGCTTCCAATGCCTCCAATGCGGCTTCAGGAGATTGAGGCTTTACCTGGAAGGTTCTGATCTGTCTTGGAATAAACAGGGAGTTTATAGGTTTTCTTATAGTAAACGGCCGTTCGTCAGGTAATTGAAGTACATCTATCCAGTTTATGGACTCCTGTAGTTCTACCAGGCCAAACTCCGGGTGCATTATATGCTTACGCCCATTAAGCAGCTTTTCCAGCTCTCCAGCTGACAGCTTGGGAAATAAGCTACATCGCTCAGGAATATACAATAGATGACCTGCTATCTGGCAATACCGGTTGCGCCCTATTTCCAGCTTTCGTTTTTCAATAGCCCCCTCTACCAAACAACCCCATATTGTATTGGCCTTTGTGCTTGGTATAGGATATACCTTAATTACGGATAACGAAAGTCCCATCGCCTGGAGCTCCATGATCCAGTGCTTCACAGAGGAACCCTGAATAAGAATACCACCTATTGGAAAGGGGCTATGATCAATTGGTCTTACTTGTAGTTCCATGAGCTGTTATGGTTTTGATATAGGGTTCCAAGTATTGTTGAAAGAACTGCGGGTTACTAATGGAGCGGCGGGATCGGTCCAGAAGTAGATAATAAGGATTACCGGCAAAATCACTCGTTGTACTCACACCTAATGCGGTATCAAGAACAGAAGGAACATAGATTTTAGGGATCGAAGGATCACTGCTTTTTAAAACAAGCATACCACCCCGATTAATAATAACCGTACTTCCATCCGGAAAAGCGAATGTATCCTTTTCCCGGCGACGCGCTTCCACTTCTTTTTTTAAAAACTCCGTTCGCTCCATTACAATTACTGCATTATCCTTTATACGTAATTCCTGTTTATTTAACACAAGGTTGCCTGCCTGGTTGATAAACACAAAATCCACGTTCTTTAAAATACCACCTATATATGAAACATACTTCTGCTGTTTTTTCTTTTCAGCTTCCATCTCCTTATAATCTTCAAGTAATGCTGATGGCGGGTTCTGGCCTTTTTCAACCGTAATTTGTTCTCCCCACTGAAATGCCCAGTATCTATTGTTGTTTACATAATAGAAGCGACCTTCATAGAATAAGAAATGATTATTGGAAGACGTTCGCCAATCAGGAAAACTGATTGATTTTGATTCACGGGTGTAGATGTTAATGATCGTTATTTTCCGATCGGCAGTATTGAACAGGAAAAACAAGTAATCTCCCTTCGTTGTTATCCCAACAGCTACTTCACCGTTGTTGTAAGCAACATTTTCATACATCATTTCCCAGCCCTTTTCATGGCCCAGTGTTTTATGAAAGCTCCGCAGAATATGTTTTTCTGAGGTTAGCATAATGAAATGACCATCTGGTGCAGCCACTACCTTTTTAGGGTTGTGCGGTGACGGGAATAGAATCGGGTATTCTGAAATGCTATCACTTGATTCCCTGTTTGACTGCTGCGCAGGCTCTCTTTTCCACAATTCGTCTAACGGTAGCTGCAAATGTTGCACATGTTTCCGGATGTTTTGATGCCGTCTGAATAGATCAATAGACCCTTCTTGCCCTACCTGAATCCAATAATTAAAAAGCGCATAGTGGTCGCTAATAGCTTTATGTACTTGTGGGTGACGGAAACTATCTTCTGATGCCACCAGGAAAACCTCGGCATTTTTTAGTGCGCCATACTCTTTAAAGAAGGTCGTCAGTCCCTCGGCCGGGTGCAAACAGGGGTCCAGTTCTTCCAGGCTGGTAATAATATCATCAATTGTTTCAAAAGGAATCGGCCTGTAGGTATTGCCCACCGCGAAGGCCTTGCAAATGAAATTTGATTTCGGGTGACGGGCGATAGCAAGCAGAATGGCAAAGGCTATCGTTCGGGGTGTACCCCAGCTTTTAATGGAAACATCCATAAGAATGATCCGTTCCTGGTCATCTTGCTGCGGTGGCACTTCCCTGTTAATATATAGGGCCTCATTATTGGCCAAGCGCGATAAAAAGACAATGTCATCATTTGCATATTCTGAGATCAGCAGGCGGTCAAATGTACCCTTGTTAGTCAGGTCAGAAACGCCACCTATTGGCTGCTGGCTGGGATGGTAATGGTGAAAAGGAATATTAAGGCCACTCCATAGGCGTTTAATAAGCGAACCCACCGGGAAGGTCTTGCTATGGGTAGTTAATTCTTCAATGAAGTCTTTGAGTGCATCTTCTCCTGGTTCCGCTTCTTCAATGGCAATCGCTGTTTCTATACCCGGTAAAGCTGCTAACCTTTCGATAATAATTTTGTTGTCCGGGAACCTTTTATGTAAAAGACTGACCACTCGGAAGTCGTGAGTGAAAGCACCACTGTGTAAAGCTTTACTGGGAGTATTAACAATATTGGTTTTTCCTGATTTATAATATTCAAGTATATGCTTCGCCTTAGACGCTGCCAGCTGGTTGTGGCAGCCGGCAAACAGGGATTGCAGCAATAGCAAGCGGTTTCGACCTTCTTTATATTTAGCAGGCAGATGTACCAGCAGCTTTAAAAAGGCAAAGGCATCAACCAGGATTGCTTTCTCTTGATTCGAATCACCAAACTGCTGATTCACCATTCTATCCAACTTTTTATCTAAGAGTGCATAGACATCATTTAAGGCACTCTCGCCTTGCGGGTTGGTGGCAATTATAGTGAGAAGTAGGGATCCAAATGGCGGTAACCCTTGTGGAGACATTAGCTCCAGCGCTTCCAGCACAAAGGCTTTATAAGCGATAGTAGAACTAAAGGGAATAGCAATAACGTCTCCATCATCTTCCCACTGCCAGAAGTATTCATTATAGGATTGAAAGTATGTTGTCACACGGTCCTCCTTTCCATCGTTAACCGAAATGAACTGATAGAGAGCGGTGTAAAGGCTTGCTTGTCCAGCTTGCTATAGCGGCCGTCTTCTTGCCATAGTATCCAACTGTCGCCCTCCGGATTTAGCAACTGGCTCAGATCATCTGACACCGCATAAAGCTCCAGGTCAAATCCGGCTGGCAGCAGGAAATCGCCACTACGCCAGAAGGCTTGTCCTTGTAATGGCAGTAAAGGAGCACCTAAGAGCAGTGCTTCTGTTGCGCCTAACACTGTCCATTGCAAACCCTCCAAGCGGATAGCCGGCGCCGTTACTATATAGTTTTGCAGCACATTAATATTAACCCTTAAAACAAGGCTTTCTGTCTCTTTTTCAGATGGAGCCAATCGTATATTGACATTACCGGTAAGACCGAAATAATTATGATTATACGCGGGTAGCGTTACTGCGAGTCCGCGCCCTATAGGTGTCCATAATAAAGAAGGCAGATTCCGACTGGGAAGCAGACTTCCTTTTAGAAACAGTTTTCCGTCCTGGGCATAATAGAGCTCTTTGAAAGGAATACTTTTTACCTCCAGGCTATCGACCTGCACAGGAGACAAATCCTTAACCCAAACCACATTTCCCTCGTAAGCAATCTTCAGATTCTCCCAATGCCGGATGGTACCAAGGTACGCCGCATGCTCCCCAGCCAGCGATAAGTAGTAACTTATACTGCCTGTAGTATCGATTGCCATAAAGAATCTATTGCGGTTTGAATATGCTGCTGATGTTCAGCATTTTTAATCCAGCTATTGCGGGTTTGAACATACCGCAGTTTATCCTTGATTACATTCTGCTCTTCAAAGGAAAGTGTTTGGGTGCTCCACCTGTTTTGAAGCAGCTGCACTTCTTTTATCAGCTCCTCACCGTTTGGAGCGGTGTTGAACAACGCTTGTGGATGAGAATGCATACTGGTCTCCTTTGCTATTACAGAATCGATAATACCAGCCAGTATTTCAATCTGCTCTTCGGTGTCCCATATATATTTCATGACCCAGAGATCAGAAAGGATGGCTTCTTTACGTTTACACATAAGCGCACTGGCTGCAATCAGGTTTTGAATTTTTACACCCCTACGATCGGAAACTTTTATACCTGTGCTCCGTAAGCTGTGAACCAGGTCAACATACTGCTTTCGAATGGGTGTAAGATCCACCTTGCGGCAGGCTTGCTGCAAAGTAACGACCTCCTCTGGTATAATAAATGGTCTCTCGCTAGCCTCTCTGTTTTCCAGTGTCCAACCAGCCAATAACACTTCATTTAACAAGTCCGGATCAACATAATCACACTTCATCCGAACCAGGAAACGATCCAGTAAGGCATTCAGTGTTTCATCCTCGGGCAGTACATTACTGGCACCTACGAACATAAGAGCCGGTAGTTTTCGGGTTTCTCTTCCCCTCCTGAATATCCGTTCATTTAACGCCATTAGCAGGCTATTCAGAATAGCACTGTTCGCATTAAAGATTTCGTCTAAAAATACCAGTGATGCTTCCGGCATCATTCCCTCTGTATTGGTTACCAGCTCGCCTTCCTTTAGCTTGCGTATATCAAAAGGACCAAATATTTCATTTGGCTCAGTAAAGCGGGTGAGCAGGTACTCAAAGTTCTTCCCTCCTTCAATACACATTGACAGTTGCCGGATAATGGCACTTTTGGCCGTTCCGGGAGGGCCTAGAAGAAAAGCATTTTCACGCGCAATCAGGCTAATGCCGAGTAAGTCGATAATTTCATTTTTACCTACAAAGGATTCCTTTACAAAGGACAATACTTTGTTTAATTGATCAACAGTTTCCATTTTCTGCAGTTAGTTGTATTTGAAAATCATTCCAATAGGTAGGGACATGTAGGCCCAGAGAAGCGAGAACGTGTTTTCGTAATGCTGGATGCGCTGCCAGGCGATGGTCCTTATGAACCACTACCCGATCTGTATATAATTGGCATACGCATGGATTTGATACAATATTTTCAAAATGTAATGCGTCTTGCCGTAAAGAGTAACCGATTGCTGAATAATGCCAAATATGCAATTGTTCTTCCAGTAAGTCAACCAAGTTATCTTCCGGATCAATAGCTTTCAGGTGTTTGATAATATCTGGCAGAAACCGTAGCACCAGATCAGCGGAGAGTATAGCACCGGCTGTAATCACTCCCTTGTAAGGCGCCAGTAAGGCAGCTAATTCGTCCGGTTTGTTTTCACGGTATAATAAAAGCTGAGCGGCTATATAGATGTATTTTCCAGCCCATTGTGCAGCAGCTGGTTCGAAAACGGGAGCATCAAAGGGATAATGAAGACGCTCTAGTTGGTATTCCTTCTCAAGGTAGTCAGCTACTTCTCGTTCATGGTTCTCTGCCACATCTAATAAGTTACCATATAACATGATCTCTTCGTAATGACGGAGATGTTCTATGGTTTGAAGGATGTCATTCATCATAGGAGACAGCTTTACAATGTGGAACCGCTCTTACCGTTTCCAAACATTGCAAAATAAGGGTTGTTTGTTAAATATTGTGGTTCCCTAAAAGAGGTATGGCATGATTCATTTATTTTTTACTTCACCGTTAGCGTTTTCTCCAATAGCACTATGAATATTCTTAAATAGAGAGTCACCACCTACAACGCCTTCTTTGTCTTATTGATCATATCCACAAGCCCTCCCTCCTTTTTATCTTGCGTCAATTGCCAGAACATAATTCCATCCAAGCCTTTATCAATAGCATACTGTGTTTTTAACTGAATGGATTTCAAATCATCCATGGTAACAAACAGCTTTTTCTCCGCATTAAAATAATAAGGGGCTTGTGCTACCGGATCCCAGTAATAGGTAAATCCGTTTGCTGCCGAAAAGGTGCTATCAAAGGCTTTAAAAGGAATTGATTTTTGAAAGGTACCCGCTTGGTACAACCCCTTATTTACTGTATCCTTCATTTCAAATATGCGTGCATAAAAGCCAGCGCCTATTACCAACTTGTTGCGGGGAATGTGTAAGGAGTCAAGGAATTTAATGGCGAAGTCGGCTGAAGATAGCTGCATGGGCGTAGAATACAGAGGCGTATGATGTCCTATTCCTGATACAGTACCATTGGCCAGGTCATAAGTCATTAGGTTTACCCGGTTTACAATGGGCATCACTTTCTTCCAATCAACTGATTGTTCAAAAAACTTCTTGGATACACCAGCCGCAAACGTTACCTCCTTCTTTTCACCTAATGTTTTACGCAACTGCTTTACCAGCTTTGTAAAATTCTTTCTGTCTTGTTCCTGGTATTTATGTCCCGGGTAGCCGGATATAACAGGATATTCCCAATCCAGATCAATACCATCAGCACCAAAATAAGTAATCACTTTTTTGGTGGAGCGGGCAAATTCTTTACGTCCTTTCTTCTTAGAAAATACATCAGAACAGGTTTCACAACCACCCCATCCGCCTAACGACAACAACACCGTTAAACCAGGATATTTAGACTTTAAAGAAACCAGCTTTTGAATAGTTAAGCTGTCTTCAGCTTTTCTAATGAATAATTGATTACCCTTCAAATGACCAAAGCTGTAAATAATTTGTGTTAGCTTACTTACATCAAAACTGTCAATGGCTGTAGAATTGCCTGCATAGTAAGCAATTACAGCCAACTCCTTTTTTGTTTGCGCTTGAGCGGTATGGATATAAATAAAAGAAAACAGTAAATATAGAAAAGAAAGAAAACGCTTGTAAGTGCTCATATTTCGTGGGTTAAAGTCTTTAAAGGTATTGACATAGATTAAATAATTAAGCCCCATTACGGGGCTTAATTTAAGAGGACAATTTATTGCTTATCCCACCATACGCGTGATGTTAGCAAATCACCACCCGGAATGCCTTCCTGTGCAGCCTTATAATTCACTGGGTTAGTGTTTGCTTCAAATGATGGATATAAAAACCGGCGTGGGATCGTTCCATTCGTAACATTATTAGGATAGTTCACTGGAACTAATACAGGGAAACCTGTTCTCCGCCAGTTGGACCAAGACTCATAAAAGTCAAACATAGTATTCGTATGGATCCAGTATTGCGTATTGATCATTTGTAGACCAGTAGCGGCTACATAAGGGTGGGTTGCAATATAGGCATCGGCTTCCGCATCCGGAATAGCCAATGTAGCATCGTATTGGCCCAAATATGTAATAGCGGCTTTTACACCATTGTTATAATGCTGTGCGGCACTTCCGGATGTGGTAATACCAAATCGCTGTGCGGCGTCAGCCAATAACAACTCTGTTTCTGCATAAGTCAGGATAAATGTAGGGCCATCTCGCTTGATCATGCCAGGATTTGGTGAGGAATAGTCAGGGAAAGTAGTATACGATGGATCAGAAGAAATATCTCTTCCTGCTATACCGCTTAGATCTTTACCATTAGGCATACCTTTCTGTACAGCTGGAGTAGTGATAAAACTTGTACTTTGTATTTTACTATTAGGATCCGTATAGAGCTTTGTAACGGCAATCCTTCCTAAGCGAGGATCAGTATTTGTTTTTAGCATGTCAATGAATGTCTTTGACCACTTAACATAGTAATGCTCCTGTCCACCATCGCCAATTAGTACCTGACTGTTTCTGTTAATGGTTGTTCTTCCGCCAGTAGCATCATGTTTTAGTAAAGCATTATCTGCATTACTGGTAAATGTTTTGCCCTGCACCTTTGTGGCAGTAGCTTGAGCTTTTGCAGCATCAACTTTTACCAGGCGCATACCTATTCTTAATAATAAGGAATTGCCAAAACGTTGCCACTTAGCAATATCACCATTATAAATAACATCACCAGATGGTTTATCTGCTGCAGGATCCAGTGCATTAGTAGCTTCTTCTACTTCTTTTAGCAGGTCATTATAGATATCCTGCTGTTTGTCGTACTTAGGAAAATAATTATTAGAATAATAGCCCAACCCCGCTTCAGAATAAGGCACATCACCATACAAATCTGTTATACGCTCAAAGATCAAAGCCTTCATGATACGCGCTATCTGGTAAAGGTTTTTATACTGCGTCTTATCTTTTGTGAATTGCACCAGGTCCACAACTGATTTCACCTGATCCGGGTAAGCTTTCTCCCAATAAGCACCCGTATAGCCCTGGTTCAGTAAATACTTGTCACCTGCCCAATAGCTTACCACAGTGGACAAACCTTGTATCATGGTAGATGCATAGATCAAATTAGCGCGCCAGGTTTCATAACTAAAATCGGTGCTACCTGTATAAGTTAGCTCGGAAGTAGTTAAGAGATAATTAGGATTAAAACTAGCCTGAGAAGAAGATAGGGGGTCTGTGTTGATTTCTGGATAATCCTTAGTACACCCTTGTATCAACAGGGACCCAGCCAGAATAAAACCAAATATTTTTATATAGTGTTTCATAATCATAACAATTAAAATGGGGAAAGAATAGTTATAAACGAACGTTTAAATTGATACCATAGGAACGAACTGGCGGTACGCCACCTAGCTCTAACCCTTGTGCTAAAGGCGTAAAATTGCCTTCAGGGTCAATGTTATCTGTCTTTTTCATAAGGATGGCCAGGTTCCTGGCTACCAGGCTAATATTCAAGCCCTTGATATGATTATTAAAAAGGCTTGGGAAACTATAGCCCAGCGTAATCTGCCGAAGCTTTATAAAGCTGGCGTCATTCACGAATGTTTTTGAAATATTACTGGCTATTGTACCATAGTAAGTAGCAGCATTTACATTAGCTGTACCAAAAGTGCCTTCTCTATTTTCAAGGGTAGCTTTATGCAAACCAAATAAATAGCCATAAAAATCGGTAGCTGAAAAGATCTTTCCACCCCATTTGCCATCAATCAGGAAAGAAAGGTTGGCTCTTTTATAAGTAATTTCATTATTCCAACCAGCAATCCATTTATGATAAGCAGAACCAAAAGGAACCAGATCCCCTCTTGCAGGGATACCATTGGCATCTAAAACTACTTTACCAGAAGCGTCATACTTATAATCATAAGCCATTACCTGTACGGCAGGCTCTCCTACTACATGTCGTGTAAAGCCTACACCAGACCTGGATACTGAAATTGGCAACGATGATTGTCCGGCAGCCAGTTTGATCACTTCATTGTCATTAACCGACCCGTTTAAAGAGGTAGTCCAGTTAAAATCGCCAGTGCGTATAGGCGTACCTGTAATTAAGGCTTCAAATCCTACGTTCTTCATCTCCCCTATATTCAACACTGCACCATTATAGCCTGATGTTGTGGAAGCAGGAGCAAATACAATTTCATCCTTTGATCTTTTGTCATAAAAGGTCAGATCTAAGCCTAAACGGTTATTAAAGAAGCGTAGCTCTGTGCCTATTTCAAATTCCTGAGCCCTGGAAGGTTTCAACTCATTATTAGGCACGTTTGGATTCACGATATTACCTAACGGAGCGCCGTTTAAGGTAGGACTCAGCAAAGAATAATAAAGCGCTGTTTGATAAGGTGTTGTAGCTTGACCTACTTCCGCATAACCAGCTCTTAGCTTACCAAAGGTCATCCAGGGCAACTTAAGAAACTCTGAAAAAATAAATGAGGCACTGACGGAAGGATAAACCACATTCAGTTTATTGTCTCTGTCTATTGCGGCCAAAGTTGAAAACCAGTCACTGCGAACAGAGCCCGTAAGGTATAAGAAATCACGGATATCAAACTCTAATGTGCCATATAAAGACTGTACTTCCTGGTCTGTTTTAAGAGCAGTAGTGCCTTTACTTTTTGTATTATTAATATTGTACAGGAATGGTATAGCAAAGTCAGATCCTGTATTGGTTATATTTTCATCCTTTGTTCTACGGTAGCTGGCACCAATGTTTGGTGTTAATGTCATACCGTTGCCACCCAGGTTAAATGTCATACCCGCCAGACCGTCCACGTTAATATCACCAAATTGATAGGTTTGTTCATTTATTGAACCATTTGGCCGATAGGCAGTTCCCGTAGGCACTACCTGTGTATAGCGGTCTGTATAGGCATCGCGACCTGCTCGTCCTTGTAAGAATAAGCCATTATTAAACGTATAACGAACAGTGGCAGTAGATAGCAATCTGTCTCTTTTGGTGTTGGTAATAAAGTTATAGGCTGCAAACCAAGGGTTGGTTGCAAACGTGTTATCTGAATAAGAACGCTCTTTCCCATCGGGCGTTGTTGCAGGCTGCAAATCATTCACATTTACACTTGTTGGCAGGAACATGACATTGAAGTTGGCATTACCAGGACCATCTGATAAAAAAGGTCTGTTTTTGGCATTCTCTATAATATAGTTCATGCGCACATCAATGGTCAAATTATTCATTGGAGAAAAGTTTCCATTCAAGCTGAAGTTTTGCCGATCTAAACCGGAGTTGGGAATCACAGCATTGTTAGAAAGATTACTGGCTGAAAAACGTAAAGCGCCCCCTGTAAAACTTTTATTGAAGGCCAGTGTATTCGTAAATGAACCTCCTGTACGGTAAAAGTTTTCCAGGTTGTCTTTTTGGGCAATGTATGGGCGGCTTATACCGTCAAATTGCACAACCGATGAACCATCGAGTTTCCCGCCATAGCTGGATTGGCCAGATGTAAAAGCAGCAGCTTGGTTTGGTGGTTTTATATTATTAGCACCCTGTCCGTATACATATTGCCAATCGGTTGGATCAATGATTGTTTCAGCAACATAATTTGAATTAAACTCAATGCCATCTCCTCTACCGCTTTTAGTAGTAATCATAATAACACCAGCCTTGGCCCGATAACCATACAAGGCAGAAGCGGCAGCCCCTTTCAATACCGAAATAGTTTCTATATCATCTGGATTAAGGTTTCCTATAGCGTCGCCCCTATCTGGACCGTTATCAAACTGGGTACCCTGCTGTGAATATTGGGAATTAGGTTGCCCCTCCATGGGTACACCATTAACCACATATAATGGCTGGTTGGTACCACTAATACTGGATATACCTCTAATAATTAAATTGGAAGAAGAGCCCGGTCCGCCAGCAACTCCATTTACATTTAAGCCGGCTACTCTACCTGCCAGCGAGTTGACAACATTTACCTCCCTGGCTCTGGTCAATTCCTCTCCTTTTACTTCTGTTACAGAATAGCCCAGGGCTTTACGCTCCCTTCTTACGCCTAAAGCTGTTACCACTACTTCACTGAGTTGGCCTGAGGTAGCCGTTAATGTAATAGCTAGCGTTTTATCATCGCCAACTGTAAACTCCTGAGCTTGATATCCAACATAGGAAACTACTAGCACCTCGCCCCGATTGGCATTTATTGAAAAAGCCCCGTTTGCATCTGTGGTGGTACCTCTTGATGTTCCTTTTACAGTAACACTTACACCGGAAAGTGGTTTTCCGTCTGCCCCTATAATACGTCCGGTTACTTCTTGAAAAAGATTTTTATACCCTCGGTCAAACTTATCGTTTGACCCTGAATACGCAAAGGCTGGTGGAATTAGAAATAGCTGTACAATAGCCAAAGTATACAGCCATTGCCTCATTGTGTTAAGATGTAGCATGTTTATTGGTTTATACGGTTTAGAAATGTATATCATGTCCAACAATGAATTGGCATTCAATCAAAGGTTGCTACTGCATTTGGGCATCGGAGCTGTAAAGAAGGGAGGTATTGCCAGGTAGAATTAAAAATTGGTTACACAACGGTCCATAGGAATTGAATATTGGCACAAAGGGATTAGAGAACCCTCTGTCTTTCTTCAGTGGTTAAAGCAATATCAGATTTTCTTGTCCATTTTTATTGCCTTTAAACAAGCAATAATCGAATGGGTTTGGTATAATGGTTTCATGAAATTATTCATCCATAAGCAAATGAATAAACCTTGAAAAAGGTACGAAAGATTCAGAAGAAAAACAAGCATTGAAATATAAGGAGTACTACTACATCCGTATTATTTATTGTAAATTCTTATAGGCGAATACGAAACGGTACTATCCTGAGTCACAACAAAACAACTTACAAATACCGGTTCTATTGGTTTTGAAGGTTGTTATGAGAAGTTATATAAAGTAAAGAGCACTCCTTAGAGAAGTGCTCTTTTACAATACTAAATCTTTTATACCTAACGCATGTACTTGTGCTTTAGCGTTTTCTAACGGTGCTAACTTATGCAACTTCCTGCTGCTGTACAGCTTTACCCTCTTTAATAAAGGTTCTAAGAAAGGCTACTTCATTTTCCCTATAGGCATCACCATTTGAGCGGAAGATATCATGGAACCACAATTCAGGCTCATTCTCGTATGGATTTTGCCATGAGTCCCAAGGGCAATGCGTTTGAGATTTTCCTGCCACAAAACCCCAGTTATATCCTCCAATGTTATTTTCCTTGAACAAGGGAAGTATTTCCTCAAATGTGTTTCCAAAAGGCCTAGCCATATATTCGGTGCAAAGGATTGGACGATTAAAGCGTTTTAATACCTCTATGCGCTTTTGCATACCCTCTTTATTGGCATAGCAATGAAAGCTGATCACATCGGAATGAGCAAACATGTAATTGTCTATTTCCGAAGACCTGGTATGGCAACTCCAGTCCTCGCCTTCTTGCCAGGGCGCCATTGTAATAGGTTGTATGGGATCTATTTCACGTACCCACTTAATAGTCATTTTCAATAGCTGCAAGGATAAATCAGCCTTATGCTGGGCATAATTATCATCCCTATAGCTGGTCATGTTCATGTTATCCGGCTCATTGAATAAGTCCCAGATAAGCACGCGTTCGTCATTCTTAAAATGACTAACAATCCCTGCTACATAATGGTGCAGGCTTTCATATTTAGATGGATCGTTCAACACATCAAACCCCGGGCATTGTACCCAGCCTGAGTTATGTACATTATGCCTCGGCTCTGGCTGCTTACCCAATTGTGGATAAGGATTCCATACGGCATCAAAAAACACAAACATGGTTTTGATGCTATGCTTGGTAGCTATAGATAAAAACAGTTCAATACGCTCCAGATAGGCAGTAGGATTTTGCTCCCACACCAAGTGATGCAAAAACACGCGTACCGTATTAAATCCCAGGCTTGCAGCCCAACTTAATTCTTTATCGATTGTAAAGGGGTCAAACGTTTCCGCCTGCCACATTTCCAATTGATTGATGGCATTGTGTGGAACGAAATTGCAACCGATTAACCAGCCTTGTTTGGCATACCATTCAGCTACTCTTTCTTCAGACCAACGGGATTTTAATTCGGGATCGTGCTTCGGGATTTCAAGCACAGGGTTCGAGAAGAACATAAAGGATGATTTGGACTAATTGGTGATTGTTCTTAGGTTTCGAAATACACTTCAAAATAACCTCAAAAACATATAAATTCAAACCTTATTTCGGGTTAATTCCTATATCCATCGGTGAAGGCAGGGTTTTGCGGGTTAAGTGGGTTAGGCACTATTTTTATAGATTGTATAACAATCTCATTTTTAATATTTTAAGCTAAAAAATTATAGGTTATGGCAGGTCAAACGCTACAGGCAGAGTTGGAAAGTTCTTTCAAAAACCGGTATCAAAAAGACCCTTTAATTGTGCGTTCTCCAGGCAGGGTAAATATCATTGGCGAACATACCGATTACAATGATGGTTTTGTATTGCCAGCAGCTATCGATAAAAACATCTTTGTAGCTGTTTCTAAACGGGAAGACGATAGTATAAACCTCGTTTCTCAAGAGTTCAATGAAGAATTAGAGATCAGGCTCAAAGACATAAATCGATCAGAAAAACAATGGGCGAATTATATATTAGGAGTTGTAGACCAACTCCTGAAAAACAAGTATACCTTATCAGGCTTTAATTTAATGATCCATGGTGATGTCCCTATTGGTGCAGGACTTTCTTCTTCTGCAGCTGTAGAATGTGCTACGGCTTTTGCCCTCAATGAGCTCTTTCAACTCCAGATTGACAAATTGGATATGGTAAAAATGGCTCAAAAAGCAGAACATGAATATGCTGGAGTGAAAGTTGGAATCATGGATATGTTTGCTTCCATGTTTGGCAAGGAAGACAGTGTCATTCGATTAGATTGCCGCTCCTTAGAATACAAGTATGAGCCTTTTAAATTGGAAGGCATTAAAATAGTCTTGTTAAACACCAATGTAAAACATTCTCTTTCTACATCGCAATACAATGTTCGCCGACAGCAATGCGAACAAGGTGTTGAATTAGTTAAGAAAAAGTATCCCAATGTTATCAATCTGCGTGATGCGACATTAGCTATGCTTGATGAAACTGTGGCTCCTGTTGATCCGGTCATTTACAAGCGCTGTAAATATGTGGTGGAAGAAAATCAACGTTTACTGGATGCTTGTGAAGCGTTGGAAAGAGGTGATATTGCTACACTTGGCCAAAAAATGTATGGCTCACACAAAGGGTTAAGTGTAGAATATGAAGTAAGCTGCAGGGAGCTAGACTTCTTAGTAGACAAGGTTAGAAACAATCCAAACGTTTTAGGTGCGCGTATGATGGGCGGAGGCTTTGGTGGCTGTACCATTAACCTGGTTAAAGAAGAAGCTATTGGAGAGTTGATAAAAGAACTGAGTGTAGCTTACGCAGATACGATGAGTAGAACACTCACCCACTACATTGCT
The DNA here is from genome assembly GCF_001644645.1 of Flavisolibacter tropicus. Taxonomy (NCBI): domain Bacteria; kingdom Pseudomonadati; phylum Bacteroidota; class Chitinophagia; order Chitinophagales; family Chitinophagaceae; genus Flavisolibacter; species Flavisolibacter tropicus. Next base: position 458,809 of record NZ_CP011390.1, on the reverse strand, counting down.
GTTATCAATTCTGGCACATCTGTAGTATCATAATTCTGCAGGCAAGCGGAATATAGTTGTTGATTGAAATGTATCACCGGTACGCAAAATAGTACTAGGAAAGTTGGAATGATTAGGTGAATCCGGATTCGGTTAGCATAACGCCCTACGATAGTACCATGATAGATTTCATCTGTTTGTAGGTAATCCTTCAATGACTCAAAGCCAATAACAACATCAACCCATTCACCATCTTTATTTTTAACTGAAAGGCTTACAATGTGTGCCCCGTAATTGGTGATCACAACCAGGATATTTTCAGTCTTTAGTAAATAAAGCTCTATAAGTCTCCCATCTATCGTTTATTGAAAGTTTTCCTTTTGGGGTAGAAGACGTTGAATCGCTTTTGTTTGCATGTCCTTTTGCTAACGATCAATTGACCCATAAAGCTAAGGCTTGTTTTTTTTCAACGATATAACGATCCAAAGCATTTTCTAACGAAGGCAATAAATGACCTTTTTCTGTTCCCAACACACAGTATTTAGGTCTTAACGCAGTGTAATTCATTTCAGAAGAAGGAACAGGGTTGATAAGTTTTGTATCTAGCTGGCACCGTTCTGCCACATAAAATGCCAGGTTTGCCCAAGTTGTTATACCTCTATTGGCTAAATGCCAGATACCCTTTTCATGGTCAATTACTAAATCTAATACTGTATGTACTAAATCGGGTACATAGGTAGGGGAAATAAAAATATCACTGGCTACAGAAACTGTTTGAAAATTATTTAGCTGTGTTTCAATCCAATGGTTAAAGTTGTATTGATCCCAAGGACCAAAAAAGGCGCTGGTACGTATCAATAAGGAATCAGGATTTGCTGTTAATACGGCATTTTCCGAAAGTGCTTTGCTTTTACCATAAACATTTAAAGGGTTAACAGAATCGCTCTCTACATAAGGCGATTGCTTCAATCCATCAAACACCAGGTCAGTGGAAAAGGAGACCAACTTTATACCTTTACTTTCGCACACTTGCGCTAATAGCAATGGCCCAATTAAATTATCTCGCATACAGGCGTCTTCATCTCCTTCTGCGTCATCAACACGAACATAACCTGCTGCATTAATAATAGCCCAAGGCTTGAAATAATCTATTGCTTTTACAATTGATTCAATATTGGAAATATCGCAGTCCTCACGGCTTAGTAGCTTAAAATGAATAGCCCTATCTGTACAAATTCGCGCAAACGCTTTTCCAAGGGTTCCTCTCTTTCCTATAATTAAAACAGGAGCTGTTTGTTCTACTCTTACCCGATGACTGTCTGGTGAAAACTGCAGTGGCTCTTGTAAATACCGCGTGTGCCGTTGCCACCAACCCTCTACTTGTATCAAGTGATGTTTGCAATCGTTTGCTCCCGTTATATTCTTAATAAAGTGTGTTAATGCTGTTTCACGCGGTCGTCCACTACGCATATCATACACGCCAGGTTCATAACTACCATTAGGTTCTGTTAGCAGCTTATCCCAACCATATGAGCCTAAGAGTGCCCAGGCTGTAACGGCTTTTATATCTACTCCACTCGCTTTTACTTTATTACAAGTATTCCAGACATAGGAAAACCAGCGTAATTGTTCCTCTCTATGACAATGCAGATGTACCTCTGTTATTGCCATTGGCTTTCTATATCGTTCCCAAGCTTCATTTAATACAACTTCCAAACCTATAGGTTCCTCCAATTCAACTCTTACAGCCTCTACATCAGCATAGCTATGAATGTTATTACTACCATGGGTATGTGCAGGATACAAATGCATTCGTTCATCCAGGTAACGCTCTGATGTAACGTAATAATTAAATCCCAATACATGTGGCTCACAAATATTATCCTGGAAGAAGTAGAGCTCTTCTGGTTTTATTCGATTATCAACAAAATATTTCCAAAGTGGATGTTGCTCTGTTACCTGTCCCAACAATAGATCATAAGGTAACCACCTGCGTTCATTTTCAAACTGCGCCTGATACTGTAATAGTGGAGTACTATACGTTTTACTTAAATCTTCTGTTTGAATCAGAACGGCATTAGGATTTACTTTTCGTATTTCCTTCATCGAAAGCACTACTCCTTTCATTTGATGAACCAGTGCCTTTAGAAAACTTTTATCATCAGTAGCATGTGGATACCAAAGTCCATAAAGTCCACTGAACCTGGCTGTGGTTAAGGGCTCATTTACGGGCGTATAATTGGTAAGCCAGGGAAATTGCTCGGCCACCTTACGTGCATATTGAGCTAATAATTCCGGGAATGAGGGATCGAGTAGGTTGGTAAATGAGGGCCCGCTCCCATGGTGTATCAAGCCAGCAATTACATCTATTCCATTATTATTAAAATACTCCAGCTGACTTGAGGTCCACTTCCAGTTAATTGTTGCATCTTTCGTCAGCTCATGCTTCTCCCATAAAACAGGAAAACGAAGCTTTTTTATGCCCAAATGCGCAATAGCTTCCTGTTGTGGGTGCTGATAATAATTGTTGAAAGCTAATTGATCAAAATAGAAATCCGCAACTCTATTAATAGTGCATTCAACCCCACCCCATATTTCAGGGTTATTACAAGACTGGTTAACTCCCATGATATAGGTTTCAATAATCTAATAGTTCCTACTATCCCTAGGTTGGAATAGAAGGAACTTAAGACATCATATGTACGAATGGTAAACGAAGAATCTGCTTGTTATCAGTTGCCAGTATGCATTTGCGTTAACTGGCCATTGCTGTTTCTGTTGTATTTGGAAATGCGATAGACTCTTTTGCTACTAACTTATTGTCAATATGTTTGGCCATCTGGCTCCATGTTCTATCCCATGAGTTTCCTTCCAGGAAAGCATCAACCTTGTTTAACCAACGTTTATGGCTTTTTTTCTTTAGAATAGTTTCTGCACACTTTATAAAGTCTTCTGCACTGTTAGCAATGTGCACCAACTTGTTTTCGCCATAGGGCGATACTACATCTTTAATAGCAGTTGATATGACTGGCTTACCAGCTGCCAGGTATTCTGGAGTTTTAGTAGGGCTTATATATTTCGTTGATTCATTTAAGGCAAACGGAACCATTGCTACATCCCATCCCGCCACGTAGGCTGGCAATTCCTTATAATCTTTTCCGCCTAAATAATGAATATTATCAAAGCGTGGCAATGTTGCTGGGTCAATCTTTACAATAGGACCAATAAGAATGAATTGCCACTCAGGCCTTGCCTTTGCTACGTTCTCAATCAGTTCTATATCAAATCGTTCATCTAATACACCAAAGAAACCGAATCGGGGTCCTTGAATATGGGACTGATCCTGAGGTGATGATTTTAAAGTTCTTGCAGTTCCAAAATGTTCTTTGTCGATACTACTTGGAAACGGATAGATATTATGATGTTGATGTTTCTTTGCTTCATATATACTATATCCGCCAGTAAATACGATATCTGCTTTTTCTAACAATAGCTTTTCATTATCTTTTAAGGCTGCTGGCGCAAACTTAAAGGCAGATAATTCATCCATACAATCATACACAACCATCTTTGGATTCAAATGATCAGTAAACGTTAATGCCATTGGTGTATAATACCAGGCAAAGTAATTAGTGATATCCTTCATGGATACTAAATCACTGATCATATCTTTCTGCTTGTTAATTACTTCATGTTCACTATATCCATGTTGCAATTGCGGAACTACAACATATACGTTTTTAATAGGTTCTTCTATATGTAGTTTATCTGGACCATCATTAAAAAGCGGCTCCTCAATAAAAAATACACGTGTACAATTAGCAAAGCGACTTAACAAATGTTGAGGGCGTTGATATACAAAGTTCCAACGCAGATGAGAAAAGCAAACTAAATCAGTATTATTCAAAGATTGCCATATGGCGGTAGTTGTATTTGTAATCATGCCTCTATAAAAGCGATTTTGATGCCAAGGCTGATTTCGCATGAATGCTTCTGTTGCAAAAAACCATTCAGCTTTACGTGTAGAAATTTTTCTACTTAGTTCAAGATAAAATTGATTCTAACACTATGAAACTCAACTATTCAGATAAAAAAAATAAAGGCAAAGAATCAACTACAAAGAATAACTGAAAATAAAAAAGCGACTATAAATTATAGTCGCTTTAATTCATTGAAAAGAAAGTGAATTATACTTGTGCTACCTTCTTCTTACGAGTAGTTGTAGATGTTTTAACGATAACTTCTTCAACAAACTCTTCAGATGATACTATTGTTACTTCGCTCCTCTTATAGTTTACAGCCACCCATACATGATCTAAGTCCACTTGTTCTCCACTCTCATAACCTGCAGTTGTTAATTTATGCCAACTGCTTTCCCGGTTAAGATCTGTTGCAATTTTAGAAGCAGCCTTAGGAAAGGCTACCCAAAACTTCGTTTCTTCTTTCAAAGCAGGCATAATGTCTTGCAGAATACTATTCAATTGAGATTCGTTTACTGCAAAAATTAATGCGAAATCAATCTTTCTAGAACGCAATAAAGGAGTAAGATTTTTTGCAAAAGAAAGTTTGACAAACTGTTTTTCGATTGAAGAAGGTAAGCCTTGAATTAAAATTGTCTTTTCGTTTTTTAATTGCAGCTTATCAAAAATTGTTTGTGACATAGAGTTTTTATCTTTTAGAAGAAACAAGCAGTTAAGTTGCAAATGAATGTTTTCACACAAACAGAGGTGCAAAGTTAAGGTAAAAACATGGTACGAAAAAGGCTCAGGTACGAAAAACCCGCCAAAAGGCGGGTTTTTCCAAGGTTTTTAGGCTAAAATGCCTTACCTACCAGATGGTTTATAGTATTTTAAAGCCTCTGGCAAGTATTGTTGCAGCTGTTGAATACGTCTTTCCTCTGCAGGGTGTGTACTCAAAAACTCTGGTGGACGCTGTCCATTTGCCTGCGCAGCCATTCTTTGCCATAGATTAATTGCTTCTCTTGGGTTATACCCAGCCATTGCAGCCCAACGCATACCATAACGGTCTGCTTCTAACTCCTGCTTACGGGAGAAAGGTAACATTACGCCTACCTCGCTGCCAATACCATAGGCCTGCAAAAACAGATTTTGTGTCTGAGCGGGTTGGTTGGCAACCGCTACTGAAAGCGCTACGCCACCCAATTGCTGGGCTAATCCCTGGCTCATCCGTTCGTTACCATGCTGGAATATAGCATGTGAAATTTCATGGCCTAAAACGTTAGCTAATGCCGCCTCGTTTTGAGTTATAGGCAATAAACCCGTGTAAACCACTATTTTACCACCAGGCATAGCCCATGCGTTAGCTTCTTTATTATTTACCAGGTTAAACTCCCATTTATAGCCATCTAAAACCTCACTTAGATTTTGGGAGCGATAATACTGAGTTATTGAATTAGCCAAACGCTGCCCTACGCGGCGCACCATTTCTGCATCACGATCGGCAGATGGACTCACCGTTTTATTTTCAGACAGGAATTGACGGTATTGCGTAGTGGCCATTGATTGTAATTCTTGCTCGGATACTAATTTGAATTGACTTCTTCCGGTTACAGGATTAGTAGAACAAGCAACAATAGTCGTAAGGACGATCAGTAGAAAAGTTAATCTGTATAACATTGCTTACCTTTTTGTTTATAATTTCAATGATTATACCAAAAGGAAAAAGCTTAATCGGCACTGCAGTTTTAACAAAGTCTGCAGTTATTTCCGATTGCGTTGACGGCGACGGTCACGGTGTTTGAGGATAGGCACCTTGCTTTCATTGCCTCTTAATAAACGGCCAATATTCTTTTGGTGCGTAAAAATGATCAGAAGCCCAACCATTACGGCAAATATTCGGTATAAATGCTCAGGTTCATTAAAAATGGCCAGAATAAATACAGGGAACATGATACCGGCTAATATAGAGCTCAAAGAAACCCAACGGGTTAAAAACAATACTAAAAGGAATACACCTACACAGCATAACGCTACATTCGGCTGAATACCCAGCACCATTCCAAACAAGGAAGCAACGCCTTTACCACCTCTGAAATCTGCCCAAATAGGAAAAATATGACCAACTACAGCAGCTAGGCCAAGACCTATCTGCATGTTGATCAGGTATAACTCATGATCGTAGGCATCCGGAAGGAAAAAAGCCAATTTAACGGCTACAATTGCCTTGATCATATCAACGATCATTACAAATGTGCCCCATTTTGAACCTAAAACACGATAGGTATTGGTAGCACCTGCATTGCCACTGCCATATTCTCGTATATCAATATCAAAGAAATATTGGCTTACCCAAACCGAAGTTGGGATACTTCCAATCAAATAGGCAACAACAATCAGCAAAAACTCATTCATTCAAAATGGGTTGAAGTGGAGCAAATTTAGGGCAAATAGTATACCCAGTATTACTATTTTAATCTTCTCTTCAGTTCTCGTTAACAAACAATAATGAAATCCATTTATTTCTTTCACAATGTTTTATCAATTGTAGACCATGGTCTTGAGCCGTATCAACAATAACGTCCTTATCATCTACTAACAAACCGCTAAACAAGATAAACCCTTTTTGATTAACAGACTCTTTGAGATTGGTAAAGTATTGCAATATCACATTCCTATTTATATTGGCTAAGATGATATCAAATAACTTTTCTGTTGAAATTGTTGAAGAAAGTTCAGCGGTTATTTTACTGCAATGATTCTTTTCTATATTCTCTTTCGTATTTTCTATACTCCATTCATCATTATCAATAGCATAAACACTGGCAGCTCCCAACTTCTCAGCTAGTATAGCCAGTACGCCAGTACCGGTTCCAAAATCAAATACAGATTTATTGACGAAGTCAATATCACGCATTTGCTGCATCATCATATACGTTGTGGCATGATGACCTGTGCCAAAGCTCATTTTGGGTGTAATCAGAATCTCATGTTGAATACCTTGAATAGGCTCATGAAAATGAGCTCTTACAGCACAGAAATCATCAACAATAACCGGTTGGAAGTTACTTTCCCATACAGCATTCCAGTTTTGTTGCTGAAGTGTATTTAACTGAAAGTTATAGCCATCCAGTATTGCATTGACATCATAACTGGGAAAAGAATCCTCTTCAAAATAGGCTAACAGGTGCGTATCCGTTTGCTCAAAGCCAGCGGCACCCAGTTCTTCCAGCTGACTAATTAATATTTCTTGCTGCGCTTCTGAAGCTTCTATGTTGAGTTGAATGTGATTGGACATAATGAAAAAATAAAAGGCTGTCGTACGACAGCCTTAAAAAGATAGTTGAAAAGATTACTGTTCGTTCTCTTGAGAGCTTTGAGATTGTTGGTTCTCTCCACCTTGACGAGGTTCTCTGCGCTGACCGCCGTAGCCGCTTTCACGTCTGTCGCCACGTCCTTCAAAGCGTTGACCACCTTCTCTACGCTGGCCACCATCTCTTCTTTCACCCCTATCGCCACTCTCCTCTTTCATTCCTTCAGGTTTTGGCAACAACACCTTGCGTGACAGTTTGAACTTACCTGTTTTTGGATCCGTTCCTGTCAGCTTCACTTTCACCTTATCATTCTCGTTCAATACACCTTCTAATGTTTCTAAGCGTTTCCAGCTTACTTCAGAGATGTGTAACAAACCTTGCTTGCCAGGTAAGAACTCAACAAACGCACCATATGGCATGATTGATTTAACAACAGCTTCATATTCATCACCTACAACAGGTACAGCCACAATGCCTTTGATCCAGTTGTGTGCTCTGTCAACTTTCTCTTTATCGGTACCAAAGATGCTTACTTCACCTTGGTTGTTTTTCTCTTCGATATTGATTGTAGTGCCAGTTTCACGTTGCATTTCCTGAATAACCTTACCACCAGGCCCGATCACAGCTCCAATAAACTCACGATCAATGAACATTTTCACCATACGCGGCGCATGTGGTTTCACATCTGCACGATGTTCAGGGATACAATTGTACATAGCATCCAGGATATGCATACGGCCACGACGTGCTTGTTCTAACGCTTGGCGCATAACGTCCATGCTCAGACCATCTACTTTAATATCCATTTGGATACCACAGATACCGTCACGTGTTCCGGTTACTTTAAAGTCCATATCACCCAGGTGATCTTCATCACCAAGGATATCGGTCAATACAGCAAACTGATCTCCTTTAGAAATCAAACCCATAGCCACACCAGCTACGTGCTTAGGCAAAGGCACACCAGCATCCATTAAGGCTAAAGAACCGGCACAAACTGTTGCCATTGATGACGAACCATTACTTTCAAGAATATCACTAACTATACGTACAGTATAAGCATAGTCAGCTCCTGGCATCATTTGCTTCAAAGAACGCTGAGCCAGGTTACCATGTCCAACCTCACGACGGCCAGGACCTCTTAAGAACTTCACCTCACCTGTAGAAAACGGCGGAAAGTTATAGTGTAAAATGAATTTAGAATACTCAGACTTAGCAGCACTTTCTACTAACAACTCATCCAATGGAGTACCCAAGGTAATCGTTGTTAAAGATTGTGTTTCACCTCTTGTAAATAAAGCAGCACCATGTGGTGTTGGAAGCACATCTACTTCCATATCCAGAGGACGCACTTGCTCCAGGTTACGTCCATCCAGGCGAACTTTATCATTCAGGATCATATCACGTACTACATAGTACTGCAGATCACCTAAATAGTTTTTAACTAGTTTCTTAGTATCGTCATCGATCTCTTCGCCTTCTGGAAGATTAGCTTCGCGAGCCAATACTTCTTTAAGATCATCAGAGATCTTTTTATAGGTCTCTTTACGTTCAGCTTTTGGCAAGTTGGCTCTTGACAATTCTTCCATTCTAGCCTTTGCAAACTCTTCTACGCGCTGACGTAATACTTCGTTTACTACAGGTTTTGGATAGTCGCGTTTAGCTCCTGCACCTACCATGTCACGTAATTCCTGCTGTGCACGGATCTGAACACGGATAGCGTCATGTGCTACTTCCAAAGCTTTTACTAAGTCTTCTTCACTACACTCTTTAGCTTCACCTTCCACCATCATGATGTTTTTCTCAGTGGCGGCAATGATGAAGTCCATATCAGACTTCTCCATTTCAGAGCGTGTAGGATTGATCTTAAACTGACCATCAATACGGCTTACACGTACTTCAGAAATGATTTCTTGGATAGGAATATTTGAAACAGCTAATGCCGCAGAAGCAGCTAAGCAGGCCAATGCATCAGGCATGATCTCCGAATCAGAAGAGATCAAAGTAACGATTACCTGCACCTCGCAGAAATAATCTTCAGGGAATAATGGGCGTAAAGCACGGTCGATCAAACGAGAGATCAAAATCTCATAATCACTCAATCTGCCTTCTCTTTTAAAGAAAGAACCCGGAATACGACCAGCAGAAGCAAACTTCTCCATGTAGTCTACGCTCAATGGGAAGAAGTCTTGCCCAGGCTTTGGTTCTTCTGTTGCTACAACAGTAGCCAACAAAATGTTATTGCCCATACGAACAGTAACGGCGCCGTCAGCTTGGCGAGCTAAACGACCAGTCTCAATAGTGACTTCACGGCCATCACCTATATCAAATGTTTTTGAAAATTTTTGTGTCAGCATAATTAGAATTTGAGGGGTTTAATGGGCGCATCAATAAGGTTAGTCCAAAAAGCCAAAACCCAACCTTTTAAGTAGTGGTTGGGAAATAGCCTATAATGAATTGGAAAACTAACTTATTTACGAATGCCTAATTTCTCAATCAAGCCACGGTATCCTTGCAGGTTATGCTTAGACAAGTAGTTCAATAAGCGACGACGCTTACCTACCAATTGCATCAGACCACGGTGTGTAGAGAAATCTTTTTTGTTTTGCTGTAAATGAGCAGAAATTTGAGAAATGCGCTCTGTTAATAACGCAATTTGACCCTCAATTGAACCGGTATTGGTTTCGCTTCCACCATATTGGGCAAAAATGCCAGCTTTTTTTTCTTTTGTTAATGACATCGCTACGTTTTTTTGCAGCATTCCGATTGAATGCCAGTATAGTTTTACTTTATTTTGGCGGCAAAGGTAGGCATTTCTGTTAAAACTAAAAAGTAAAAGATAAACTAAAGATGTGTTTTTCAATTACTAACCCTATTAAAATGCCCCAGCCTTCATCACAAACCGCAAATTGCTAACGTCACTTATTGTATCACTTTCTGGGGAGTTATAGAGGATATCCTTATCTATACATTCCAATTTCTCCTATAAACATACTTTACTTGTCTACTATTGGCCATCTACCTATTTTTATTGATCAGGACTCATAACTCACGATTTGCCACTTATCTTTTCCCTATCCTTAGCCACACCCATCGTCGGCTTTTCTTCGGGATTTGTTCGAAACTGCTTCGAAGCGGTCCGAAGGAGTCCCGAAGAAGCCTAAAACAAGGCCCTACGCTGAGGCCAAGCTGAGACGCCGCCAGGTGCGGCCAGTCCCCTGCAAAAGGTTGAACAACACTAAGAAATAGGAATGCAACCAGATATCTTCAAATCTGAAATCTTGAAATCCAAGAATTCTGAACTCTGGATTCCCATTTCATCAGATAATTTCCTCATCAGCTAATTGCCTTCTACTTAACGCCTCCTTCTTAATTTTGCCCAATGCACACGCCCCACGAAGCACTTTCCCAAGATACTAAAGCCATTCTGGGCCTACAATTACCCACCGACCCTAGGTGGGTAAACCTTGCAGCCATGTCGCTGGAAGAGGTTTTAACAGACCACGCCTATTGTGAGCAAAAAGCCGCTATTACCTGTATTTCCCTTATTCAACGTTATAGCCGCAGGGAAGAACTGGTAATAGCGCTGGCACCAATTGTAACCGAAGAATGGGGCCATTTTCGTTTAGTGCTAGCGGAATTGCATAAACGAGGCTTAAAGCTGGGCCAGCAACGTAAAGATGAATATGTTAACGCCCTATTAGCGTTTTGCCAGAAAGGTGGTGATGAAGAAGGCCGTTTATTAGATCAATTACTTCTGATGGCCATGATTGAAGCCCGCAGCTGTGAACGCTTTAAGCGTTTGAGCGAAGGTCTAAATGATGACTATCTACGCAAGTTCTACCGCCGCTTTATGGAAAGCGAGGCTGGTCACTATACCCTCTTTATTGAATTAGCAGAGAAATACATCGATAAAGAAAAAGTACGCAAACGCTGGAATGAGTGGCTTAAGTATGAAGCCCAGATCATCCAATCCTTAGAAGTCCGTGGCGACCGCTTGCACTAAGCCATTGAGAAATAGGCAATCTCATCTTGCAAGTCCAGGTAAGTATACTGCTCCTGCAAAGCCTTAGCCTTTTCATAATGGTTCTTTAAGAACTGCTTATGAGCTTCCGTAGTAGGATGTGCCGAACGGTGCTTACGTGCAACCGTTAATCGTTTCAACTCCTGCAAAAGCGGTAGCAGGCCTTCAGTAGTATGAGTTTGTAAAAACTTCTCCAAAACAAATTCAGTGGCCGGGTAGTTTGGATGCACCATATCGATGTCGTAGAACCGATAATCACGCAACACATCGATCACCAGCTCATAGGAAGGGAAATAATAGAGCTTATCAAATTTGTTAACCAAATGATGCACCGACTCTAATAAGCGCGCTTTACTTCGGTTATTATCTACTACCCCATCACGGATATGCCGAACCGGACTAATGGTAAAGATGATATTTAGCTTTGGATTAAAGCGAAACAGTTGATGAATTGTATTATCCAGTTTGGCAATGATTTCATCGATAGTTGACAACTGCTTCTTAAACCATTTTGCAGGCGCTCTATGACAATTGGCTACTCCATTACCACTGGCTAGCGCAGCTCTGTCTGCTTCTTCTGTGATCTTATAGCTAAAGGCTGATCCCAAGGTTATAATTAGCCAATCGGTTTGTTTTAAGAATTGATGTGCTTTTGTTTGCGAAGCATTTATCAGTTCCAGGGCTTTGTTAGGATCAGTATGAGAAAAGCGGCTATGATGATCCCAGCTATGCCAAAGCTCATTTAAGTAAAACAAGTCTTCTTTTGTGTAGACTTTATTGTCAATATAGGAGATCAGGCTATTACAAACAGCCAACGGATCAAATAGAATTCCATTTGGATTCTGCAGCACCCGAAACTTCATTTCTTTCAACGCATTCCCAATATGCTCCGTAAAGCAAGAGCCTATGGACAGCAAGTGATGCTGATGCTCTATTAATCGATCGGGTTTGGGTAAATCAATATTGATCATAAAAGCCATACTACACAAAGATTTCATTTGCTAATAAAAGACTATGCTGCAACGCTTCTTTATTGATAAACAAGGGATCGCCTTTCTTTTCAAAATAATCCAGCATCCATTCGGTTGTCATGTTTCCCACTAAATCATCCTTTGCCATAGGGCAGCCACCTATTCCTTTTAATGCACCATCGAATCGGTTACAACCAGCTTCGTAAGCCGCCGCCAATTTATCTTCCCAATTATGAGCCGTCGAGTGAAGATGTACTCCTATAGTGGCTTGCGGGTATTGCGGTATAAGTGTTTGTAAGGCATGCGTAATTTGTTCTGGTGTGGCCACACCTACCGTATCTGCCAATGAAAGGATCTGAATATTGCGCTTGACCATTTCATCAGCCCATTTCAAAAGTATGGCCTCATTGTATTCATCACCATATGGATTGCCAAAGCCCATACTTAGGTAGATGACCAATTGCTTATTATGACGCACACATAGATTCTGTATCTCTTCTACGCGATGCAGGCTCTCTTCAATGGTGCTATTGGTATTGCGTTGTTGAAAAGTTGGAGATATGGAAAATGGAAATCCTAAATAGGTAATTGGTGAAAAGCTAACGGCTTCTTCCGCCCCTCTTGTATTGGCCACAATGGCCAACAACTTGGTTTTACTTTCTGATAGATCTAGTTGAGCAAGTACTTCTTTTGTATCTGCCATTTGGGGAATGGCTTTAGGCGAAACAAAGGAGCCAAAATCTAATGTATCAAAGCCCACTTTTAGCAAGGCATTCAGGTATTCAACCTTTTGAGCTGTTGGAATAAAGCTTTTCCAGCCTTGCATGGCATCACGCGGACACTCAACAAAGCTAATCGCACCTTGATTTCTTTTATCTGATAAATCAATCATTTCGAATTTTTCCTCCGTTTCTAAATCCCTAATTTCCAATTCCTTCCCTTGTCCCTTAAACATTGAAAGTTGAGCGTTGAACATTCCTTATCTCATTACTCATTATTCATCATTCCTTGTTCCTTGTTCAATAATCCTTTCCTGTCAACTGCCCTCTATCCTCTATCATCCCTCCTCCGCGTTTATCTGCGGGACATTCCTTGTCAACTTATCAACCCTTACCCGCAGCTATCATTAGCTAATTATCACATCAGCTACTTAACCGTTGTTTCATTGCTTCGTACAAGATCATACCGGTTGCCACCGATACGTTTAACGACTCAAACTCACCAGCCATAGGTATCTTGAACTTTATATCACACGCCTTCATCAATGCCGGATAGATCCCCTTTTCTTCACTTCCCATTATAATAGCCATCGGCTCTTTAAAGTCTACATCAAATACAGAAGTACTGGCGGTCATTTCACTGGCTAATACCTTTATACCATTTAAATGCAGTTCATCTACCGCTTTTAGTAAGCTATTCACCCGGCAAATAGTGATCTTCTCTAAGGCCCCAGCAGATGTTAATACAGCATCTTCATTTAAAGCTCCTACTCCTTTATCCGGAATAATAATAGCTTGTACACCAGTACAAAAAGCTGTTCGGGCAATCCCTCCAATATTACGCACATCGGTAATACCGTCTAAGATTAAGAACAGCGGCACCTCTCCTTTTTCAACTACCCAAGATATCACTTGCTGAAGATCCTGATACTGCACCTTTGAAACCAGCGCTATACAACCATCATGCGAACCAGCATTAAATCCATTTAGCTTCTCTACTGGCACATAGTTAATGGGTATTGCGTTTTGTGCGGCAATACGCTTTACATCGTCTATCACGTCACGATAGCCATTGCTTTGTAAATAGATGCGATCAATCTGCTTTCCCAACTGTATGGCTTCTATAAGCGCCTTCTTTCCTACAATCAAGGAACTCTTCTTCGGTCTGTGCTGCGGTCTAAAATGTTTCACCCGTCAAAAATAGTTTAGCTGAGACAAATAAAAAGCCCCTGCTTTTAGGCAAGGGCTTTCATCTAGTCTAAAAGGACTTATTTGATACCAAAAGCTTTTTTCACCTTTGGAACATAATCTAATTTTTCCCAGGTAAATAACTCTACTTTCTTCTTAATAGACTTACCATCTGGAGTAGAGAAAGTTTTTTCAACAACCTGAGGAGCGCGACCCATATGGCCATAAGCAGCTGTTTCGCTATAGATTGGGTTACGCAATTTCAAGCGCTGCTCAATAAAGTAAGGACGCATATCAAACAAGCCACCCAATATTTTAGCGATCTCGCCATCGGTCATTTCTACCTTTGAAGTACCATAGGTATTTACGTTGATGCTGGTAGGCTGAGCTACACCAATAGCGTAAGATACTTGTACCAGAGCTTCATCACATACACCAGCAGCTACCAGGTTCTTTGCAATATGACGAGTAGCATACGCCGCAGAACGGTCTACTTTAGAAGGATCTTTTCCGCTGAAGGCACCACCACCGTGTGCACCTTTACCACCATACGTGTCAACGATGATCTTACGGCCAGTTAAGCCAGTATCACCATGAGGACCACCAATCACAAACTTACCAGTTGGGTTAATATGGTATTTGATGTTGTTGTTAAACAACTTAGCGTATTTCTTGTATTTAGCCTTTACACGAGGGATCAGGATGTTGATGATGTCCTTTTTGATCTGGGCCAACATCTTAGCTTCTGTATCAAAATCATCATGCTGTGTAGATACTACAATGGCATCAATACGTACTGGACGATTGTTGTCATCGTACTCCAGAGTTACCTGGCTTTTTGCATCTGGACGCAAGTACTTGATCTGCTTATTTTCACGACGTAATGCCGCTAATTCAAGCAAAATTTTATGAGCTAGGTCTAAAGCCAATGGCATATAATCTTCTGTTTCATTAGTAGCGTAGCCAAACATCATTCCTTGGTCACCAGCACCTTGCTCTTCTTTCTTTTGTTTGTCTACCCCTTGGTTGATATCAGAAGACTGCTCATGAATGGCAGATAAGATACCGCATGAGTTTGCTTCAAACATGTACTCACTCTTAGTATATCCAATTTTACGTACCACACCTCTGGCAATTTCCTGTACGTCTAAATACGCCTTTGACTTTACTTCTCCTGCTAGTACTACCTGGCCAGTTGTAACCAGTGTTTCGCAAGCCACTTTAGATTGAGGATCAAAAGCCAAAAAGTTATCAATAAGCGCGTCGGAGATTTGGTCTGCTATTTTATCTGGGTGTCCTTCTGATACACTTTCAGATGTAAATAAGTAAGGCATAGGAGTTTAATGTGTTAAACAGTTGAAAATGAAAGTCGGGTGCAAATATAGCACCCGACGCTTTATGATAGTAAGTATGTTATGGAATATTTGAGTAGACAATCCGCAAGCGCATCGGCTGTGTTGGATGATTACCGCCCCCTACTCTTACTCTATACTTCGTAGATGTAGGATTAATTAGCGGAGTGGCTATTAATGGATTGCTTCCTTGACCTACAGTAAATTTAGTAGCATAAGGACTAGATATACGGAAGTCTGTAACTGTCTCTCTTTTATTCACGATGTTCTGTACATAGCGCGATAAATTCAAGCGCCACAAGCTAATCGATCTGCCATTACCATCAAAAGATTTAATAGCCACAGCACCCAATTCGGTTAGGTTCAATGAACCATCGCTATTAAAGGATAGATCATAAGGAATGGCCTTATAGGCATCTTTAGTGGGGTCAGTATCGGTTTTCGCCTCTAAGAACATATAGGTTGGCGCTGTAAATAAACCATCCGTAGCAGGATTATCGGCTACTTGTTGCACAATCAATTCAGCCCGGTGAATCACACGGTTGCTTAAATTGGCCAAACCTGGAATTTTAACACGAACATAAGTACCAGGTGTATTTTGAATATAACCCAATTGATCTGGCGTACCAGTGCTTAAGTGCGATTTGATCTCACCTGAAGTATAATCTCTCGTTACAATATTGGCATTCGCCCCGGTAGTGGTATTAAAGTAAAAGTTGCGCATAGAAGTATCCTTCTTGGAACCTTTTACATAATTGTAGTAAATAGAAAGCTTGGTATTGGTATCAGCTAATGAAAAACCCATCACCGCATTACCACTACCACCAGAAGGCTTAATAGCAAATCCTTTAAAGAATTTACGAAATGCCGAATCAGAAGCATAGGCCCCAGTACTATCTTGGTTCAATAGCCTTTGCCCAAAGCTGTTGTCTAAACGAATGCGCAATTGATTAGCTGCACTTTCTCTGTATCCAAAAACAGAATCATTCAGGGTTTTGGGTAGAAAGTTTTTAACGCCCAGCTGTCCGGGTACAGTCGTAAACTCAGGTCTTCTTATTTTATAAAGTGAATCAGCGGTAAAATTGGCTGACTGAGCAATCTCACTCACAGTTACTTGCTGCTCAATAGTGGAGTCCCCATACAGATCTCTGTAATTCAACACCAATACCACAGAGTCAATGGAAATCACATCATGATCTTCAAAATAATATTTGGCAGCTGGTGGCTTCAACTCCAGAAAGATAGAAGCCTTGGTTGTACCAAATAAAGGATCATTATTGATCTGCCCTAAATAATGGATAGCACTAGGACCTACCGTATTAATTGTATCACTTAATGCGGAAAACTCCTCATTGTAAGTTTCAACAGTTAATGTATCGGCAAACGTGTTGATATTATCAATTGGAGGAATGAGATCCGTCCCTAATTCAGTAGGCTCATTTATTTTTTTACAAGAAGCAAATGCAATTAATAAAAAAAGAATAAAGGAAGATGAGACATAGAAAGGGATACGATTCTTCACACTATTGAATTAAGCTTTTTGATAATACAGAATTACTTGTTTGCAAGATCGCCATACAACTGTAAATAGTCTGTTAAATCAGACTCAGCGTTGTAAGGCAAGGTCTTCTTTCCGCGCACTTTTGAGAACTCTTCAACCAATGATTTGTCAACGTTTTCATCACCAAATGTTATGGCATCTGCAAAGGTTGCTCCACCACGGAACATAGCAATATTATTGGCGTCTTTATATACTTCCAGATCCTTCTCTTTTAATGAAGTATGAATCAGCGCCTTCTTAACAAAATCATCACCTAAGCTTTCCGTAAAGGTAGTTTGACCAATAGTGTATACTACTTTGCTATGGGCAAATACGGGTTCTTTCTTATAAACCGTTTTCAAATAAGCAGGAATTAAACCAGTCATCCAGCCACTGCAATGAATAACATCAGGAGGCCAGCCAAACTTCTTTACCGTCTCTAGCGCGCCTTTACAGAAGAAAATTGTTCTCAATGCATTGTCATCATACCATTGATCGTTTTCGTCTGTAAATACATATTTCCTCTTGAAAAGATCTTCATTGTCAAGGAAATAAACTTGCAAACGGGCATTGGGTAATGATGCTACCTTGATTTGTAATGGAAAGTCTTCATTGTCAACAGAAACGTTGATACCGGATAAACGAACTACTTCATGCAAACGATGTCTACGCTCATTGATAGATCCAAAACGTGGCATGATACATCGCACTTCAAAACCATTATCATTCGATTTTATTGCCAATTTGTTAACGACTTCAGAGAACTCCGTTAACTCTAAATAGGGAGACATTTCATTAGCAATAAATAAAATTCTTTTCTTTGCTGACATTGTAAACCTGATTTTAAAGGCTTTAAAAGGTTTGCAAAGGTAATTATTTATTAATAAAGCGTAATTCTTATTACTTACTATAAGGTTTCATGATAATTTTTAAACAAGCCCGCCAACTGTCAGAATACCTTCAAACGCAAAAGAACTTAGGTAAAAAGATAGGTTTTGCCCCCACTATGGGAGCTCTCCATAAGGGTCATATGCAATTGATTGAACAGGCTGCTGCAAACAATGACCTAACAGTCTGCAGTATCTTTATTAACCCTACACAATTCAATAATCCTGAAGACTTTCAGAAATATCCGAAGACCATAGAACAGGACATTGAACTATTAACAGGCTATGACTGCGATATATTATTTCTCCCCACTAAAGATGAAGTATATCCAGCAAACTATGTAGCCCCCCATTACGATCTGGGCTATTTGGAAAATATTTTGGAAGGACAATACCGCCCAGGGCATTTTCAGGGCGTATGCCAGGTTGTTGACTTATTGTTAAATATTGTACAACCCCAAAATCTGTACTTAGGCCAAAAAGACTACCAGCAATGTATGGTACTTTCTCGTCTTCTTGAAATAAGGGGTAGCGGGGAGCAACTGCACTTCGTACCTACAAAAAGAGAAGACGATGGATTGGCCATGAGCAGTCGTAACCTGCGATTGAATGAATCCCAACGGGTGTTAGCTACTGCTATCTACCAGGTTTTAACATTTTTAAAAGCCAATATCACCAAGCTTCCTCTCACTGACCTGCGGCTGCAAGGCCGTCAACAATTAGAAGAAAAAGGGTTTACGGTAGATTATGTTGCCATCAGCAATGCTAATACACTTCGGGAGGCGCATTCCACAAATGAACCATTGATTGGCCTGGTTGCAGCTTTTCTAGGCCCCATCCGACTCATCGATAATGAACGTTTAAATTAGGCGCTTCAAGTTCAGATCACTTAATTTTGCATCCGCTATGAATATCTCAGTTTTGAAATCGAAGGTGCATAGAGCCGTTATTACAGAAGCCAATTTACATTATGTAGGAAGCCTAACATTAGATGAAGACATCATGGAAGCGGCTAATATGATCGAGCACGAAAAGGTACAGATCGTAAATGTTAACAACGGCGAGCGTATTGAAACCTACCTGATCAAAGGTAAAAGAGGTTCAGGGGTTTGCTGTCTGAATGGCCCCGCAGCCCGCAGAGGAATGACCGGAGATGTTGTAGTTATCATTTCTTATGCTTCCATGTCCTTCGAGGAGGCCAAAATATTCAAACCTTGGATCGTTTTCCCTAAAGACGGGAATAAATTATAATACACAGCGGAGATATTCTCACGTCAACATTGAAACGTGAAACGTAAGGCGTTAATGAATATCCAATAGTATCAACCTTATTTGACATAAAAAAGCACTCCCTGATCGGAGTGCTTTTCATTTATCAGAAAGATTGTATAAAGAAAACCAATACGATATGTTGGCCTTATATACCGGTCCCCAATTGAGACACACCCAACTTGAAGTCTAAATCAGATATCATCACGTCAGCCATCAGCCATCAATCACACAATCTCCAAATTTCCAAATCCATTCCCTAATTTGGTATTTTCGAAATGGAATGAAACGATCTCTTCTCACCATACTCCAATATCTTTTTTTTGTTGCACTTGGATTTTTATTTGTCTGGTTAACGGTAAAAGATATAAAGCAAGCAGAATGGGAACATATCAAAGGCTCGCTGGCTAATGCCCGTAGATGGGTGATCGTTCCAGTTCTGGCTATGTTATTATTAAGTCACTACAGTCGTGCCCTCCGCTGGAAAATTTTAATGGAGCCGCTTGGATTCAAACCCAGCACATTCAATACCTGGGCAGCTGTCATGATCGGTTACCTTGTCAATGCGGGCGTGCCGCGTTTGGGTGAGGTGGTCAAGTGTAGCATCCTTGCCAAATATGAAAAGGTCCGTGTCGACCGTCTGGTGGGAACCATCGTGATTGAGCGTGTCGTAGACCTGGTTTGCCTGATTATCGTATTTATAGCCGCGCTATTATTTCAGGGCCACGTAATTGGCGACTATATAGCAGATTCGTTTGGAAACTTTTTTAATGATGAGACAGGTCATACCTCTTACCGCAAAGTACTCCTGGTCATTTCTATAATTACCGTCATCGCTTTGGCTCTGTATTTCTTATTAAAACGCTACGGCCATATAGACGTTGTTGCACGCATCCGTAATGTGATCATAGGCATTGGCCATGGCCTGAATAGTATTCGGCTGATCAAACACAAAGGAGCCTTTCTTTTTCATACCCTTTTAATATGGACCCTCTACTTATTAAGCACTACAGCCGGCTTATTTGCCCTAAGAGAAACAGCCTATTTGGGATTTGCGGGCGGCCTTACAACTTTAGCCGTCGGTAGCGTGGGTATGATTCTTACCCCCGGTGGCATAGGTGCTTATCCTTTATTGGTTGCCAAATTAATGGAGCTCTATGGACTGGACCCACATACCATCGGTACCGCCTTAGGGTGGCTCTTATGGTCAGCCCAAACATTGATTATCATTGTATGTGGCGTAATTTTTTCAGCTCTATTTTCCTACCACAATAAAAAACAAAGAAAAATTGAAACCCGGTAAAAGCATTTTAGACAAGATTATTTCATCAGACGAACTAGCACAACGTATTGCCCAATGGCGGGTTTTAGATAAAAAAGTAGCATTTACCAACGGGTGTTTCGACATTCTTCACCAAGGCCATATTGCTTCCTTGTTAGAGGCTGCTCAGCAGGGCGATTACTTAGTGATTGGCCTAAATAGCGACGCTTCTGTCAAGCGTCTTAAGGGATCAGAACGCCCTATTAATTCTCAAGACAGCCGCGCCTTGGTCCTGGCCGCCTTAGCCTTGGTTGATGCGGTTGTAATTTTTGAAGAAGATACCCCGCGAGAGCTCATCAGTAAAATATTACCTGATGTTTTGGTAAAAGGTGGCGATTATAAGGTAGAACAAATAGCAGGCGCTAAAGAGGTTATTGCTAATGGCGGGAAAGTTGTAATAAATCCTATTGTGGCAGGTTTCTCTACAACCAATATCATAGAAAAGTTCAAAGGAAAGAGCTAGGAAAGACCACTGGAGTAATTAAAACGATTAAGAAAGTATGCCAAACCTGAAAAGGAAAACAATTCCACGTGATATTAGCTGGCTTTCTTTTAATGCAAGAGTTTTACAGGAAGCAGCAGACCCCACCGTACCTTTGCGCGAACGCATTCGGTTTCTTGGTATTTTTTCCAACAACCTGGATGAATTTTTCAGAGTACGTGTAGCCACCCTGAAACGCATGATCCAGTTTGGCACCAAAGCCAAAATGCATTTGGAGACCAACCCTGAGGAAATCCTTGAGGAGATCCAGATGACAGTATTAAACCAACAAAGCGAATTTAACCGCATTTGGGAGGGTATTTTGGAGGAACTGAAAGAGGAAAAAATCTTCCTCGTTACAGAAAAAGACCTCACCCCCGAACAGGCGGAATATGTACATACACTCTATGACACAGAAATAAGTCCCAATGTCATCCCTTTAATGATTGAGAGCATTCCCGACTTTCCAAACCTTCGAGACAAATCGATTTTCCTGGGGGTAGTGATGTGGAAGAAGGAAAGTGCCCTCAAGAGAAAATATGCCATTATTGAGGTTCCTACCCGGTTTCTGGACCGCTTTATCCTCCTTCCCTCCCCAGATAATGAAAAGCATATTATTCTAGTTGAAGATGTCATTCGCTTTAATCTTCCCCAGATCTTTAGCTACTTTGGATTTGACCAATACCAGTCGCATGTTTTTAAAGTAACCCGCGATGCCGAAATCGATATCGATAACGACATTTCTACTTCCCTAATTCAAAAGATTGAAAAAGGATTAAAGAACAGGCGGAAGGGAAAACCCGTTCGCTTTGTTTATGATAAGGAAATGGATCCAGGCTTACTGGAATACCTTATTCGCCGGCTCAACCTGGCTAAACGCGACAACCTCATTCCCGGTGGGCGTATCCATAATTTCCGCCATTTTATGGACTTTCCCGGCGAAGTGTTTCGCCAAAAAAGCGAAAGAAGAAAACCATTTGACCATCCCTTACTCACCGAACATAGAAACCGGGTAACAGATGTAGTGCTGGAAAGAGATGTATTGCTCCATTTCCCCTACCACTCTTTTAACCCAGTCATCAATCTGCTTAGAGAGTCAGCCATAGATCCAGATGTTACAGCTATTAAGATCACGGCCTATCGCTTAGCTAACAATTCCAAAGTGATAAACGCACTGATCAATGCGGTCCGCAATGGTAAGCAGGTAACGGTTATGCTAGAACTAAGAGCACGCTTCGATGAAGAGGCAAATCTTGAGTGGAAAGAACGATTGGAAGATGAAGGCGTAAAAGTATTGATCGGTATTCCTAACATGAAGATACATGCTAAAATTTGCCTGATCCGCAAACGCGTAGAAAACAAAGTGATTCATTATGGCTTTGTTAGCACTGGCAACTTGAATGAAAGTACTTCAAAGATCTATGCCGACCACTGTCTGCTCACTTCAAACAGGGCTATCATGTCGGATGTAAATAAACTGTTTAACTATATTGAACACTACAAAACAGGAAACCATTTTTTAAAAGCCTGCAATACGATTCTTCCAAGCCCTCATTTTGTGCGGCAGGAGTTGCTAAAGTTGATCCGTGAAGAGGTAAAAAATGCCAAAAAAGGAAAAACAGCAATTATCATCGGAAAAATGAACTCCCTATCCGATGAAGAGATCATTAATGAGTTGTATGAGGCAGCTAAAGAAGGGGTTGAGATCAAGCTGATCATTAGGGGCATTTTTTGCATGTTTACGGAAAGCGATAAATTCAAAAAGCCGGTTACCGCTATCAGTATTGTTGATGAATACTTAGAGCATGCGCGGGTTTGGGTATTTCATAATAACGGTAAGGAAAAGGTATATATATCATCTGCCGACTGGATGGTTCGTAATATTGACCATCGCGTAGAAGCCTCCTGCCCTATTTTGGATGATCGCTTGAAACAGGAGTTAAAAGACATTCTCAATATCCAATTGCAGGACAATGTCAAGGCCCGTGTTCTGAATAATGAACTAAGCAATGAGTATGTCCAAAATGAATACAACACACCTATCCGCTCTCAAGTGGAAACCTACAATTATTTACACAGTAAAATAAAGCATTCCCTTGAAGTTAGCAGCCATTGATATCGGAAGTAACGCCGCTCGTTTATTAATAAACGATGTGATCCACCTGCCAAATGGCAAGCCTGATTTTGTAAAAGTGACCCTGGTTCGCGTACCACTACGCCTGGGCTTTGATGTTTTTGAAAAAGGGTTTATAGATACAGAAAGGGCTGAAATGTTGTACAAAACAATCGAGTCATATAAGTTGTTGATGGATGTTTATGGCGTACATCATTTAAAAGCCGCAGCCACTTCGGCCATGCGCGATGCCACTAATGCTAAAGAGATTCTTACGCAGGTAAAAGATAAAACAGGAATAGAGATCAAAGTAATTACCGGTGAAGAGGAAGCCTCCTATATTTATGAGAATCATATAGCAGAAAATCTTACCTCAGAAGAGTCATATCTCTATATAGATGTAGGTGGTGGTAGTACCGAACTCACCTTCTTTAGCGACGGCAAGTTGATTTTCAAAGAGTCGTTCAACATAGGTACCATCCGTCTTTTAAAAAACCAGGTACATGAAAAGACCTGGGACGAAATAAAGGAGTTTATCAAGCAAAAAACAAAAGGTTACCACCATGTTACTTGTATAGGATCTGGAGGTAACATCAACAAAGTGTTTTCTTTATCCAAACGCAAAGAAGGCAAGCCACTATCACTTGATTTATTACGTTCCTATTATAAAGAGTTCAATAGCCTTACGCTTTCACAACGCATGAGCCTTTATAAACTGCGTGAAGATCGGGCCGACGTCATTTCGCATGCCTTAATAATCTATATTAACGTAATGCGTTGGGCCGATGCAGAAGAGATTTTTGTTCCTAAAATTGGTTTGGCCGACGGCTTAACACATTTGCTGTATGATGAAGTAATGGCCAAGCAGAAATAAGAACCTGTTCAGCTATTACACTATTTTGTAATTTGCCTCAAATTAGTGACATGAGCGCTGCTGCTGATATAAAGAGAATAACGACGGCTACACTTCAAAAGTTAAAGAATTCAGGACAAAAAATATCAATGCTTACAGCTTACGATTTTTCGTTTGCACGTCTCATTGATGCTTCAGGTATTGATGTTATATTGGTGGGTGACTCCGCTTCCAATGTAATGGCTGGTCATGAAACTACATTGCCGATTACGCTGGATCAGATGATCTACCATGCCAGTTCTGTAGTACGTGGTGCTAAACGTTGTTTAGTGGTTGTAGATCTACCTTTCGGTGCTTATCAATCCAACTCGGATATCGCCCTGGCTTCTGCTATTCGTATCATGAAAGAAACGGGTGCTCATGCTATCAAGCTGGAAGGTGGTGAAGAGATCATTGATTCTGTAAAACGAATCATTTCGGCAGGTATCCCCGTTATGGGACATTTAGGGCTTACACCTCAATCCATTTATAAGTTTGGTAGCTATAACGTACGCGCCAAAGAAGAAGCTGAGGCCAATAAGTTAAAATCCGACGCTTTAATACTACAAGAAGCCGGATGCTTTTCATTGGTATTGGAAAAAATACCAGCGGCATTAGCAAAGGTGGTTTCACAAAGCTTACACATCCCCACAATCGGTATTGGTGCTGGCCCACATTGCGATGGACAGGTGCTGGTTATGCACGATATGTTAGGTATCAACACAGAGTTCCGCCCCCGCTTCTTACGCCAGTATTTAAACCTATACGAGCAGGTAACCGGCGCTGTTAAACAATACATTGACGATGTAAAAAAAGGCGGCTTCCCTTCAGAATCTGAATCTTATTAATGGTGTTGGTAAATACGTCAACCGTAAGACGTAAATGCCCCTCCATCTAATAAACTAAAAAGCACTCTTAAAAGAGTGCTTTTTAGTTTATATCCCTTCTCTTTTCCTTCTTACCCTCTTTTTGCCCTTAGTGTTATTTGCGCCTTCTCCTCTTTGCGTCTTTGCGTGAAATCCTTTCCGCCCTTCCCCAATCATTAAATCCCTTCCTCCCAATCCCGGTTCAGACCTTCCCTACCACTCCGCTCTACCTTCGGTGCTCCTTCTTAGTACCTTCACTAATACTCCTCTGTCCCTTCATAGTTACTCCGTATAGAAGCCATAGTAACTCCGTATCAGGTCCATACTAACTCCGTATCAGGTCCATACTAACTCCGTATGAAGTCCATACCTCACCCGTACCAAAGCCCATACTCGGCCGTACCTTGTCCGCACCTGTCTACCTGTTTATCCTGAAGAAACAATAAAGAAATATGTAATAAGTAGGGATAAAATCCCCTTCAAAATAAGAACCTAAAGATACAACACCCATCCCACTCATTACTCATCATTCATCATTCCTTGTTCATCATTCCCGTTATCTCCTTTCCCTCTTTTATCTCTTAGCTTCAATGTTCAACCATCATACTTTCTATTCTAGCAAAATGTCTCAAATCCCTGTTCAGCCTATATTTGCGCCCACAAAACCTTAACATGTTAAACAAACGATTTGCTTTTGTTAGTGCCGGCGTGATTAGTATCTGTATGAATGCATCCGCACAACAGGAATTAGACCTGGATCCTGTGACTGTTACCTCCAGTATTAGCCCCTTAAACACCTCTAAAACTGGAAGAAACATTGTAACCATTAAGGGAGAACAGTTTAACAACCTGCCTGTGAATTCCATTGATGAATTATTGCGCTACTTACCCGGACTAGAAATTCAAGCGCGTGGCCCTATGGGTGTTCAAAGCGATTTTGTGATCCGCGGTGGTACTTTCCAACAAGTATTAGTAGTGCTGGATGGTATGCGCTTAAATGACCCTCTAACAGGCCATTTTAATAGCTATATACCCATTTCACCAGCCGAAATCGACCGTATTGAAGTATTAAAAGGCGCTTCTTCTGCTATCTATGGCTCTGAAGCAGTGGGTGGCGTTATACATATTATTACAAAAACCTTTGCTGCTCGTAAAGAGAAGCAAAAACAAGCCAGTGCACAATTCGCCGTTGGTGAATATGGTTTAATCAATGGCAATATCGGCGGCTTTTACAATAATGGTAAGACAGCCGTTGGCGGTGGTTTTATGACCAATAATGCTGATGGACAACAACAAAGAGGAACAAGAGGCTTTTTTAACCTGAATACGGCTTCAGCTTCTGTAAGCCATCGTATTAGTGACAACTGGGATGTAGCCCTGCGTAGCGGTTACGACGATCGCAAGTTCGGTGCTCAAAACTTTTACACCAGATCTATTGCTGATACCGCAAATGAGCAAGTAACCTCATTCTGGAATACGCTCCGTGTAGCCTATCAGAAAAACAATAACAAACTAAGTCTTAATGGTGGCTACAAGAAAGCAGAAGACCGATTTGCTTTCAATAGCATGTATCCGGCTAATGCAAATAATAGCAGCATCTGGCAAGGTTTGTTGCAATATGAGCACCGCTTCGCTCCTGCATCAGTTCTAACAACTGGGGCACAATATGTAAATCGCCAATTAGTGTCAAATAACCGCGGAAACCACCAGGAAGCACTTGTGGCAGGGTTTGCTACTTTTAATCACACGTTTAATGACGAGTTCACCGTCTCTCCTGCTATTCGCTTAGACTGGAACGAGAACCGGGGAGCAGAACTGGTTCCCCAATTGAACTTGTCCTATAACCTAAATATTTTCCAATTCAGAGGTAGCATAGGTAAAACTATCCGTGATGCCGACTTTACCGAGCGTTACAACAACTACAATCAGAAGAATACGCCTAATATGCAATCGATTGGAAATCCCGATTTAGAAGCAGAGCGTTCGCTTGCCTATGAGGCAGGAGTAGATATTTACGCAAACAAACTATTTAAAGTTTCTGCTTCCTATTTCAAACGCGACCAGGAAAACCTGATTGATTATGTATATACTCCTTATGCACAAATTAAATACAAGGATAATCTGGTACCAGGCAATTCATATGCTTTAGCAAAGAATATTTATGAAGTAAATACAAGAGGTATTGAAACGGATGTTCAATTCACTAAGGCCTTAGCCAATAAGCAATCTATTTGGAGCAGCGTTGGCTTGGTTTGGTTGAAAAGTAAAAGCTCAGAAGCTAATCCTTCTTTTTACATCTTATCCCATGCCCGCTTCCAAACAAATTTCACTTTGCAGTATGCAACGCCACGTTTCCGTATCAGCACCAATGGAATCTATAAAAATAGAGCAGAGCAGCCCGCTACCGCCTTTATTACCAAGATGAATTCAGACTACTTTGTGATCAATGGAAAAGCTGAAGTTCTGTTTTTAAACCAGAAATTAGGCATCTTTACACAAGTAGATAATATTTTTGATGAAAACTACAGCGACCTTTTTGGCGCTCAAATGCCGGGTCGTTGGTTATTAGTTGGAGCTAAATTCACACTTTAATCAATTGGTATGCAAGATATACTAACGCTTTTAGGCATTACGGACACAAACAAAGGTACCAGCACTGGTGCTCAATGGTTGGCTTCTACCGGGCAAACCATCACTTCCAATTCTCCTGTAAATGGTCAGCACATT
Organism: Flavisolibacter tropicus; assembly: GCF_001644645.1. NCBI lineage: Bacteria > Pseudomonadati > Bacteroidota > Chitinophagia > Chitinophagales > Chitinophagaceae > Flavisolibacter > Flavisolibacter tropicus. The sequence continues at coordinate 431,210 of NZ_CP011390.1, read as the reverse complement.
GCTAATGTGGTAGTAACGGATGCAGAGGGCTATGAGGCCGTTATGCAAAAAGCTGGTGAAGCTTTTCAGGAGTGGCGCTTATGGCCATCACCAAAGCGCGGTGAAGTGGTTCGCCAGGTGGCAGAAGCGCTCCGTAAATACAAAGAGCCTTTAGGTAAGCTAGTATCATATGAAATGGGTAAAAGCTTGCAGGAAGGCTACGGTGAAGTTCAGGAGATGATTGACATCTGCGATTTTGCCGTAGGCCTTTCCCGCCAGCTACACGGCCTAACCATGCATAGTGAGCGCCCCGGTCACCGTATGTATGAACAATGGCATCCACTGGGCGTGGTGGGTATTATATCTGCTTTCAATTTCCCGGTTGCTGTATGGAGCTGGAATGCAGCCCTGGCTTGGGTATGCGGTGATGTATGCGTATGGAAACCTTCAGAGAAAACTCCATTATGCGCAATTGCTTGTCAACATATCGTCGCAGAAGTATTTGCTAAGAATAATGTTCCTGAAGGCGTTTGTAATGTTGTAATAGGTGAAAGGGATCTTGGTGAACGCATTGCCAATGATACGCGTATACCGCTGGTTTCTGCCACAGGTTCTACCCGCATGGGTAAGGCCGTTGGAGCAGCCGTGGGTGCCCGTCTGGGTCGTTCGTTATTAGAACTAGGTGGAAACAACGCCATTATCATTTCAAAAGATGCTGATCTGGATATGGCCTTAATAGGCTGTGTATTTGGTGCGGTTGGCACTGCCGGTCAGCGTTGTACTACCACGCGCCGTTTGATTATACATGAAGATGTATACGATAGCTTCAAGAATAAACTGGTAGCAGCGTATAAACAATTACGCATTGGTGACCCGCTGGACCAAAACAACCACGTAGGCCCATTGATCGATAAAGGAGCTGTAGACCAATACTTACAGTCTATTGAGAAATGTAAGAAAGAAGGCGGCCAGTTTGTAGTAGAAGGTGGTGTACTGGAAGGATCTGGCTATGAGAGTGGTTGTTATGTAAAACCCTGTATTGCTGAAGCGCAACCTAATTATGAAATTGTGCAGCACGAAACCTTTGCCCCTATACTCTATTTAATGAAGTATAAGACATTTGAAGAAGCTGTTGCCATTCAAAATGGAGTACCACAAGGTCTTTCATCCTCCATCATGACACTTAACCTGAGAGAAGCAGAACAGTTTCTTTCTTCTGCTGGCTCTGACTGCGGAATTGCCAATGTCAATATTGGCACTTCTGGAGCCGAGATTGGTGGTGCCTTTGGTGGTGAAAAAGAAACAGGTGGCGGTCGTGAAAGCGGTAGTGATGCGTGGAGAATATACATGCGTCGCCAAACCAACACTATAAACTACACTACTAGCTTGCCGTTAGCACAGGGTATAAAGTTCGATTTATAAACACTATCTTGTTGCTAATTGTAACCCTATTGGAATTACTACTATGAAAAAACTAACTTTCTGCTTTGTCACTTTACTGGCTTCTGTTTATGGACACACACAGGTTCGTGTCGGTATTACAGGTGGCTATCACCAGGCCTTTGCCAGTACTGAGTTTTATACGACTCAAAACATTCAAAATGCGGCTACTTCTCCGCAAAAAAGCGGGCATTTTGGAGTGACAGCAGATATTCCGTTGAATAATCGTTGGTTTTTTCAAACAGGTTTAAGCTATTACAAAAGAGGACAAAATCAAGCCATTACATTAGATACAAGTCTGACTAAGACTCATTATGTATATGCCAATCAGGAGCAACATTACCTGGACCTTCCTTTTAGCATTGCTTATAAACTGCCGTTAAGTAAGAGTATCAGTTTTGTTGTAGGTGGCGGACCGCAAATTTCTGTCTTTGTATCAGGTAGCGAAACAGTTACCACTGTAGATACGCTCAACCATATAAAAGAAGAAAGAGAGGAAAACCTGTTGGTGGGTAAAGGCGCAGGTCGTTACAAGTCTTCTTTTATTAGCCTAACCGGATTTGCAGGTTTTGAATTGAAGAATGTGTACCTCACGGGTAGTTATTCAAAAGGCCTCTCTGATTATTATGATAGAACAGGTGAAAACTTCAGACATGATAGCTGGGGTGCTACTTTGGGCATCTACATATTCAGAGCAAAACCTGGAAAAGAACCAGTAAAAGTTATTGACAGTGATAATGATGGCATAAGCGATACAGTAGATGCCTGTCCTACCTTAGCTGGCTCATTGGTTACCAATGGGTGTCCGGATAAAGATGGTGATGGTATTGCAGACGATAAAGATCATTGCCCAGCTGTAGCTGGAACAGCAAAATACAACGGCTGCCCCATACCTGATACTGACGGCGATGGCATAAATGATGAAGAAGATAAATGCCCAACGCAAGCTGGTCCAAAAACAAATAATGGTTGCCCCATTGTTGAAAGAGAACCTCAGCCAATAGTGAAGGAAAAAGAAGTAGTTGTAGACCAGAAAGTAGTTGAGCAGATCAATATGAATGCAAAACAAATTGCATTTAAGTTTGGAAAAGCTGCATTAACAGAAGACTCTTATAAAGTACTGGACGAGATTGTTACATTATTAAAAGATACTGATGTAAAGATCAAAGTAGAAGGTCACTCTTCATTAGAAGGAAATGCAAAGTCTAACCTTAAACTTTCTCAGGATCGTGCTGATAATGTAAAAAATTACCTGGCTTCTAAAGGAATTGCAGCAGATAGAATAACGTCTATTGGCTATGGCTCTACACGTCCTATAGTAAAAGGTGCAACGGAAAAAGCCAATGTCCAAAACCGCAGAGTTGAAATAAGTATAGAAAAATAAGAAATCTTCACATAGTTTTTTATAAAAGCCCCTTAATACGGGGCTTTTTTGACATTATTCTATGAACGGTTTCTTTTATTTTTACTGCATACCCAATTTTGAATCTCAAATAACGAAACATGTTAAATCACTTAAAGAAATCCGTCCTGTGCGCTTTTGCAGTTTCTTGTGGCTTTGCGGCTTTGGCACAATCGAGTGATGTGCCAAGAGGATGGCATTTAATGGATAAAACCAAAGATGGTTATTATGGCATTAGTATGGATAAAGCCTATGATCTGGTAAAAGGCAAAAAGAGCCAGACCGTAGTGGTTGCAGTAATAGATTCTGGCATTGACACCCTGCATGAAGACTTAAAAGCCATTCTATGGACAAACCCTAAAGAAATTCCAGGCAATGGTATTGACGACGATAATAATGGTTATATAGATGACGTACACGGCTGGAACTTCTTAGGCGGTAAAGATGGCCGGAATGTAACAGAAGACTCCTATGAATTACACCGTGTATATCACAAGTATAAAGATAAATTCAGCAAGGTTATAGACCCTTCTACTTTAAGTAAGGATGACCAGGACCTATATGCAATGTGGAAGAAGGCAGAGAAAGAAATACTGGGTGGCGATCAGGCTACCAGTGTTACAGAGCTTATCTTCTTAAAGCGTACCTATGAAGGCGCTATAAAAAGTGATAGCCTATTACAAAAAGCCATTGGCAAAGAAGTGTATACCGGTAAAGAGCTAGAGGCGTTTACCCCAACTACAGAAGAAGCCAAAAAAGCAAAAACGGGCTTCATGTTCTTTTTTACAGCCAATGACATAAAAGACATGTCTAACAAGGCTTTCTTGGAAGATTTTAAAGAATACTTAGCCGGTCAGGAGAAAAAAGCTACAGCAGCTACATCGGCGCCAAAGAACTATCGTGGCGATATCGTAAAGGATAACGAAGATGATATTAACGATCGTATCTATGGAAACAACAACATTATGGTAGATGAGCGCTCAGCTTTGCACGGCACGCACGTTTCTGGTATCATTGGTGCTTTACGCAAGAATGGTAAGGGTATGGATGGCGTAGCTGACAATGTACGTATCATGGCCATACGTGCTGTCCCAGATGGCGATGAGCACGATAAAGATATTGCCTTAGCTATTCGTTATGCCGTAGACAATGGCGCCAAGGTGATCAATATGAGTTTTGGAAAAAGCTATTCTCCTGAAAAGAAATGGGTAGACGATGCTGTGAAATATGCGGAAAGCAAAGGTGTATTACTGGTTCATGCAGCTGGTAACGACGCAGCAGATGTAGATACTACAGCCAACTTCCCTACTCCTGTTTTCAAAGGTTCAACTACAAGAGCTACCAATTGGATTACAGTAGGCGCCAGTGGCGATCCTAAAGCAGGTGGTATGGTTGCCTATTTCTCCAATTATGGTAAGAACGAAGTAGATGTTTTTGCTCCAGGCGTAAAGATCTATGCTACAGTTCCCGGTGGTAATACGTATGCAGATCTGCAAGGTACTAGTATGGCATCTCCTGTAGTAGCAGGTACAGCAGCCTTCTTAATGTCTTACTTCCCGAACCTGACAGCTCAGCAAGTGAAGTATGTTATAGAGAATAGTGCTATAACAAACATTGGAGACGTAAAAAACCCAACTACAGGTAATACGGTTCCTTTTTCTGAGTTAAGCAAAACAGGTGGTTTATTAAATGCTGCTGAAGCCGTGAAATTAGCTGAAAAGATCAGCGGTGGTAAAGGTGGCGCACCTGTAAGCACACCTAAAAAAGATAAGAAAGCAAAAGAAGCTCCTAAAAAAGTAGCAACTCCAGTTAAGTCATTCTAAATAATACTTATCCATATTTTAAACCCCGGCAATTAGCCGGGGTTTTTTATTTTCACGTCAAATTAGACGATTATGCATTCCGTAGACTTAACCCGCGTTCCTACCTTTTATCACAAGTACATCCAAAAGATCAATGAAACAGACTTATCTGAAGCTTTACATTCATTACAAGCCGAATTGAACAGTTTCCTGGAAGAACTTCCTGATGATAAATGGTCACACAAGTACGCAGCCGATAAATGGACCATCAAGGAAGTGGTACAGCACATTACAGATGCGGAACGGATCTTTTGCTACCGTGCCTTATGTTTTTCAAGAGGCGAAAAAGGCTCTTTACCGGGCTTTGAAGAAAACGATTATGTAAACGCATCCGATGCTAATAGCCGTTCAAAAGAAAGTATTCTGAATGAATTGAAAACAGTACAGGCCGCTACCCTATCTCTTTTTGCCTCAATGAATGAAGAGCAATTAAACGCTGATGGCGTTGCAAATAACAATCCCATCTATGTAAAAGGCATTGGCTTTATAGTAGCCGGCCATGCCAAACACCACCTGGAAATCATTAAAGAACGTTACTTATAAAGTAAAAACCCAGCCGATTGGCTGGGTTTTTTATTACGACTATTGTTACTTAGAATGACTTAACTGGTTTTTCTGGCTTAGTAGCCTGTCCTTTAACCAGGTTTCTTTGGCTATTGATATCACCAATCACTTTAACAGCTTGATCCAGGTAGATATCCTTTTTCAATTGTTTTAACCACTGGTTATAACGATCTTCCTTAGCCTTATCCAGAGCGTAGCGATCAGCGTCCTGCTTTAGGAAGGCAATATTCAAATCAGTATTCAGCTTTAAAAGCGAATCGATTTCTTTTACAGCAGCCTTAATTTCTACCTGCTCTTTTTGGAATTTGGCTAATTGCAGCGGATATTCTTTGTCGCTTTGACTGGACAGCCACTCTGTTTTCTGTTTGATCTTTTGGAAAGCTGGAGTCTTAACGATTCTTGAATTGCTTAAGTTTTTAATTGTATTCAGATCGTAACCACCGTTCCATGCTTTATAGGTAGCCTTATTTACTTCATCCCAGGGCAATGCATTCTCATTATCGCGCTCTCTGAATTTCAGATATTCATATTGATCAGGGATCACCAGATCAGGTACTACACCTTTCAATTGTGTAGAACCACCATTTACACGATAGAATTTCTGCAAGGTCAATTTTACTGAGCCTAACTCCGAGTTTGACGATAAAATATTTGCATCTGGGTCTAAAGAAAAGTTACGTTGAACAGTACCCTTACCATAAGTGCTGGAACTTCCAATAACTACACCACGACCATAATCTTGAATAGCGGCTGCAAAGATTTCAGAAGCGGAGGCACTAAACTCATTAACCAAAACAGTTAAAGGGCCATCGTAAAGAATGCCGTTGTCCTTATCGCGCATAACCATTGGCTTACCTTCTCTATCTTTCACCTGAACAATAGGGCCGTCTTCAATAAAAAAGCCTACCATTTTCACCACATCAAATAGAGAACCTCCACCATTATTACGTAAGTCTATTACTAAACCGTCAACATTAGCAGCTTTTAGTTTCAAGATCTCTTTACCAACATCATCAGCACTCCGCGCTCCATTTGGATTTTCGAAGTCGGCATAAAACTCTGGTAAATAAATATATCCAACCTTACTAGCACCGTTCTCTATAACAGCGCTACGTGCAAAAGTTTCGTCTTGCTTGATCTCATCTCTAATTAAGGTTACATTCTTTAAGCTACCATCTTTCTTTTTCAGCGTAAGAGTTACCGGTGTCCCCTTCTTACCACGGATCAGCTTAACAGCATCTTCTACCACATAACCCGTCAGCTCTACAGCTGTATCGTTTGCCTGAGCCACTTTCATTACCACATCACCTACTTCAATTTGTTGAGACTTCCAAGCTGGGCTACCAGTAAGTAAGCTGGCAATTTTAATATTACCCTCATCATATTGAAGAGAAGCTCCAATACCAGAGAAGCTACCACTGAGTTGCTCATCGAAGTATCGCTTTTCTACTGGTGCAAAGAACTCAGTATGAGGATCCATGGTTTGTGTGATGGTATTCACATAAATGCTGAACTTATCATCATCATTAAACTTGAACTTGTAACGTTCAAATGTGCGCTCCATGATCTTAGACACCTTATCGCGTGCTTCTTTTTCCAACTGGGCATCTGTTTTTACTACAAAACTGTCCTTGCCTTTATTTTTTTCACGGATGTCCAAAAGTTCGGCATAACGATCCAAGGTCAGGTATTTTAGCTTTTTACGCCACATTTCCTTGCGCTCCGCCTGTGTAGTGGGGAATTTGATCTTTTTATTATCAGTAATAATAGACTCGTCTACTGTAAAGTCGAACGGCTGAGCTAATATATCTTTATAGATCTTAGAAGCTTCTTCAACGCGAGCATTAAAACGCTTAGACACTTCTAAGAAAAATTCCACTGGAGCACCTTTCATTTCATCATCCAGGCGTGTTTCATACTTTTTCAATGCATCAATATCTTCTTGCATGAAGATATTTTTATCACCATCTAACTCTTCAAAATATTTATTAAAGATCTTTTTTGAGAAATCATCATTAATGTCTTTGGGGCTGAAATGGCCTTGTGTTAATAACACGCCCACATTTTGAAGGATACGTTCGTATTTGGAGGGAGGCGCTGCCTTACCAATTCCTAGGGTTTGGAATGCTAAAAAAATTCCACCTGCCAGCATCAACAACAGTAACGGGAGTCTTTTCATGTTCATTATATATTTAATCGCCTGAGGCATACTATCCAAATTTAAGGCAAAAACAACGCCTTGCATGTTAATATGTTCTGTTTAACAAACGTTTTTGATGAACGGAAACTTGAATTAAAAGTAGTAATCATTTCATTGCAAACAACTGACCAAGCACCAACATGTACTCTTTGTCGGTTATTAGCTGCATCCAAGTAAATAATCGTTTATAAATCTACCCGTTTTTTATGATCAGATCATTTGGGAGTTAAGCTAATATAGTATCTTGGGGTATCCCTTGCTTTGTTATAGTCAATATCATTTTTTTCTGCTATACAATTCCTATATATCCGGTATATATCCCGTCTCTATTAGGGGCGAGATATATACGAATTATATACAGGTTATATACAGCTTATATACGGGATATTTCGGGATAAGGTAACAATAGAAGTAGTATAGATAGAATTTTAAAAAGCCCTCATTTCATGTTTTGGTTGAAGGCTTAAAACTTTTTTTAAACCTTATTTTTAAAAAATTGAAATTATTTAACTCGATTTCTTTATTTTTGCACTCCTCAAACGGTGGTTGTAGCTCAGTTGGTTAGAGCATCAGATTGTGGTTCTGAGGGTCGCCGGTTCGAACCCGGTCATCCACCCAAAAGCCTTGCAAACGCAAGGCTTTTTTCTTTCTAACAGTACCCAACAACTTTATAAACGGCAACTAACGTTAATTATAGTTAAAGCTCTGCCTTTCCTCATACTCTGCATTACCTTTGCCCATCGTTTTGTATCCTAAAACACAGTACATGAAGATTGTTGCCTTTGTAGTTAGTTTCTTAGTTTCAATAGTTGGCTTTGCCCAGATGCCTGGTGGCATGAACCGTGGCGGAGGCCAAATGCCCTCTGGCCGATTTTATGGTAAAGTAGTAGATGCTTCCAATAAAGGAATAGAAGCAGCATCTATTGTTTTGGCTCAAGACCGGATGGACACAGCTACCAAAAAGCGTAAGGAAGTAGTTGTTGGCGGTATGCTTACCTCATCTAATGGAGAGTTTAGCATTGAAAACGTTCCTGTAATGGGACGTTACAAATTGAGAATTACTGGTATCGGTTATAAAACCCATGAGCAGCCAGTAAACTTTGAAATGCCAGCTAAAGGAAGCGACCCAAGTGCTATGTTAGCCGCTTTTGATAAAGACCTGGGTAATATCAAGCTGGAAATTGATGATAAGGTTTTAGCGGGTGTTACAGTAACGGCTTCCAAACCCGGTTTACAAATGGGTATTGACCGCAAAGTATTTAACGTAGACAAAAACATTACATCTGCAGGTGGTACAGCAGTAGATGTAATGAAGAATGTACCTTCTATTTCAGTAGATATTGATGGTAACGTAACGCTGCGTAACAACGCGCCACAGGTATTTGTGGATGGTCGTCCTACAAACCTTACGCTTGAGCAGATTCCTGCTGATGCTATTGAAAGTGTTGAGATCATTACCAACCCTTCAGCCAAGTTTGATGCTTCTGGTGGTACTGCCGGTATCTTAAACATTGTTTTAAAGAAACAAAAACGTGTAGGCTATGCCGGTAACCTGAGAACTAATGTGGACTCAAGAGGACGTGTGGGTTTTGGTGGCGACATTAATGTGCGTCAAAACAAGGTGAACTTCTTTGCCGCTGGTATGCTTGCCCAAAGAAAATCTATTAGTGAAGGAACAACCAACCGCACTACGTTTGATTCTATTACGGTTAAATCTACTCAAAATGATGAATCAACAATGAAGGGCAACTTTGGATTTGGAAGAGCCGGCTTTGATTATTTCATTAATAATCGAAATACAATTACGATTAGCGGTAATATCGCTAAGGGCAAAATGTCGCCTTATACAGAAAGTGATATCTATATTAACGAGGATCATACTATAACAGATACATCTAGATATAACCCAAGATTCAGTAACTCCATCAATAAGTTTCAAAATTGGGGAACACAATTAAGCTTCAAACACAATTTTCCTAAAGCTGGTAACGAGTGGACGGCTGACGTTACCTATAACAATGGTGAAAATAGCAACAGCAGTGCCATCCGCACAGAAAATAACCTGGTAACTCCTGTAGCAAAGCCACTTGGAGTTTACAATCAAATTCAATCAGGTTCGGGAACTAATCAGAATATTGTTTTTCAGACAGACTATACCAACCCAATCAGCAAAAACTCCAAGTTTGAATTAGGGGGTAGAGCTGCTATCCGTAAAATTGACAACCTAACCAACTATACCATTAAGGGAGAAGATAGTTCTGTATTTTATACAAATGAAGACAGAGTCTATGCGGTGTATTCTACATTCTCTAATCGCATCAAGAACTTCGGTTATCAATTGGGACTACGGGCCGAAAGCTCAACGAATAAGGGGGTGTTAAATGCTAAGGAATCATTCAAAAAAGAGTTTCCAATAAGCTTATTCCCAAGCGTGTTCTTAAGTCAAAAGCTTAGTGAATCTTCAGACTTACAATTGAATTATAGCCGCAGAATTAATCGACCCAACTTTTTCCAATTATTTCCTTTCACTGATTATTCCGACTCTTTCAATATCAGCCGCGGAAATCCTGATTTAAATCCAGAGTTCACCAATTCGCTTGAGCTCTCCTATTCTCATCAATTTAAGAATCGCGATAATTTTATTGCATCAGTTTATTTCAAAAACACGAACGACCTGATTACGCGTTACCAGTATAGAGAGTTTGATGAGATTGTAAAAGGTAACGTTATAGTAAACTCCTATATTAATGCCAATAGAAGTTACGTAACAGGCTTAGAGTTAACTAGTCGTAATAAGGCAACTAAATTCTGGGATGTAACAACGAACGTAAACTTATTTACGTCTAAAATAGACCTGGAAAATGAAAAAGATCCTGATCAGTTTTTAAGCTACTTTGTTAAGTTGAATAATAGCTTTAAGCTGCCTAAAAACTTTACACTTCAACTATCGGGAGACTACACTTCTAAAATCATTTCCTCGCCAGGCGGCAGCGGAAGCGGCGGCGGTGGTGGCCGTGGCGGTATGTTTGGAGGCGGTGGTATGTTTGGCGGAGGAGGCATTTCAGCTGCCCAAGGTTATATCAAGCCAAACTATGGTGTTGATGCTGCTTTACGTTTTGACTTCTTAAAAAACAAAGTGGCCTCCCTATCTCTGAATGTCAACGATATATTCAGAACCAAGCTATATAACGCTTATAGTGAATCTACCTACTTTATTCAAGATATCAGCCGTCGTAGAGATGCTCAGGTGTTCCGCCTGAACTTCAACTACCGTTTTGGTAAGTTTGATGCCAGCTTGTTTAAACGCAAGAATACCCGGGCAGAGAACGATGTACAAATGGAAGGCGGTATGTAATTCAAACAATTTAATTTTTTAAAGTCCTGCAATAAGCAGGACTTTTTTATTTCACCTTGCCTATTTTTGAAAACATGTACAAGTTTGCTATCATCGGCTGTGGACGGATTGCTACCCGCCATGCAGAGAATATTCAAAAACTAGGGCACCTAGTTGCTGTTTGTGATATTGATAAACAAAGAGCCGTTGCATTTGCCAAACAATATGAGGCTAAGGCCTATTACTCAATAGACGACCTACTTAAAAACGAAACAGAAATAGATGTGGTTTCCGTTTGTACCCCAAACGGCTTCCATGCAGAACATGCTATAAAATCGCTTCAGGCTAGAAAACACGTGCTTTGCGAAAAGCCCATGTGTATTACCAGCGTAGCTGCCTGGCAAATGGCCGATACAGCGCATTTCTTCAGGAAGAAGCTATTTGTCGTTAAACAGAATCGTTTTAACCCTCCTATTCAATTGGTGAAGAAGGATCTGGAAGCTAAGAAATATGGAGATATATATAGCTTTCAGATCAACTGCTTCTGGAACCGCAGCCAGGGATATTATACGGGTGATTGGAGAGGAACTAAGGAACTTGATGGCGGTACCCTTTATACCCAGTTCAGTCATTTCATAGACGTCCTCTATTGGTTTTTAGGTGATGTAGAAGAAGTTAGAGGGTTCAAAGACAACTTTACGCACCACCAGCACGTAGAGATTGAAGATACCGGTGTTGTAGCCATTAAATTGAAAAGCGGCGTTCTAGGGACGCTGAACTTTACAATAAATAGCTATGAACATAACCAGGAAGGTTCAATTACGTTATTTGGTGAAAAAGGAAGCGTAAAGATTGGCGGACAGTATTTAAATACCTTAGAGTGGTATAAAACGGAATCGGAAGAAACACCTGTTTTAGAACAAGCTACAGAAGCAAACCACTATGGCCATTACCAGGGCTCTATGAGTAATCATAACAAGGTTTATGAATCACTGGTAGCATCCTTGAATAATAATGGCTCGCTGTTAGAAGCACGCGATGCCATTAAAACAATCGAAATCATTGAAAAGATCTATAAAGCTTTAGTCTAGATGAATGTTTTGTACATAGTAGGAAACAGACCGCAGTTTGTAAAGCTAGCAGTACTGCATCAGGAAATGGCAAAACATGCATTCATTAAAGAGTCCATCATACATACAGGCCAACATTTCTCATCAGAGATGAGTGATGTATTTTTTCGTGATCTAGATATTGGCCTGCCAACTATTAATCTGAACATTCACTCCCTGTCGCATGTTGCACTAATTGCCCGGACCATGGAGGCTATGGAAAAAGAGATCCCCAAAGTAAACCCTGATATTATTGTAGTCTTTGGAGATACAAATGCCACGCTAGCTGGTGCGCTAACCGGAAAGAAGCTGGGTATACCTGTTGCTCATATTGAAGCAGGCATTCGAACTTTTGATGAAGAAATGCCTGAAGAAAGCAATCGATACCTTACAGATCGCATGGCCACTATTAACTTCTGCTGTACCCGGCTAAATGAAAGACAACTAAAGAAGGAAGGCTTTATGAAGGATATTCCTTCTTTAGTAATTTACAGTGGCGACTTAATGCTGGATGCCTATTTATATTACAAAAAGCATTTTGCTAAATCCCCAAGGGTTCTAGACGATAATGGCTTGCAAAAGAATCAATATATACTAGCTACTATTCATAGAAGGCAAAATATTGAGCACTTGGACATTCTAAAAAACATTATCCGTTCATTAAACCAGATTCACAAGCAGATTCCAGTTGTTTGTCCTCTACATCCTAATACAAAGCAAATAGTAGAAAAGAATAGTATTAATATTGACTTTAAGATTATTCCCCCACAAGGCTACTTAGCTATGCAAGCACTTTTGGATAATAGTATGCTTGTAATTACGGACAGTGGCGGCGTTCAGCGTGAAGCTTTTTTTGCAAAAAAACCGTTAGCCATTATTATGGAGCGCCCTTTCTGGCCCGAAGTCACTAATTATGGCGGTGCCGTTTATTGTAGCGGAGAAGGTTACCAACTAATACAAGCGTTTGAGAAGATTAAAAACGTAACAATAAGAAATAGGACTTCTATTTTCGGTAAAGGAGATGCCGCCAAGATCATAACGAAGGAGCTGATTAAAGCATTTAAGAATAAAGAACAGTAACCTATATTAATGCCACAGAAAACCCACATAACGGTATCCGTTATTTTAGACTTAGTTACTGACCAACGTGTACATAAAGTTTGCAACTCCTTACAAAATGCAGGCTATGAGGTATTAGTAATTGGAGGTAAACGTAAAAAAAGTTTGCCTTTAACACCCAGATCTTATAAAGCCGTCCGGATACCACTAATTTTTCAGAAAAAGATGTGGTTTTATGCAGAATACAATATCAAGTTGTTCTTTAAACTGCTTTTTACAAAATGCGATATTCTGTTGGCCAATGATCTAGATGTATTACCAGCTAACTATTTGGCTTCGATTATTAAAAGGAAGCCACTGGTATACGACACCCATGAATATTTCTTAGGGATGCCACAACTAAATGGCAAGAGGTTGGCCAAGAAAGTATGGTCGACAGTTGAAAAAAACATCTTCCCCAAACTAAAATACATTTATACCATTTGCCAATCGTTCTGTGACCTTTACTATAAGGATTATGGAAAAAAACTTTGGTATATACGAAATGTGCCACCTCTTCAAATTGAAGAAACATTTCAATTTGAAGACCTGAAAAAAAGCATCGATAACAAGATACCACGTGATAAATACCTTCTTTTATATCAGGGAGCAGGAATTAATCATGAGCGAGGCGCAGAAGAATTAATTGCTAGCACGCAATTTCTTGATCCCACAAAATTCCATCTATTACTTGTTGGAGGCGGTGATGTTTTCGACACATTAGTTGAAATGATTCAAGATAAAAAACTCACTGATCGAATTACAATCATTCCAAAGGTGCCCTTTGAAGTACTTCGCCATATTACTCGCCAGGCGCATCTAGGCCTAACTTTAGATAAGCCCAATAATATTAATCATCTGTACGGACTTCCTAATAAGATTTTTGACTATTTACATTCTGGCGTCCCGGTTTTGTCCAGTCGCCTGGTAGAAATGGAAAGGATCATTTCAACATATGATGTCGGGACCTATATAGAGAACCATAATCCAGAACACATTGCCCAAACTATAGTAAGAGTATTTGAATACCCTGTTCACCTCGAAAAGTGGAAACAAAATACTGAAAAGGTAAAAACAGAAATGAACTGGGAGAATGAAGAGAAAATGTTGCTTCAAATATATGAGCGTGTTTGTATAGATAATAAACTTCCTGTTCCAGTTAAATTAAAGTAGCTGCAGACAAGCAGGTCAACTTTTATTTTCTTGAAACCTCTTATCTTCTGCTAAACGAGAAAAGTAGTTTAACCGATAAAGATCAAAAAGAAACAAAGACGGGTTACACGAATGCAAACGTTTCAAAATAAATGATTGCATGAAAGAAATAGTAATGTTTAAAATTGGGATTATCCCTAACTTCTTATACCGCCTATATGCTGCAAATAACTTAACATGATTTTTTAATGCTTCGTCACATACAATTTTTTGTAGTCTGGATAGGTTCAGCAACGAATTAAGACTTTTATCCAAAAAAACACGACTATCCTCTATCCCATTATGTAGAACTGGATTATCAATATGAAAGATCCTTGCTTTCATTATTTCTAACTTTATTCCCATCCATGTATCTTCATGACCATATCCCATTAGTTCCTCAGTCAATTGTAGTTGTTGGAAGGCTTCTTTATTAATGAGAAAATTGTTTGACATAAACCCAGCATATGGCCTCTTTAAACGCTTTTGTGCTGACTGAGCTTCTCGGTGGGTTCCATATGCCCAATGTAAACTCAATTGACAATTTTGCGGCTTTTCATTTGTGTATACTCTCCCTCCAACTATAACATGGTAATCATTTTTTAAAAAAATGAGGTATGACGTTATAAAGCTTTTGCTAATTATAACACTGTCTGCATCTAAAAAAAGCAGCCAGTCATAGGCTGCTTTTTTTAAAAGCTCATTACGTGTGGCAATTCTGCCATTATTCTGTGAAGATTCAATATATCTAACATGCGGGGCTTGAGCTATAGCTCTATTTGTTTCTTTATATGACAAATTAGAACCGTCATCAACAACTACTATTTCGAAAGGAATTGCTGTTACTAAAAGTTGGGCTCCAACTTCAGACACCAACCCCGTAACATTATAGTTATAAACAGGAATTAATACCGATATCATAAATGCGTAATGGTAGCATTGTCTATGATGCGGCCGTGCTCTGTTCTTACTACACGGGCAGGGAATTTCTTCAATACAATATAATCGTGTGTAGCCATTACGATAGCTGTTCCATAATCTCTTGAGATATGAAATAACAAACTCATAATCTCATCGGATGTTTCTGGATCCAGGTTACCTGTAGGCTCATCGGCAAGAATTAATTTAGGAGAGTTCAATAAAGCTCTGGCGATATCGATACGTTGCTGCTCACCGCCACTCATTTCAAAAGGCATTTTAAAGCCTTTAGACTTTAAACCCACTTTATCCAAAACGTCAGCAATTTTTTCATTCATGAGTTTCTCATCTTTCCATCCTGTCGCCTTTAATACAAACTTCAGGTTCTCATTAACATTGCGATCTGTCAATAATTGAAAGTCTTGAAACACAACACCAATACTTCTTCTTAAATAAGGAACCGTTTTCCAGGTCAGCTTTCGTAAATCGTAACCAGCTACTGTACCGTCTCCTTCTTTTAAGATCAATTCACCATACATGGTTTTCAAAAGTGAGGATTTACCAGTACCTGTTTTTCCAACCAGGTATACGAATTCACCCTTATCTACAGTCAGATTCACATCCTGCAGCACTAAGCTATCGCCTTGGTAAATATTTACATTTCTGATCTCTATGATTGGGTCTGCCATAAATTCGATGTTCAGGAATTAAAATTAATATACAATTTCTGCTTCTGCTGTTTTTATCACTAATTCTTTGTTAGAAGATGCCTCTACTCTACCAATTACTTGAGCCTGAATACCTAATGACTCTGCCAAGCTTATGATTGAGGCTGCTGAAGACTCATTTGTATAGATTTCCATACGGCATCCCATATTGAATACCTGATACATTTCTTTAGCATCAGCGCCACTGGCTTGTTGAATAATCTGGAAGATTTCTGGTGCCTGAAAAAGATTGTCTTTAACAATACGAACATTCTCAGGAACGTATTTCATGCATTTGGTTTGCCCTCCTCCACTACAGTGGATTAAACCATTGATTACGTCAAAATGTTGTTCTAAAATAGGCTTTAATACGGGGGCAAAGGTCCTTGTAGGTGATAATATCAGGTGTCCGATATCAGTTTTAAAGCTTTCCTGTTGAAAATTGATTGTAATAGGGTCTGTAAGCCGGTGTTTACCTATATAAACAACCTCATCTTTCAAGGATGGTTCGAATGTTTCAGTAAATTGTTTATAATACGAACCTAAAACATCATGACGGGCACTTGTTAATCCATTACTGCCAATGCCGCTATTATAAGCATCCTCATAACGAGATTTACCATAGCTAGCTAATCCAACGATGACATTACCAGCGGCAATCTTTTCATTGGTTACCAGCTTGCTTTTTTCCCATCGGGAGCCCATAGTACCGTTTACGGCTATAGTTCTAACCACATCACCAACATCTGCCGTTTCACCACCCAAAAAGGCTATTTGTACACCATGTTGCTGCATATTATCAAAGAACTCTTGAGTTCCCTCAATAATTGCCTGCAAAACTTCACCTGGAATTAAGTTTTTATTGCGATCTATAGAAGAAGAGAAAAGTAACCGGTCATAAATACCTACACAAAGCAAGTCATCTAAGTTCATGACTATAGCATCCTGAGCAATGCCCTTCCACACAGAAACGTCTCCGGTTTCTTTCCAATATAAGTAAGCCAATATACTTTTAGTGCCAGCACCATCGGCATGCATAACGTTTACCCATGCTTCATCTCCGCCTAACAAATCAGCATAAACCTTGCAAAATGCTTTTGGGAACAAACCTTTATCGATATTTTGGGTAGCGGCATGTACTTCTTCTTTTTGGGCAGATACACCGCGTTGAGCATATAATGACATTCCTAAGACGAAATTTTGATAAACTGCAAATCTAAAACAAATGCCTTGTTATCTTAGCACTTCCTATGCAAGTCCATCATTCTATCGATTTATTGCCTGTTTTTAATAATGCGGTTGTCACTATCGGCACGTTTGACGGAGTGCATTTAGGACATCAACAGATCATTAAAGCGCTCTTAAATGAAGTGGAAAAGGTAAATGGCGAATCGATTATTATTACTTTTCATCCCCATCCCCGTAAAATCGTTCAACCAGATACATCGCTTCAATTGATCAATACCTTAGATGAAAAAATTGAGTTATTAGAGAAACAGGGTATTGACCACTTGGTTGTTGTTCCTTTTTCACCAGCCTTTGCCTCTTTGTCTGCAGATGACTATATAAAGGAATTCCTGATCCAAAAATTCCACCCGAAAGTAATTGTTATAGGTTATGACCATCACTTTGGAAAAGGACGAAAAGGAAACTACCAGTTACTTGAAAAGCAAAAAGAAATTTGGGGCTATAATCTTATTGAAATCCCTAAACATCTTCTTAATGAAGCTGACATCAGTTCCACTAAGGTTAGAAAAGCACTTTTAAAAAGCGACATTCACTCTGCCAACAAGCTGTTAGGATATGATTTCTTTTTTGAAGGTAAAGTAGTAAAAGGCGATCAGTTAGGTAGGGAACTTGGCTATCCTACTGCCAACATGGAGTACACAGACCCCGATAAAATTCATTTGGGTGAAGGTGTTTATGCTGTTGAAGTATTGGTTGCAGGAATTGTAAAACAAGGTATGCTCAGCATAGGCAAAAGACCTACCCTGAATGACACTATAGAGCGCGTAGAGGTAAACATTTTTGATTTTAATGAAAATCTATATGGTGAAACCATACGAGTAATCGTTAAAAGCTTTTTACGTCCTCAAATAAAGTATAACGATTTAAATGCTTTAAAAACCCAGCTACACCAAGATAAAATAGATACACTAAAGGCTCTTAACAATTAATCATAGATCATTTTAACAAGCATTTCTTTTAAAAGTTGTCCATCTTCTGTTCCAGCATCATTTACTCCCAAACTACGTAGGTTATATTGTTGAAGTAAAAGAATATTCTTTTCAATGGCCATCAAATTGTATTTGTGAGCGGCCTGAAAGTAATCCTTCATTTTCCACTCCGGTACCCCAATGGCTCCAGCCAATGCTTTATCAGCGGCTCCGCCACTGGTATGGATCATTTGCAACTTGCTAAAGAACGTATAAATAGAAGGGAAAATCAATTGTAAAGGGCCTGCCTTGGGATTGTTTTCAAAATACTGAGCTATACGAATAGCCTTGCTTAAATCGCGCTTTGCTAGTGCGTCCTGCAATTCAAATACATTATACTCTTTGCTGATGCCCACAAATACTTCAATATCGTCTTCTGTTATATTCTTACGTTCACCCAGATTTATAGCTATTTTATCTATTTCATTATTGATGCGGCTTAAATCATTTCCAATATGATCAATCAGTAGATATAAAGCCTTATTTGTGAGAGTAAATCCTTTTTCGCGAGTAAGACCTTGAACCCAATCAGGTAATTCATTATCATACAATTTACGTGTAGTGAGCATTTCAGCTTTGGACTTTAACGTCTTTGCCAATTTTGTGCGCCCATCTACCTTTTTACCTTTATAACCAATAAACAGCAGTGTAGAAGACAACGGATGATCTATATAGGGTTCTAGCTTTTCAATATCTCTCATTGCCTGGGCCTCTTTTACAATAACCACTTGTCTTTCAGCAAACATTGGATACCGGCGACAAGCATTCATAACAGTAGCCCAATCAGTATCTCTACCATAAAGAATGGTACGATTAAAAGCTGATTCGTCTTCAGAGAGAATATTAGATTCGGCAAAATTCAATACCTGATCTATAAAAAAGTCCTCATCTCCCTCTAACCAATATATCGATTTATAACTTTTTTTACGTAACCCTTCTAAAATCTTATCTGCTTTCATATTATCTCTGAAAATCAATTAAAAACTATTCTGGCACGGTTTTAGGTTTCTGGTGTCAAAAATTCATAACTCTTAGTTACTTTTCCGTTCAAACCTAACACATTAATAAAAACTAAATCTCATCAACGATGGCAAACACAAATTATCCTTCTGCGAATCAACCGAATGATACCGGAAACCGACCTGTAAGTAATCGTCCCAATAATACAACTAAAAATGTAGCAATTGGCGTTCTGGCTGCTGCTCTTTTAGGCACATGGGGTTATTTCCTCTGGGACAAAAATAATAC
The DNA here is from genome assembly GCF_001644645.1 of Flavisolibacter tropicus. Taxonomy (NCBI): domain Bacteria; kingdom Pseudomonadati; phylum Bacteroidota; class Chitinophagia; order Chitinophagales; family Chitinophagaceae; genus Flavisolibacter; species Flavisolibacter tropicus. The sequence goes on along the minus strand of NZ_CP011390.1, from coordinate 411,942 downwards.
AGATGAAAAAATACAGATCACACAAGCACAAGCTACTACGGCTACGTCTTCGCGCGACTCTGTACAATTGTTATATAATGATGCCTTGACACGTTTGGATTCTATCACAGGAAATAATAACAACTTACAAGGCCAATTAAGTGAAAACAACTCAGAAATCACTAAACTAAAGAATGAGATCAATCGCATTTTGCGTAATAAAAATGCAAGTGATGCAGATCTTAGAAGAGCAAAATCTTTAATTGCTACCTTGAATGGCAAGATTGCAAACCTAGAAGCAGAAGTGGCTCGCTTAACTGGGGAAAACCAAGAATTGGCATCTGCTAATACACAGTTGACTTCAGAAAAGCAAACTTTAGAAACAAACCTGCAGACAACAACAGCACAAAAAGATGAATTAGCTTCTACTGTTGATGTAGCTTCTACTTTTAGTGCCTCAAATATTCAAATAAGACCTATTCAAGAAAAAAGAAATGGTAAAGAGAAAGAAACATCTACTGCACGTCGTGTAGATAAATTGATGATCTCTTTTGATGTTGAGAACCGTGTTGCTCGTTCTGGTCCAGCTGATTTGTATGTAATGGTAACTTCTCCTGCTGGTCAAATTATTTCTGATCCAAACATGGGTTCTGGTACATTAACAACAAGAACTGATGGCGACAGACCATACACTTTCAAAACATCTGTTGACTACGAACAAGGTACTCGTAAAACAATTCAAGTTCCTTTACGTCAGGAAAACTTTGCTACAGGCAACTATAAAATTGAAATCTATCAGAACGGTTTCAAAATTGCTGAAGGTGTAAGAACACTTAAGAAAGGTGGCATCTTCGGTTAATATTCCATATAATAATTCCAATAAAAAAGCCCTGAACAATTTGTTCAGGGCTTTTTTATTAAGCTTAAAGAGTAATCAAATTATTGAGGTAACAATACCTGATTGATTTTATGCAAAACTCCATTGATATAATTCTGATCACTAGTACCACCAGTTGGTGTTGGATTTATTAAAACAGTGGCTGCGGTTGCATTAGCAGCACCTTTTACAGTGGCAGCAGTAACTCCAGTTGCACCAAAAGTCGCTTGTAATGTTATGCCTGGATGTGCGGCAATTGCTGTATTTAACAAGGTAGGCTTATTGGTAGCCGTAGTTGGTAAGTTTACAGTAAACGCTCTGTTACCTAACATATGATATACAACGATCCCTTTTACATTTTCTGAAGTTAATACAGTTGCTAGTAGTGGATTTGTAAATACTGCAGGAGTAGAAGCTAAAGCTGTTGCTGTAGCTAAAGCAGTAGCTTGATCCATTCCTTGAGCCATTAAAGCCACTGTAATTTGAGCAGTTAAAACCTGTTTAAACGCAGCATCAGTTGGAGCAAACACCGTTAGGTTAGCAGCAGCATTTTTCAAAATATCTTCCAACGCACTTCCAGCTGCTGCTCCCACATCAGCTTTTTTAATAGCTGCTCTCAAGTAAGTCAAATCCGCAGCCGTATCAATTCGGTTCCACAGATATTGGGACGGAGGAGCTACAACCACTGCTGGTTTTTGAATAACCCCATTAGCCGCAATTTGATCAGGCTGAACCACTGGAATGTTGTTCACCCACATGCCATTTACTTTAGAAGGGAAAATAGGCATTCTCAAACCCGGAGGTAGTGATGCAGAAGGCGGTGCCAGTACAAACTGTGATGGAAATTGGAAATTTGGAAATGGAGTGGCCGTTGAAGTAGAAGTGTACAAAAATTTTTGACCACCTACGATTTGATATCGTAATAAAGTATCCAGCATACCAGGACTCATACCATTAATCTGAGTACTAGTTATTCCTGATGCTGCAAAAGCTGTATTCGTCGGCGCAAAAAAAGTAAACTCGCCTGTTTTATCTGCTAATAGTGTACTAAGCGGCACCAAACCAGAGTTGGAAGCAGGAGCAGCCTTGGTAACTGCAGTTTTTAATAAACTAAAACTAGCATCGTTTAAAAGTTCCATTATCGTTGATCCCTCATGAGAAGGTACTGGATTGGGTACTGCATCTGGCAACTCTTTATTACAGGAAGCCAGCAAACTAACCGCACCAATGAATAAGGCACTTGATTTCACCCATTTATTTATAGTAAGTTTCATATAATACGTTGTTTAAATTATTGAAGAACATTAAAGGCATAGCTAACATAGTAAACACCGCCAATGCTAGGATTACCAACTGCAGAACGGTAGTATTGATTACCAATATTAGTACCGCCCAACTTCAACATTGATTTAGATTTTGGCAGCTTATATGAAACGGCTGCATCTACAACATTATAGGCTGGTAAGTCGCCTTGTGTGAAATCATTTTCATAGAAGAACCCTTCTTGCCAACGCCAAGCAATATTGAATCCAAAGCGCTTGTCTTTACCAAAACCAGTATTAGACAATCCAAGAACTGAACGCAATTCTGGTGTATTAAAGAAAGCTCTAAATCCTGCTGGTACATCTTCAATTTTATCAGAAGACAAGCTTCCGTTTACTACAAAATTGGCAGGCAATAAGTATTCAGCACTTAAGCCCCAACCGTAAGTCTTTACTTTTTCAGGAGCATTTACAACGATAGAGTAACCTTTTCCAGTAGAAACTTGCAACACATCTCTACGAGTAATGAAGTCTTGATATTTGCCATAATATCCATAGGCATCAATCAATAATTTCTTAGCGATAAGCGACTTATAACCAGCTTCGAAAGTTGTAACAGATTCAGGTTTCACTTCAGTATAAGGAACTTTTTCGCCCAAATCACCATTTGGAGTAACTGCATTAGCCGGATCGTTAATCAGGTTATATTTTTCCCATAATGATTTATTGGCACCAATCAAACGTCCAGTACCTGCATCCAAATCAATCCATTGTTGTTGTGTACTTGGGAAACGATAGGCTGTTTGATAAGATAAACGAATGTTATGATCTTTTGCAGGTTTTACTACTGCTGTTACGCGCGGAGTGAAACGACCTTCAAAGTTTTCATTTTTATCATAGCGACCAGATGCTGTTAATTTTAATACATCCTGGATAATTTCTTTACCAACTTGAACATAAGCACCATACTCATTGATCTTGATAGGATTGCCTTTTGTATCAGGGAAAAGCGTGCCTTCACTGTTCAATACATATTGCTTCCAGTTCCCACCAACCAGTACTTCAGCATATTTAGCAAGACTGCTTAAGTTATATTGGCCTTCAGCCATATACAAATCTGAGCGATCTTTGAATAAACCACCTTGTGGAATAGGTTTCATTCTTACCTGATCGAAAAGATTTTTGAATTGCTGAGAACCAGCAGCAGGACGTCCTTGATCTGCTGTAGAACGAGCAATATTATGTGCTGCTAAATCATCGCGACCAGCTTGCTTAGCGTTTAAATAGGCAAAAGCATATTCTTGATACCATTGAGCACTAGGCTTCCACGCTTCATTAAACAATTGGGTTGTAATGGTCAGGTTATGAGACTCACCTGCATTTTCCTGAGTAGTATAACCTCTGATAAACCACTTGTCGCTGTTCAATTCTAATTTATACTGTCCTACTTTCAGGTTCTTTAACGAATAGCGCTGGCTACCAGTATAAACGGTATTACCTGTACCCCAGTTACCAGCTAAAACAGCTTCAACTCTGGATGTCAATTTATAATGAACCGCACCTGAAAGTTTATAATTGATCGTGTTAGGATCTACCACTTCATTTTCAGTATATCCCGTTCTAGATACAGGAATGCTTGATGGCAATGTGCTGATATAGCTAGCCAGAAACGGCACTTGTGCAGCAATTGGATTTAAAACGCGTGTTCTTAGATCAATCGTAGTCTCATCACCATAAACATTCACACCATCATAGTTTGGATCTGTATCTCTGGTTCCAGTTGTTAAATTACCGGAGGTACCAAACCTTTTATAATTACGATAATCATCTGCCAACCAATCTTTAGCTTGGATTAACTCAGTACCAATCTTAAATGCGAAGCGATCAGATACTTTTTTAGCCCAACGTACCGACCAGTTATGATAAGGAGAAACACCTCTCTCTTTATCATCAATGTGCATGATACCTGTTTTAATTTGGAATGATAATCCTTGGTATTTAAATGGATTTTTACTGTTGATCAATAAAGTTCCATTCATACCACCAGGGCCAAATAAAGCAGATGAAGCACCTGGTAATAATTCCATATTATCTACATCTAACTCTGTCAAACCAATAACACTACCTACTGAAAAGTTCAGACCGGGAGCCTGGTTATCCATACCATCTACAATCTGGTTAAAACGAAGGTTACCGCTACCAGAAAAACCACGAGTTGTAGGAGTTTTGAATGTTAATGAAGAAGCCACAACATCAACACCCTTTAGATTTTGAACAACATCGTAATAGTTTGATGCAGGAGCATTGCGTATTGCAACATTGCTCACTCTTTCAATAGTAACAGGCGATTCTAAAATACGTTGCGGAGTACGTGTTGCAGCTACTACCACTTCTTGACCTAAAGACGAGCCCGGTACAAACGCTACTTGAATAGAATTACTAGCGTCAGATACAGTCACTTCTTGTGTTTCAAAACCAACGGAAGAAAACACTAAAGTAGCAGGCAGTTTTTGAACCGCAATTTTAAAAGATCCAGTTTCATCAGTGTAAACACCTTGAGTAGAACCTTTTAAAGAAACCGAAACGGAAGGTACAGATTCGGCATTTGTTTTGTTTTTTACAGTTCCAGATAAGGTTACAGCTTGCGAGAAAGCAGTAACAGACATTAGCATTGTAGCAAGCAAGCTAAATAAAAAGCAAGCGCTTTTTCTCATAGAGTGAATAATTTAGTTCAGGATTGAATTTCCATACAAACTCAAATTGCATCAAATGCTTGATTTCAAAGGAGTTTGATGCGGTAATTTACAGATTCACCTGTTTTTGTTAAAATTTTTATTTGGATAAACGTATAAATTGTTAAAAAAATCCTCCTAAACTCTTACAATTAACTGAAACACAAGCCTAATTTCGAATTATGGCACGACTTCAATTCCCCCAACAGACGGCTTTTTATCAAGGTAAAGTACGTGATGTATACACTATAGACAATACTTTGTTAGTCATGATTGCATCGGATCGTATTTCCGCTTTTGATGTCATTCTTCCAAAGACAATTCCATTTAAAGGACAGGTTTTAAACCAGCTGTCTGCGTTTATGCTCAGCCAAACAAGAGATATTTGCCCCAATTGGTTGATGGAATCACCCGCACCGAATGCTTCTATTGGGTTTAAATGTCAGCCATTTAAGGTAGAAGTTGTTGTAAGAGGCAATCTCTGTGGCCATGCCTGGCGCACCTACTCAAGCGGTCAGCGTATGTTATGTGGCGTCTTAATGCCAGACGGTTTAAAAGAAAACGACTTTTTCCCGCAACCTATAATTACACCTTCTACAAAAGCAGAAGAGGGACATGATGAGGATATTACAGTAGAAGATATTTTAAGACAGGGGTTAACTACCGCAGACGAATGGCAACAAATTGAAAAATATGCCTTGCAATTATTCCAAAGAGGTAATGATCTAGCTAGAAAGCAAGGATTAATTCTAGCTGACACTAAATACGAATTTGGAAAGCGAAACGGCGAAATTGTCTTAATGGATGAGATCCATACACCAGACTCCTCTCGCTATTTTTATGCAGAGGGTTTTGAAGCAAGACAATCAAAGGGCGAAAAACAAAAGCAGCTTAGTAAAGAGTTTGTGCGCGAATGGCTGATTGCCAATGAGTTTATGGGCAAGGAAGGTCAAACAGTTCCTGAAATGACAGAAGAATGGATACAAACCATTTCCAAGCGCTATATTGAATTATTTGAAGCTGTTACCGGCCAATCATTTAATCCTGAACCACTAGCTGAAGAGGAAACCTACCAACGAATAGTCGACGCAATCAATAAACATAAGCATTAAAAGAAAGGGCCTTTTAAAGGCCCTTTCTTTATTCTTTTTCATTTAGTCGTGGACGTAATCGCTTACGTGATTTATTAAAGACGTTTCGACCTTTATCAATTCCTTTACGCAAGATCTCTTGTTCCTCTATGGGTAAATGAATTACATCCTGACATTCCTTACTGCAACAACCTTCATATTGTTTTACACAATTGTCGCATTGAATAAATAACAGGTGACAGCCATCATTTGCGCAATTCACATGCGTATCAGCAGGTTGGCCGCATTGGTGGCATTTAGCAATAATTTCTTCTGTAATCCGCTCCCCTAGCCGATTATCAAACACAAAATTCTTTCCGCGAAACTTATTAGACAGACCTTGTTTTTTCACTTCATTGGCATAATGGATAATGCCCCCTTCCAAGTGATATACATTTTTAAACCCTTGGTGAAGCATGTAAGCACTGGCTTTTTCACAACGGATACCTCCAGTACAATACATGATAATATTCTTATCCTTGGCGTCCTTCATCATGTCTGCCGCCATAGGAAGTTGCTCCCGGAAGGTGTCTGAAGGTACTTCAATAGCACTTTCAAAATGCCCAACCTCATATTCATAGTGATTCCGCATATCAATCACCACAGTTTCCGGATCATTTGTCAACTCATTAAACTGGGCAGCATTTACATACTTACCCTTTACTTCCATAGAAAAGCTGGGATCACTAATACCATCGGCCACTATCTTATCACGAACCTTGATCTTTAAAACCCAAAAAGACTTGCCATCATCGTCTACTGCAATATTTAGACGTAAGTCATTTAAGGGCCCAATAGTATATAAATAGGATTTGAAAGCTTCATAATTGCTGCTGGGAACACTTATCTGGGCATTTATCCCTTCATGAGCCACGTAGATACGGCCATAAACTTTTAAGGCATGAAGCTCTTTATAAAGTAAATCACGAAAAACCTGAGGATCCTCAATGGGAAAGTACTGGTAGAATGAAATTGTAGTACGGGGTTCTGTTTCTTGCAGCAAACGCTGCTTCAGCTCTTTCTGAGAGACACGATTGTGTAATAGGGCCATAAATTAGAAATTTTAAGATCGTTACGCTTTCTAGCGCAACGGCTTGCTTTCGCTTTGCCACTTGCAGGGTGAACAAAATTTCAAGGCCGCAAAGATAAGAACTGAAGCAACGTTAATTTGTGAAAATTGGGCTTATTTCATCAACAGCACCAGCAAAATGCCTAATAGCAATAATACTATGGCTGCTGGCCAGCTTACGAATAATAGAATGATAAATGCAACTCCTAATAAGATATACAATAAGGTTCTGTTAGAAACAGATTGTGCTGGCTGTTTCGAAAACATTGAAGTCACTGGAGACAGAGCGCTTTGCATCTTAAGCTTAAGGAGCGTAAAGGCGGCTTTTCGCTTCAGCTTACGCATTTGCTTTTTGCTCTTTTGAGCCGCATACATGGTTAACATTAGGGTTGCCAATAATGAAGCCATGCCGGTATGATCAGTCGTTTTTGCCGGCTGAACAGGTGCCGGTTGAGAACTAGCTACAGTCGATGCTGAGAAAGCCATATCTAAGTGTTTTTGGGTTATTGTTGGGCGAAATTATTGAATCATCTGTTATTTCCTAGCGTTGTTTTAATGCCTATGCGAAAATCTTCACGCTTGATTCCCTCCTTTTCACAACCCCAGATATAATCAAAACGGATAAGCTTAAATATATTTTCTAACCCTATAAGCGGCTCTATATAACGCCTACCTGATTTTAAATACAGCGCATTAACCCCAGCAACTAAATTCCATTTCCACCTTTTTAAACCCGGGATTTTATTGGTTATAAAACCATTAAAGTGATGTTCCGCAAACAACGTGCTATAAAACGTTTCACTGTTACTGAAGTAATAATGAGGCACCAATTGAAACCTTGTCAAATAATCACCAGATAAGAAGCTGGAAGTATTTCCTCTAAAATGTATCAGATCAGGTACCTCTACCCGCTTCTTATTGATAAAGCCACCCAGATCAATCCCATATTCCAAATTACCGAACAGCTTTAAATTCAGCTGATCCGAGATCCGCAGTAACCATTTACTATATGACACATCACTACCCAAAACCTGGTCAAACGCTTGCGTATATCTCCATTCAAATGCAGGAAGTTCGGAGCCCAATGAAACCATCCTGTTCGGATACTTTATATAAATTGTACCAGGCTGCCAACGTACCCCTAGAGTAAGTGCAAATGCCTGATGCCTGCGAATGTTTGTATCAGTAAGCGGATAAGGACGGTTAAGTGTAAAACTGGTTCCATCTTCTTTATCCAGCGTAAACCTACTGCTGTTTTCTAATGGAAGACGATCCTGGTAATTTGCGCCCAGGTACATATTTACCCCACTGCCAAAGCCTTTAGTATAAAGCAAACTCCCATACCACGCTTCATAGATCTTCATATTGTTTGTACCTGACACCAATGCAGAATACGTACTACCAACTATACTAACAGGTCCAGCGTTATTAAACTGATATACATCTTTACCTCCTGCCAGAGATAAAGCATTTAAATATTTTTTACCAAAGGTGTATTGCGTGGTTAATCCTGCATTGAAATGTTGGTTGGCTAATCCATATCGAAACTTTGGAGTGATAGTGATGCTTTTCCTGTTTTCCTGTAAGGTATCAAACCGCTTATGGTAACTCAAATAGGCATGTCCAACAAAACCTTCTACCGTATTATAACTCCCCATTTCCATTAAAGAAGGAAAAGAAAGTGAGCTCCTATGTTTTGCATTTGTTAGTGTCAAACCAGATGTAATCAATTCCAATATGCCTGTTTTGTTACGGATCCGGTTAATGGAGTCCAAATACGCGGGTGACTTCTTTACAATCTCCAGGCTATCTTTCTTTCTGTAGTCGTCAATTTCATCTTGTTGTAAAACGATAGGCCGAGTTGCAGCCCAAAAGTCAATTGTCTTTTTAGTAGCACTATCATCATACCGCAACACAACTTTATCAAAATAGCCTTTTGAGTATACTGGATCAAAGTTGTAAGATGAATAGATGTTGGCGAAACTGCCATATGCATCAAAGCCTAAGAGTTTAATACTTGGATAGATAATCTGACTTTTAAGAACCCATTGGTTGGCACTTTGTATATATAGCTGCTCCAGTCGCAAGGTATCAATCCATTCCATACGGCTTTCTTTGGTCAGTTGCAGCTGTAACGAATGTATTCGCCACTCATCCTCCACTATATTGATGTATCCCGTAAACAGTGGTTCAAATCTGCGTTTTGGTAGTACCCTTATCCTACTGATTTGTCTCCCTCTTCAAAAAAGGCGCCTTCATATTTGTAATTATAAAAGTGTAAAGCATTATCGGCAATAGGTGAGATAAAACCATGATTATTCAGGTTGTCACCAATGCTAACATTATTGTTGTAAAAAGAAATGATCTGCGGTGCACTCAACCCATAGGCGTTACTTTGTCCACTTACTTTGGTAGCTATTACCTCAACCTTGGATTTATTAGGCGGTGCTACGGAATAGGTAGCTATGGACTCAGACAGGAAAATGATCTTTCGTTTACTTGTATCACCATCCTCAAAGTCTATCTTTTGCCCCATGAATTTTGTTGGATAGTCGCGCAGTCGCAACTGTCCTTTCGTATAGACTTCAGCGGTGAAACGCTCCCACTCCTTCAAATGCGTTTTACGTTTTTTTATGGCACTACGTATTATCGCATAGGCCGGATCTTCTCCTTTCTTTACAACGACCTCCTGAAGTGATAGCGTTATTGGTTTTAATACAAATTCAAGCGTATTACTTTCCTGTTCAATAGAAATGGCCACTTCCACTTTTTCATATCCAACATGCTGACATGAAATGGTATGCTTGCCCTTTGATAAGTTTAATACAAACTTTCCTTCTGCATTAGCAGTCGTTCCTAAACGGCTGCTTTCTACCTCTATGGTAGCATAGGGTAAAATAGCCCCTTCCCGATTACGTACAGTACCCGTAATAATTTGTGCATTTCCTTGAAAACATAAGAATAAAATACTGCACAGCAGCACAATGATGGATCTATTCACAGGGTCATTGCAGTTTAAACATAGCGGCGCTTTTTCCGGGCAGGTCGTAAAGAACCTCCACTCATGGCAGCAAAACCTGCTACCAGTGCACCAATCAATGCAGTAATAAGTATTAATAGAATACTAGCACCTCCTAATGGAAGCAGTTGTGCTATTTTCTTAGAAAGAACGCTATCATTTTTAATATCGATCCAAAGTGCCAACAGTCCCCAGAGCAAAAACACCCCTAGAAATCCTGCCAGGAAACTCTTTCCAATTGACTGGGGAATAAGCAACGCCACTAAAAAAGCTACTATGGCAATGCTCCACCAGGGAAGAAACAAACCTGCAATAAAGCTGAATAATAATATTAAAACAGTTGCTGCTATAAATCTCATGTCAGTTAATTAGGCTTTTGAAAAACTCATGGTCCATTTAATACGCTTGTCGTTGATTTCAGTGGGCTTCATCATCCATAAACGATAGTACTGACCTGACACCCAGGTATCAACAAACGCATCGTAATATTTACTACCAGGGTTACCACTTTGACCACCAGGGTAAACGCCATAAGCTTCCGTCTCTGGTGTTAAGTGTACGATCATGCGCCAACTAGGTCCATGACTATGGGTCATTGCATTGATGGTATTATCCCAACCTCCTACTTTTAAACCGGTGCGGGCAAAGGGCATCACTGAGTTTTTTAGCAAATGATAAACTGTTGGATTCTTGTGTTGCCACCAAACCAGCTTGTTGTCAATCTCGTCTTTACGTAAACTAGTTGCAGCTAATTTAAAAGCCTTCACTACTTGCACATACAGTGTTTCTTTTTCAGCTGTATTGATGTCATCAATATAACGGAAAGCAGAATCTCTTAATAATGTTTCTACCAAGGTTTGCTCGTTAGGCAAGTACTTAGCATAATCCAAAGGTTTAGGGATAGCAATTCTATTAAACTCATCTTTCCAGATCACGCTTTTCAGGCTATCCAGCCACGTTTGATAAATAGTTGGCGCTTTAGAATCGGCAGTGGCATAGTAGTTCCAGCCTTTCAATTCTGCCAGATACCCCCTTTCATTTTCATCCAGCTTTGTTTCATCCGTGTATCTTATTAGTAAGGGAAGAATATCGGCTGCTGTAGGACTATACACGTCGTTTTGCAATGCCATCATGTCTTTGGGTGTAATACCCTGCATAGCTTGCAGCTTGTTCTCTAGTGCAATACCCCTTGCCGTTATATAGTTACCCGGAATAAAATAGGGATAAGAAGAATCTACTGGACGCTGATTAGCACTTTCTATATAACCACTAACAGGGTTGACAACATGTGGATTCTCTTCCTGAGGAATAAATCCTTGCCACTCATAACTGGAGTCTTCACCTGGCATTACGTAAAGCCCTTGTCCTTCCCAGCGGGCCGGAAACTTACCTTGTTGCCACAAGGCAATATCACCAGTCTTTGAGGCAAAGATCATATTCTGCCCAGGCGTGCTAAATACCTTGATGGCTTCTTCATAATCAGCATAGCTCTTTGCTCTATTGAGTTTAAACCACATCAAGCCTTCATTAGAAGGATCGTGTGCAGTCCAACGTAAGGCAATGGCCTTTGTACCCGTCTCTTCTTTTGTAAAGCTTTCATCATACATTACAGGACCAAAATGTGTATAGGCCACTGTATCTGTGAAATCAGGAGCACCTTTGATCTTAAAGGTTTCAATACGTAATGTGGTAGGCTGCCACGTTCCATTATACCAGTACTCTTTTTTAGACGCATCTTTAAAGCGAATGGCATAATAATCCTTTACATCGCGCTGGGCATTGGTAAATCCAAAGGCTATATTGTCGTTAAAGCCAATGATAATGTTAGGAGAACCTGGGAAGGTCGCGCCATAAGCATTCATCGTAGGCGTATGCAACTGCATCTCATACCAAATGGAAGGGAAAGACAAATCCAAGTGAGGGTCATTACAAAGTATTGGTGCTCCACTGGCCGTTTTTGTTCCACTTACAGCCCAGTTATTACTACCATTATTAGGATTAGGCTTAAATTCTTCTTTTACCTGCACAGTAGTATCCTTTTCAAAATACAAGGAATCAGCTGTTGCTGGCTTTACTGGTGTAATACCAGGTGCTGCAAAGGCAGTGCCTTTAGGTACTATAGGTAATAAGGAGTCAGGTACTTGAGGAAACAATTGTTTCATCTCATCTGTACTGAATATAGATTTCGCATTGGTAAATTCCAGGTCTCTGTCAAAACCAGCCAGCGTCTTGGTCATTTGCTTAATGAATAAAGCTACTTTTAAATTGCTCCAAGGCTCAGGCTTATAACCTAATAGTTTATATTCAATTGGTAATTGCGCATCCGATAGAGAATTAATATACGCATTCACGCCTGCTGTATAGGCAGAAGTGTAACTCATGTTCTCGGGGTCTTTTTCCATTTCCTTTAGCGCATTCTCAGCGGCATACACCATACCGAGGCGGCGCTGTTCACGGTCAAAACGTAAAAACCGGGGATCATTTCCCAGCTTCTCGCTAACACGACCAGCAGCAGCCAGCGTTTGAAACTCCATTTGCCATAAGCGGAACTTAGCGTGTAAAAAGCCTTGGATGAAATAAGCATCCTCATCATTGTCGGCAAATACATGCGGCACTAGACGCTCATCCATATACACTTTAGCTTTGCCTTTCAATCCCGGGAAAGTCAGTGATTCATTAAAATCCTGATCAGCAGGCTCAGCATTTTGCCAAAAACCATGCTGCGGGCTCAGGAAGCGACCCATAGCAGGAGCAGCGCCCCAGCGCTTATCCAAGGCAAAGATCAGTACAGCGGTAATAAGGGTAGAAATTATAAAGGGTACTATGCGCATAAGCAATTAGATGTACCGGATAAAAGTAGTTAATAATATGAAAAGCCACCATCTTTACTAAAGAGGTGGCTTAGTTTTATCAGCAATTGGTAATCGACAATCGGCAATCCATATTCCGAATATCCCCAACTATGTAATTTTTTACTTCAGTATACCTATCGATTCCCGGTTCCCGATTGCCGATCAGGTATTTTATTAGAGTTTTCTAGTCATTCTTGCCTACAAGCATTGGCACAAATGAGAACTGGTCAAATACTTCTATTTTCAGCTCGCCATTTTCCAGCTTAGTAATCCGTTTCATAACCTGTACATCACCTATACCTTCAGGAATTACCATCATTCCACCTACTTTCATCTGCTGAATCAATTTCGGTGGTATTTCCGGCGCTGCCGCAGTAATAATTACACGGTCAAAAGGCCCAAAGGTTGGCAATCCTTCAAAGCCATCTCCATAAAAGAATTTAATATTGGGATACTTACGCAGGTATTGGAAGGTTTTGTTGTAATCAAAAAGCTTTTTCTGCCGCTCAATAGTGTAGACCTGCACCTGCAACTCTGCCAGTACGCTAGCCTGGTAAGCACTGCCGGTACCAATTTCCAGTACTTTCATAAACGGCTTTACTTCCAGCAGTTGTGATTGGTAAGCAACCGTATACGGCTGCGAAATAGTTTGCTCTTCCAAAATAGGAAAAGCTCGGTCTTCATAAGCCACCTCATCAAAGGCACTATCAAGGAAAAAATGGCGGGGGATATTATTGATAGCCTCCAGCACTTTTTCATCCTGTATGCCCTTTTGCCGAACAACCTCTACCAGCTTCCGGCGCATTCCTTTGTGGCGGTACGTATCTTCAAACTTCCTCATCCGGCAAATATAAATAGCGGTATGGCCTAAGATTTTTTGTAATTCAAGTATTTTTAATGTATGCTAAAGCAACACCTGATCTTAGGCATAATGTGGATAATTTTCTGTGTGTTGCACAGTATTCTGGCTAACGCCCGGTTTAAAAAATGGATAGCCATTAAAGCGCCTGACTTTTACAAAAATTACCGCTTCTGTTACATCCTCTTAGCCTTTGCTACCCTAGGTGTTGTTATCGATTATCAATTACAAATCTCTTCCCCTTTACTATTAAAACCTTCAACTACTTTTCTTGTTCTTGGGTGGACTATCATGCTAACAGGCGCCTTTGTAATGTTTATATGCATCAAAAAGTATTTTCTAAACCTTAGTGGTTTAAAAAGCCTTGTGGCGGAAGAAGTCGTAGCCAATGAGCTGCGTATTGATGGGGTACATCGCTTTGTGCGTCATCCCTTATATCTGGGCACTTTTATTTTCATCTGGGGACTACTACTACTCTATCCGCATTGGTCCTTACTGATTGCCAATAGTGTTATTACTATCTATACCCTCATTGCTATCCGGTTTGAAGAGCAGAAGCTTATTGAAGAGTTTGGGGAAGCCTATATTACTTACCAAAAGAAGGTGCCTATGATTCTCCCAACCCTCACGCCTTGGCATGCTAGCCCCAATGCTCATGAAACCTAATGTACAAATAATCAAAGATTTACATAAGAATTTTACCTTAAAAGCCTAATCTCATCCAGCTAACCCTTCTTTCTAATCCCTTTAATCCGCTATCCAAAAATCAGCCATCGGCCATACTACCTTGCCTACTCCTCCATACTACCTTCACTACCACTCCGCTGTTCCTTCACTGCTATGCCTCTACACCTTCAGGGTTACTCCGTATCCACTTCATGGTTACTCCGTATGGAAGCCTAGGTAACTCCGTATCAGGTCCATACTAACTCCGTATGAAGTCCGTACCTCACCCGTAGCCGATCCTTCGGCCGATCCCTCGGCCCCTACCACCACCGTATATCAGTCTATAAAAACCCAGTAGAAATAGTAAAAAAGTGTAATAAGAAAGGTTGGAAATGCCCCAAAGAGAAGAGCCCTAAAGATACAAAACCACTCCCAATCATCATTCGTTAGTTCGTGTACCTTGCGCATTGAACATTTCCTCCCTTCTATATTCATCATTCCTTGTTCCTTATTCATTATTTATTAGCTAATCTTCACATCAGCTAATCAGCTAATTCTCCCTCTCTCCCTTGTCAACTTTAAACCTGTTAACCTTAATCAGCCATCCTCACATCATCCATTCTTCTAAACCCCAATAATCCGCGGTCCAGCGCAAAGCACTCCACTTTTGAGACCAAAGGCCTTGCTGGGTTTGACTTACCGCTCAACGGGTAAAATGCCGTATTCACCGATTATCTCTAGTATTTGTGGAGATTTATTCGTCAATTTGTATCAACAAAGACGCTGATAGTTTACTATATATAAAGACATTAAGTCCATCCGCCTAAAAAGAGGAAGTGCTCCACCTAAAGAGCACTTTTTTTATTGTCTGAACTACGATTTGAGTAGATTTTAAAGATGATAGAAGAAAGAAAAGTCCGCAAACACTTGCGGACTTTTTCATATACAAAGTTCTATACTAATTAAAGGCCGAGATCTTTAATGATGTTTTGGATCTTTTCATCCAGTTGCTTTTGCACCTGGGGGTATTGATCTGCTGAAGCCAACGGTGCATTTACACTGAAGTAGAATTTGATCTTTGGCTCTGTTCCAGAAGGACGTGCACTTGCCTTGCTACCGTCTTCCAATACAAATTGCAATACATTCGACTTAGGCAAGGAAATAGGTGTAGTCTGACCTGTCTTTAAGTCGGTAGCTATTTGCTTCTGATAATCAAGCAACTGCGCTACTTGACCTCCACCTAGCGACTTTGGCGGATTAGTGCGATAGTCTTCCATCATTTGTGCAATTTCCTGCTGACCATTCATGCCTTTCTTCGTAATGGAAATCAAATGCTCTTTATAGCAACCATATTGTACATATAGATCTATCAGTTTTTGGTACAGACTTCTGCCTTTTGACTTCTCATAGGCTGCCATTTCACACAATAGTGCTACAGCAGAAATAGCATCCTTATCACGGATCTGTGATCCTATCATTAACCCATAGCTTTCTTCACCACCAATGATATAATTTTCCTTGCCTTCTTTCTCCTTAATGAGTTCTGCAATCCACTTAAAGCCAGTAAGTACATTATAGCAATGCACACCACTGCGCTGAGCTATCACATCAATCATATTGGTAGTAACAATGGTTTTTACCACCATATCATTGGGCTGTGCCAATCCCTTTTCTTTACGGCTTTCAATCATGTAATTAAAGGCCAATACAGCGGTTTGGTTACCATTCATCAATACCCATTTTCCGTCATTGTCTTTAATGGCAATGCCTACCCTGTCGCTGTCTGGGTCAGTGCCCAATAAAATATCAGCATCCAGTTCCTGAGCTTTTTTCAAGCCAATGCTCATAGCCTCGCTTTCTTCCGGGTTGGGGTAAACGACAGTTGGGAAATTACCATCTGGAGTAGCCTGCTCCTCAACAATGTTTACATTTTCAAAACCAAAGGCTTTCAAAACAGGTGGTACCATAGTGATACCTGTACCATGTATAGGCGTATAAACGATTTTCAAGTCTTTTTGCTGCTGAATGATCTCTGGATAAACGCTCAGGCCCTTAACCATTTTAATGTACGCCTCATCGATCTCTTTACCGATCAGTGTAATATTAGCCTCACCACCATTCCATTTTACTTCATCTACACTGTGGATCTTTTCTACTTCAGCTATTACATTTTTATCGTGTGGGGGTACCAGTTGTCCTCCATCAGTCCAGTAAGCTTTGTAGCCATTATACTCTTTGGGATTATGGGAAGCCGTACATACTACACCGCCTTGGCAACCTAAATGCCGGATGGCGAAAGACAGCTCCGGTGTAGGGCGCAGGTCTTCAAAAAGAAACACTTTAATGCCATTTGCAGCAAATACATTGGCAGTGGTTTCAGCAAAAAAGCGGCTATTGTTACGGCAATCGTGTGCTATAGCTACTTTTATTTCCTGACCAGGAAAACTGGCTTTCATATAATTTGCAAATCCCTGAGTAGCCATTCCAACCGTATATTTATTCATGCGGTTGGTGCCTACACCCATAATTCCACGTAAGCCACCCGTTCCAAATTCAAGGTTTCTATAGAAAGCATCCGCCAGGTCATCACCTCCCTTTTGCTGCAATGCCCTGATTTCATTTTTTACATTTTCATCATAATTTCCATCTAACCAGCTCTGTACTTTTTGCGCAATTGCTGCATCCATAAGTGTTGATTTCTTTTAAATTGGTTTGTTGTTTAAGGTAAAATCTGTTACGAATTTACAAGTGTCTGTACATTTGGCACGTGAAGAAATGGATTCTACCTATTTTTCTTTTGGCGTCCGTATCAGTCTGGAGCCAGCAATCGGCGACTATAACAGCACCGGTTACGGTTACAGTATCGGACACCTCTTCTATTGCCAATATACACAACACCTTTCTTCCTAATTATAAAAGTCGCAAAATACTAATAGCTGGCATACATACAGCAGCTTATACCGGAACTTTACTTCTCCTAAGCCAGGCTTGGTATAAAGATTACCCCAAAACAGCCTTCCACACATTCGATGATAGTAAGGAGTGGTTGCAGGTAGATAAAGTAGGACATGCATGGACAGCCTATAATATTGCCAAATATTCTACAGAAACCTGGGAATGGGCCGGCTTTCCACATAAAAAAGCAGTAATGCTGGGTGGCTTAAGCAGCTTAGGTTACCAAACCATTTTAGAAACACTTGACGCCCACTCTGCCGAATGGGGCTGGAGCTGGTCCGATATGGCAGCCAATGCAGCTGGGGTAAGTTTGTACTGCCTTCAAGAATGGGGCTGGCAAGAACAGCGTATACAATTTAAATTCTCGTCACACCCTTCAACCTATTCAGGTGACGTGAAAAACCGGACGGAGGACTTATTTGGGAAAAGCTTTCAAGAACGCCTACTTAAAGATTATAATAGCCAAACTTATTGGATGAGCTTTAACCTGAAGTCTTTTGCCAAGCAAAGCCAATTGCCCGCTTGGTTAAATATAGCTATCGGCTATGGTGCACAAGGGCTTTATGGAGGTTTTGAAAACACGGCCTATGGTAAAGATGGGTCTGTAACATTTGACCGGCGCGATATCCCCCGATTACGGCAGTGGTATTTTTCCCCTGACATTGATTTTACAAAGATAAAAACCAGGAAACCTTTGGTACGTACCATGCTATCCTTGCTTAATATGCTTAAGATGCCTGCACCTGCACTAGAGTTTTCAAATGGCAAAGTAAAAGGGCACTTCCTTTATTTTTAATGCAGCCAGGCACCCGTAATTTGATCACCCTCCGTTTCTACAGAAATATGCTCTTGCAATGTAGTAGCCACGCTAAGACCAACATAATCGGGCTGAATAGCAAATAACTTGTGGCTTCTCTCTACCAATACAGCCGTCTGAATCTTTTTAGGCAGGTTGGTAATAAATGGTTTTAGGCCATATAATAAAGTTCTTCCTGAATTTGATACATCGTCAACAATTATCACTACCTTATCGTTTATATCAATTGGTGTGCTTAATTGAGCATCTAATGGCTGTTTCTTATTTAATTGAATCACCACTTTACTCAATTTCGTAGGTACAACCTGCTGCAGTTCCTCAATTAGCTTTTGTGCTAATAATTCTCCATTACCATTGATACCAGCAATAATCAATTCCTTTTCATCTGCATTCTGTTCAGCAATCTCCAGCGCCATGCGCTTTAGTTTTCTTTTTATAGTTTCTGAAGACAGAATACAATTCTTTTGGCTATTATTTGACTGCATCGGTTATTTTTACAACGTTTATTTAGCAAATCTAACTTCTGTATATGCATCTGGCCCAACAAATTTTATTTATTCTATTAGCTGCCGTCGCTATTTGGATCTTCGCAAAGAAAGTTTCTTTCATTCGCCGCAATATCAATATGGGCAGGGATGAACAGTTTACAGGAAATTCCAGCGAGCGCTGGCGCAATACTTTGTTGATGGCGTTTGGCCAGAAGCGCATGTTTGACAAGCCTTTTGTTGGTCTCATGCACTTTATAATATATGCGGGCTTCGTAATTATCAATATTGAAATTCTGGAAATCATCCTTGATGGTATTTTTGGAACACACCGCTTATTTGCACCCTTCCTTGGTGGTTTTTATGGCTTTGTGATCAATTTCTTTGAAATACTTGCCTTTGGTGTTTTATCGGTATGTGTTGCGTTTTTAATACGCCGTAACGTGATGCGCGTTGGCCGTTTGAATATGCGTGAGTTAAATGGCTGGCCGCGTAGTGATGCCAATTTAATCCTGACTTTTGAGATTGTTCTCATGACCTTGTTCCTCACAATGAACGCTACTGACAAGGCATTACAATTAAAAGGTGCAGAACATTATTTACAAACAGGTGATTTTGTTGTTTCAGGTTTTCTGACTCCCCTATTTGAAAATTTTTCGGTAAACACACTGATTGCTATTGAGCGCACCTGCTGGTGGTTACACATTGCAGGCATCTTTGTTTTCTTAAACTACTTGCCTTATTCAAAGCACTTACATATTGTTACGGCATTCCCTAATACCTATTATGCAAGATTAGACCCTCAAGCAAAAATGCAGAACATGCCGGAGATTCAGCGCGAGGTATTGTATGCTATGCAACCAGAGACCATTCCTACAGATGCACCGGCTGAAGAACATAAACGCTTTGGTGCTAAAGATGTAATGGATTTGAGTTGGAAGAATTTGTTAGATGCCTATACCTGTACTGAATGTGGCCGCTGTACAGAAGCTTGTCCGGCTAATAAAACCGGTAAGTTATTATCACCCCGTAAGGTCATGATGGATACGCGCGATCGCATGGAGGAAATTGGTAATAAACGCGATAAAAACAACGGTACGTTTGAAGATGACGGTAAGACATTGTTGTATGACTACATTACTACTGAAGAACTTTGGGCCTGTACTTCTTGTCAGGCTTGTGTACAAGCTTGCCCTGTATTGATCAACCCTTTACATATTATCAACCAGCTTAAACGTAACTTGGCGCTTGAAGAAAGCAAACAACCAGCTGAGTGGAATGGTATGTATAGCAATATTGAAAATAATTTCGCTCCTTGGAAATTTAGCCCAGATGAAAGAGCAAATTGGGCATTTGAGATGAATAGCTAAACGTACTTGTAATTATAAGTTTCAAGCTTTAAAAGCATCATAAAAAGTAATAGCCAGTAAATATTTACTGGCTATTACTTTTTATTTTAATCTTCTGAAAGTAGCCATTTCCAGGCATCAGTAATGTTATAGAAGGTTTGAATTAATGAAGGCAAAGGAGCGTTTTTAATCGCTTCATCAGTAGAAACTTGGCTTAGCCTACTGGGCGAATACACCCAGGCAAACTTTTTCAGGCCAGAAGCTTCCATGCGCGGCAGCCAGTTGGCTCCAACCCATTCAGCTGCAGGAGTCCAAATGCCAACAATCCTTGTATTATCATTTAAAACCTTAGAAACTTTATAAAAAGTTAGCGCCTCTAATATTTTCTCACAACCTTCCATAATTGACTTCTCTGTTTGATAACCCAACCAATCAACATACAACCAATGATTAGGATCATACTCAATAGTAAGAAAGTCGTTATGGAAAAAATAGAGCTGCTTTTTCTTTCGGTTTTCTAGTTCTTCCTGGAGTTCTTTATAAAAATTAATCTTATTAAGATCATTCATTTCGGATGTAAAGGTTTTTTGCTTAGAGATAAGCTTAAAACAGAAAAACTAATGGTCAGTGTGATCAGCAAATTTTATTCCTGAACCATAATTCTTCATTAAACCCGAATTAAAATAATATTAGAAGTGAATGTAAAGGGCCTAGAAAGCACGACGAACTTATGTAAAGCTGGCTCCTATCTAGTTTTATTTTAGATACCACTTTTTATTACTAGCCGCCTGTAAATATTTAGGATTATAGATCTTTATTGATATGCTCAACTTCTTCCTCAAAAGGCTTTGTAATCTCCTCTGGATGCTCCATTTGGTGTTCTGTATCCTTCTTTTTAATCATTTTCCAGGTCTGTATAAGGGCTGTTAAAGCAAACACACAACCAATAATTATTTGAATCAATGATTGGTTATTATTAAGATGTTCTCCTATTAACTTTCCTCCAAAGATGAAAACACAGTTACCCATCAATGTTCCAAGGCCAATACCTACAATGTATAAATTATAATGACTGTTTTTAGGCTCCAATATTTTCTTACTGAATAATACAGTACTCCACCCAAACCAGAAAGGTATCTGTACCGGATTCAAGGCACTCATAAATAGCCCCAACCAAAAACGGTTAAGGGTACTGCTTAGAATCACATTCTTTTTAACGCCTGGATGAAAGGCTGCATAAAAACTGGAAACGGCTAATGCCAAAACAATCAGCAAGGTTACCCATTCCAATACTTTAAAAAAATGCTTTTGCTTACGCACCCAATCCATTGCCACCAACGAAATCCTTACATAAACCATTTCGGCAGACAATGAACCTAAGGAAAATAAAAGAGCAGGCATCAGGCCATCGCTTATGGATATTTGCATGGCAGCAATATTCAATGTCCCTAATGGCAATGAGCCCAGAAATGAAATAAAAAGCCCTGTCAGTAATATGCGGATGAGTTTAGCCATGCAAATGATAAAGGGTTTCGAAAATATGGTTTTCCAATGAATTACTTAAACCAGGGCATCTACCCTTTCTAATTCAGCAAAATGTTTTTTGGCTTGTTGTAAGTAACGCCAGCCTTTCATAAAAGGCCAAGGACGAATGCCTTTTGCGTTATTCTGTGCTGAGATTTCGTATAGCACCTTCCAATGCTTCAAAATTTCTACATGCGCTGCTCGTAAGTTATACCCTGAATTATAGACGTGATTGGGCTCTGCACCACTACCATTATACTCTAAAATAAGATAGTTCTTTCCTGCCTTTAAATCCTCCAGAGAAGTAGCCTTTAGGTCGTAGCGGCCATAGAAAAAATGTTTAGAATAAAGATTCAGCTGGTCAAATACCTGGTGCAAATCCTCATCAATTTCATTATGAAGATTAATAAAGTTAGCTCCTCTGTTTAAATTAGCCGCTAGTGTCAAATAGAACTTTTGCCCATTCGGAACAACCAGATCCAACCGTTCTTTATGCCAGGCTAATAATTCCTCTATGCGGTGTTTTGCTTTAGGATGTTGTTGAATCAATACCAACAAGCTATTAATTCCATCACCTATTACATGCATCGGTTCCTTCTGCAAAAAGCCTGTAATTACACCTTTTTCTTGATCAGGATAGCGATAATAAAAAACGCTAAATTCAATTGGGTAATCCACTAATGCTTGCACAAGGTACTCTGCCGGCATGTGCTCGTGATAAGCCTTCAGTTGTTCTTCCTTTTCAATTTTTCGAAATAAGATACCACTCATACCTACATCCGGTTTTACAATGAATGGGTATTGAAAACCTGATTCTGCTATATATTTCTGAACCTCGCCAAAGGTCATAGATGGCTTAATATAGATCGTTTGGGGATACGAACCTGGTGGCAATTGCGCATACATCTCGTGTTTGCCTTCTCCTTCAAAACCACCAAAGGTTAAAGTAGGATTGGATGGTGTAAAAAACCAAAAGGAGCCACTGCGAATGCAATACAACAACCATTTAGGTGTAATAAAGAAATAACGCATCCAAAAAGGCCAGAGTTCCCAGTTTTTCCACTTTTCCAAAAATTGTTTCATAGTATTCCCAGACTGGCAAAAATAGAATTTAATCAGTTTTGCCTTATAAATGAGGGTTTTAATATTTGTTACTTTCGATGAAAGCAGTAAAAAAGAAGGTATCATACCAGTTTTCAAGTTTATCTGAATACTTTTAGACAGAAAGATTGCAATCCTTTACTTTTGAGTTGAAAACTAACAATTCATGCAGGTACGTTTTGTTTCCGAACTAATAGCTAATGGTGAGTCTCCTGATATTTTGTTTTGGGTGGGTTGTGCAGGCAGCTTTGACCAGCGGGCACAAAAAATTACCAAGGCCTTTGCTACCATTCTGAATAAAGTAGGAATGAACTATGCTATTTTGGGTCCGGAAGAATTATGTACTGGCGATCCTGCACGTAGAGCGGGTAATGAATTTTTGTTTCAAATGATGGCGTACCAGAATATTCAAACCTTGAATAATTATGGTATTAAAAAGATTGTTACCACCTGCCCTCACTGTTTCAATATTTTCAAAAATGAATACCCTGAATTAGGTGGTAATTATGAAGTAATTCATCATACTACGCTCCTTCAGCAGTTAATTGACGAAGGCAAGATCAAACTAAAAGAAGGCGATAGCTTTAAGGGAAAACGAATTACTTACCATGATAGCTGTTACCTGGGCAGAGGTAATGATATTTATGAAGCACCTCGTAAGGTTTTAGAGGCTCTGGATGCTGAATTGGTTGAAATGAAGCGTTGCCGTAAGAATGGCTTGTGTTGTGGTGCCGGCGGTTCACAAATGTTTAAGGAAGATGAACCTGGTAAAACACGCATTAATTGGGAGCGCGCCAATGAAGCTATTGCTACCGGATCTAATATTGTGGCTTCCGCCTGTCCTTTCTGTAATACTATGATCACCGATGGTGTAAAAGCTGCTGAGAAAGAAGCGGATGTACAGGTAATGGATGTGGCCGAGCTAGTAGCAGCCAGTTTACAAGACTAATTGATCTTAACGAACCTTTTGTCCTTCAGGTCTTTAATTTTGCAACATGAATCTGGAATACAAACACTTATTGCCTGAAGACTTCTCTCCTTCCAGCCGCGTATGGATCTATCAAAGCAGTCGTTTATTTTCTTTAAGCGAGGCTTTTGATATTGAGGATGCTATTAACAAATTCTGTGAAGAATGGCGCTCCCACGGCGCAGATGTAAAGGCGTATGGTAATTTGTTTTTTGGCCAGTTTGTGGTATTAATAGCCGACGAATCTCAAGCTGCTGTTAGTGGCTGCAGTACCGACAGTTCTGTACGTTTTATAAAACAATTGGGTGAGCAATTCCATGTAGACTTCTTTGACCGTACTACACTTGCCTTTATCATAAAAGATAAGGTACAGCTATTACCACTCGCTCAATTCGGCTATGCAGCTGATAATGGTTTTATCAATGGCGATACACTTTACTTCAACAATCTGGCTGCTACAAAAGAACAGCTGGAAAACAACTGGCTCATCCCGGTCAAAGATTCATGGTTAGCAAGAAAGCTAAAAACAACGATCTAACTGTTTTTGGGAGCTAGGGCTTTTTGAAGTTTCTGTTTATCCTTTTCAGATGACTTTGACTTTTTAGCCATTTTATTAAAGATATAGCCAATAGTTAAGCGAATATTTCGCGAACGTGTTGAATTGTAATTCTCAATAGTAAAGTTCTTTCCATACGTAAAACTGTGGTTCTGTTGTTGTCGGAAAGGATCAATCACATTTAAAGTAGCTGTCATCTTTTTATTAAGCAGTTTTGCCTGGAATCCCAGATTCATACTTAAACTGCTTCGCGCAGAACCTTGTGGGCTCGCAAAGCGGTTGAAAGTAAAGCTACTCGTCGTATTGAATAAATCGGAAAAAGTATAATTCGCATTCAGATTCGATGTAAGCGAGCCACCATTTTTGAAATTGCGCTGTGTCTTATCAAATCCACTATAAATGTTGTAAGTATAGCTCGCACTTAGATTTACTTTCACTTTTTTACTTATAGTATACCCATTCCATGTGCTGAACTCATACTCCTTCTTTCCACTACTGTTTTGCCACATGATTTGTGTGGTACTGTCGTTTACTTGAGTGCGCACTTGATTAAATACGTCCTCAATGGTATTGAAGCCCATTCCAAGATTCGCATAAAACTTCTTTTTCGAAGTTCCCAATACCAGATCAAAATTATTGGTCAAAGAAGGCAATAAAGTAGGATTACCAGAGCGCAGGTTAAATAAGTCAGAAGAATCAACAATAGGGCTTAGTTCACCATTTCCAGGCCTCCGGATGGTACGACGGTATGATAAGGTTAGATTTAAGACATCTTTCCAACTTTTGTTCATGTTTGCAAAGGGCAAATAACTCCAATAAGCATTATTTACGTTTGAAGAAACCTTATAAAGGTTAAAATCGAAACTTGTTTGCTCAATAGAGACACCTGCCGCTGTACTAAAGGATTCAGACCATTTTTGTTTGATGGAGCCTCTTAGATTTTTTATCTCTTGTTGATATTTATAGGCATAAGTAAGGGCAGAAAGAGGCACCATTTTTCCACTTACAGCTTGTTTAAAATCTGCAACTGTTTGTATATGCGAATATATTTCATTCAAGAATGAACCAAAAGAAAGAAAGGTCTTTCGATTGCTTAGCGGCAGATCATAATTTAACCGGTAGTTCATTCCTTTTGAGAAATTATCTGTGTTTTGAAGCAGAAGAGAATCCTTTCCGTTAAAATTATATTCAGCATCCAGAAACTGCTGGTAAAAGTTCTTGTCATTTTCGTTTGAAGAAAGGCTGCCGTTTGCAATAAACCGCAACACTTCACCTGGCTTCTTACTGCGGAATGTATAGGTTAAACTAAGATTAGCGTTAAAATTCTCTCCTTCGTTTTTAACTACCCGGTGGCTTAACTGATAGGAAGGCATAAAATCAGTAGTAGCTTCAGAGTTGGCGTTATTACGGTTATAATTCAATACGGCATTTATAGAGTGCATCTTGTTGAATTCGTAATCAGCATTTGCCCTAAAGTTGGGACGCAAATTTTGACTTTCTGATTGACTTCTAGTTTCGTAATTTTTTGTTGTAGCCGTATAAAAGTTTTGCCTGATAGCATAGCTATTACTGTTATACTGATTATAACTACCACCTGCATTAATATTCATAGCAAACCCCTGCTTACGATAGTTATAATTTCCATTTAAGCTGGTTTCTCCTCTTGTGCCTCCTGAAAGAGTAAGGCGCCCGGATTTGCCTACTTTGCCTTTACGAGTGGTAATATTAATAACCCCACCTTGTTCATTGGCATATTGTGGAGGTGGGTTAGTCATCACTTCAATCTTTTCAATTGAACTTCCTGGCATCGATTCTAGTAAGTCTTGCAATTGCTGCTGGTTTAACTCTACAGGCTTATCGTCGATCAGTATTTTAGGTTCTTTACCACGTACCAATAACTTCCCATCTGGGTCTTTTGTAACCAATGGCACATTGGTTAATAATTCACTGGCATTGCTGCCTGCACTCAGGGCAGACTCACCTGCATTGAATGTAATATTCCCTTCCTTGCTTTGGATTAATGGTTTTTCAGCATATATAACCACTTCATTCAGGTTTTCGGCATTTCCACCTTTAAGGACGATATCTGATAAATTAAAATCAAAACGGTCTGGCCTGAAATAAATACTATCGATCGTCAATGCAGCTAACCCAACATAAGAAAACCGTAGTTTATAATGTCCAAAGGGTATGGCAGAGAAGGAAAAGGCGCCATCTTTGTCCGACGTTGTTGTTTTGGCTTTTGAGGTATCTGCAATTTGATATAAAGTAACGGTAGCTCCCTCCAAAGCCTTTTTCTTTTCGTCTAATATATTTCCCGAAAGGATACCTAAAGCATCTGTTTGAGAGTAAGCGGCAAATCTGATTAAAATCAAAAGAAAGGCGAGTACGAATTTCATGGATGACTTCAAAGATAGCGCGGTCAGAATAAAGTTTTCTAAAATATGACAGACTGTCACCTACTGCGCGTATATTGACTATCTTTGCCTCCAATTTTTTCTAAAGTCTATGTTTGATACAGCAACCAAAGTACATGACGAGACCCGGCAAGGTGAAGCATTCGCTCCCTTTGTGAATGATCCTATTGAGTACAAACGTCATTTTTATATAGAAAGCTATGGCTGTCAAATGAACTTCAGCGATAGTGAGATTGTAGCCTCAATCCTGAATGAAGAAGGGTTTGGCGCTACAAGGAATTTTGAGCAAGCCGATATCATTCTTCTAAATACCTGTTCTATTAGAGAAAAAGCAGAACAGACAGTAAGAAAGCGTCTTACTGAATTTAGAAAGCTAAAAAAGCAGAACCCATCCTTACTGGTTGGAGTTTTAGGATGTATGGCTGAGCGCTTAAAAGCTAAGTTCCTGGAAGAAGAAAAGCTAGTAGATCTGGTTGTGGGCCCCGATGCTTACCGTACGCTGCCTAAATTAATTACAGAGGCTGATGGTGGCCAAAAAGCAGTAAACGTTTTACTAAGCCGCGAAGAAACGTATGCAGATATTTCCCCAATACGTCTGAATAGCAATGGCATCACAGCCTTTGTTAGCATCATGCGTGGCTGTAACAATATGTGTTCATTCTGTGTGGTTCCTTTCACCCGCGGCCGTGAGCGCAGCCGTGATGTAGTGAGCATTATTAAAGAATGCCAAGACCTCTTTGATAATGGTTATAAAGAAGTAACTCTTTTAGGACAAAACGTAGATAGCTATTACTTTACCCCGGAAGCAGATGGTAAGCCTGTAACTTTTGCCAACCTGTTGGAAATGGTGGCACAGATTTCTCCTCTTCTGCGTGTACGCTTCTCAACATCACATCCTAAAGACATTACAGATGATGTACTGTACACAATGGCTAAATATGAAAATATCTGCCGTTACATCCATCTGCCATTACAAAGTGGTTCTACCCGGGTATTGCAAATGATGAACCGTACATATACCAAAGAGTGGTATATGGCTAAGGTAGATCGTATAAGAGAAATCATGCCCGATTGCGGTATAAGCTCTGATGTTATTGCCGGTTTCTGTACAGAAACAGAAGAAGATCATCAAGAGACCTTGCAAGTAATGGAATATGCCAAATACGACATGAGTTATATGTTCTTCTATAGCGAACGCCCCGGTACACTGGCACAGCGTCGCTATGAAGACGATATTCCGGAAGAGGTGAAAAAACGTCGTTTACAGGAGATAGTTACGCTACAAAACAAACTTTCTGTCGATAGTTATAAGAATGATATTGGTTCCACTTTCAAAGTACTAATTGAAGGAACATCTAAACGCAGCGACAACGATTGGATGGGACGTAACAGTCAGAACAAAGTAGTTGTTTTTTCAAAAGGAGACAATTCTTATCAACCTGGTGATTATGTATGGGTAAAAGTGAATGAAAGTACACAAGCTACCCTTCTGGGTGAAATCGTTAAAGCGTAAGCATGGATTTACAAAGCGTTAAAAATAGGTTTGGCATTATTGGTAATTCACCCGCATTGAATTATGCATTGCAGGTGGCGGCACAAGTGGCTAACACTGATCTAACTGTACTCATCAATGGTGAAAGCGGTGTTGGTAAAGAAGCATTTTCTCATATCATTCATAATTTATCGGCACGTAAACACAATTCTTTTATTGCAGTAAACTGCGGTGCTATACCTGAAGGAACAATTGACTCTGAATTATTCGGTCATGAAAAAGGATCTTTTACGGGTGCTGTGGATAGCCGTAAAGGTTACTTTGAAACAGTAAACGGTGGGACCATCTTCCTTGATGAAATTGGTGAAATGCCGTTGGGTACACAGGCCCGATTGCTACGTGTACTAGAAACAGGCGAATTCATTCGTGTGGGTTCCTCTAAAGTGCAAAAAACGGATGTGCGTGTCATTGCTGCAACTAACCGTGATCTGCTGCAACAGGTACAAGCTGGTAAGTTTCGTGAAGATTTATACTATCGCCTAAATACAGTTCCCATTCGGGTTCCTGCTTTGCGTGACCGTAAGGAAGATATTCCGTTGCTATTTAGGAAATTTGTCATAGACTTTGCAGAACGATATAAAACTACACCTGTGCAGCTGGAAGACGCAGCACGCCAACGACTGGTATCCTACCCTTGGCCGGGTAATGTACGGGAGTTAAAAAATATTGCCGAACAGATCTCGGTTTTAGCTTCAGAAAAGTTAGTTACTTCAACAGAGCTTTCGCGTTTCTTACCTGAAAGTAATCCGAATAACCGTTTGCCTGTATTAGCAGGTAATGGCACAGCAAATCCTCATGAGTTCAATAATGAGCGTGAAATTTTGTATAAGCTCTTTTTTGACATGAAAAGAGATGTAACAGAACTAAAAAAGCTGTTCTTTGAGGTCATGCAGAATCCGTCTTCTGCAGTACACAACCCATCGTTTTTAAACGATATGAAGGAACTGCAAACCGCGGCGGATAGTCATCAGCCAATCATTGTTCCGCACCCGCATACTTCACAAACAGCACAACCTGTACTCATGCATGAACCGATACATGAGCATGTAGAGGTTGAGGAAAGCCTGAATATAATGGATAAAGAGAAAGAGTTGATTGTAAAAGCACTCAAGAAACATAAAGGCAAGCGTAAAGACGCAGCCATGGATCTGGGTATCAGTGAGCGTACTCTTTATAGAAAGTTAAAAGAATACAATATAGACGAATAAACAGATTAAAATCGTTGCTTAGTAATACTTATGCTCAAGTTTATCAAAACAAACTTTACTCTTTTAATTATAGCGCTTATAATATTTACTAGTTGTGGCGTCTATAAGTTTAATGATGTCTCTGTAGACCCTAATCTGAAAACCATCAAGATTAACTACATTGAAAACCGTGCTCCTTATGTTAATCCGCAGTTAAGTCCCAACTTAACTGAAAGAGTTCGTCAGAAAATTGTGAACCAAACGCGATTGTCACTTACAAATAATGACAACGCACATTTGGTAGTTACTGGTGAAATAAGAGATTATTCATTAAGCACAACAGGTATTTCTGACAAGCAAGAAGTAACAAACCGTTTAACAGTTGCTGTTCACATTATAGTCAACAATCAACTTGCAAATACAAAACAAGAGTATGACATTAGCCGAAATTTTGAATTCAGTGCGTCACTCTCTCTTCAGCAAGCAGAAAACCAATTGTTAGATGAAATGGTTCGGAATTTAACCGACGATATTTTTAACCGCATGTTTTCTAATTGGTAAGCTTGGATAATTTGATACTATGGCGAACAGCTTGGCACAACTGGCACACTCAATATTTAAAAAATCGATAGACGATTGCAGTCTGGATGAACTATCCAACTTTTCAAAACGCTACCCTTATTTTGGGCCGGCTCAATTTCTTTATTTAAAAAAACTAGACCCTAATTCGGAAGAATACCAGCGGCAATATCAAAAGGCAGTTTTATTTTACCACGATCCTGTCCTTTTTCATCAGTTTATTGACGAGAAAGCCTTTCAAACACCTTTTAATCTTGAAATCAGCGAAGAGCAAAAAGTTGAAAATGAAGGGCCTGCAACACCTGTTACCCCAAATTTAACAGAACTTAAAAATGCATTTAAGCTGCCATCTCTTAAAGATCCCATGCCATCGGGAGCAGAAAATATAATCACGTTTGAGCCATTTCATACCGTTGATTATTTTGCTTCACAAGGAATTAAGCTTTCACTTGAGGAATCTTCAAAAGATAAATTTGGCAAACAACTAAAAAGTTTCACAGAGTGGTTAAAGACTATGAAAAGGCTTCCTGCTACTCAAATGAATAAAATTCAGGGAACAGCAGAAAAACAGGTTGAAAACATGGCTGCCCATTCAATTCAGTCCTCTGAAATAGTAACTGAAGCGATGGCGGAAGTTTGGGTTCGTCAAGGTAATAAGGCAAAAGCTATTGAAATCTACCGTAAATTAAGTTTGCTCAATCCCTCCAAAAACTCTTATTTTGCATCCAAAATTGAACTTTTAAACGACTCAAACTAGTATGACTGTCTTATTTATCATCTTAATTATTCTGGCTTGTGCAATTCTAAGCCTGATTGTATTGGTACAAAATCCTAAGGGTGGCGGTCTGGCTGGTAACGTAGCTGGTTTCAGCAACCAGTTCATGGGCGTTAAGCAAACTACCGATGTTCTTGAAAAAGGCACATGGATTTTTGCAGCTGTTATAGCTATACTATGTATTGCGTCTACTTTCTTTATCCGGGGCGGAGCAGCAGTTCATGACAGAGTAGATAAAATTGAAAATGGTCCGATTCGTTCACAGCCGTTACCTCAAACAGCTCCTACGACTACCAATACTACCACTTTGCCTAGTGCACAGCCTGCACAAGCTGATACAACAAAATAACTCTTATACAATATTTGTTAAACCCTGCTCACTAGGCAGGGTTTTTTATTTATTTTACTTTCTTAATTATGAAAAAGGTTGTCTTTATTGTTTTAGCGGTATTGTTTTTAGGAGTCGGCATTGTTGCATGGATGGTAATCGGACCAGGAACAGGTTTTAAAGAAAAAAAAGAAACCTTATATATCAGAACAAATGCTGCTACTAAAGAGGCCGTATTAGATTCTTTAGTAGCCCATAATATTGTTAAGAATCAAGGGGTTTTTAACCTACTAGCAGATCGCATGGATTATTGGACCACTATTAAGCCTGGAAAATATGAAATCAAGAAAGGCAGCAGCGTTCTAAATATTATCCGTATGCTGAGAAATGGCCAACAAACACCTGTAAATCTGGTCATTACCAAACTGCGTACAAAAGAAGATCTGGCGCGTTTAGTGGGAAGCAAATTTGAATTTGACTCCGCAGCTATGATGAATTATATCCAGGCCGATTTAGTAAATAAAGGAAAAGCTGACACCAATACAGCACTAGCTTTTGTATTGCCTGATACCTACACATTCTTTTGGAATACAACACCTGAAAAAGTATTTAAAAAGCTTTCAGACGAAACGGACAAATTCTGGACTGCTGAAAGGAAGCAGAAAGCAGAATCAAAAGGTTTAACGCAAGTTCAAGCTTATACATTAGCATCAATTGTTGAAGAAGAAACAAACGCTCAGGCTGAAAAAGGAAATATTGCAAGTGTTTATTTGAACCGCATTAAAATAGGAATGCCTTTACAAGCTGATCCAACAGTAAAATTTGCATTAAAAGATTTTAGTTTGCGTCGCATATACGAAAAGCACACACAGGCAGAATCACCATTTAATACCTATAGAAACCGTGGACTTCCTCCCGGCCCAATTTGTACTCCATCGAAAAAGACAATAGATGCAGTATTAAATGCGCCAACCACTAACTACATTTACTTTGTAGCCAGTCCGCAGTTCAATGGAACGCATGAATTTAGTACTACTTATGCTGAGCATATGCAAAAAGCTAAAGCGTATCAACAAGCACTTAATCAAAGAGGAATATAAAAGGTAAAGTCTGGATGGCCATAAAACAACAACTCAAAAAACGTTTTATTAGTTCTGCGCCGATTCAAAGTATCATTGCGCAGAGCAAAAAGGTATATGTGCCTGGCTTTGGCTTACATACTATACACGACATATGGCCTCCATTCATCAAGCAATTGCGTAAGGGAAGTCTTTTCGAAAGAGCAGCAGCCATTTCCTTTAATGTGTTTATGGCCATCCCTCCTACGTTGCTCTTTATTTTTACTTTAATACCCTATTTGCCCATTTCAAAGCAGTTCATTAATGAACTTTTTGGTCTTATACGCGATATTGTTCCAGGAGAAAAGAACAACTCCGTAATCATTAGTTTCTTAAACGACTTTTTAAACCAACCCCGGAATGATTTATTGTCGTTCGGTTTGTTATTAGCGTTACTTTTCTCAAGCAATGCGATGATGGGAATACTAAGGTCATTTGACAAGAACTACTTTGGCTTTATAGAGCGTAGTGGCTTAAAGAGAAGGAGAACTGCGCTAGAACTTACATTGATTGTCTTTGTTTTAGGCTTCGTTTGCATACTATTATTGATAGCACAAGGAGCTGTTTTGAAATGGCTTGGAGTTGAAAACGAATGGGTCCGAGCTGTCATCCATAATTTCAGATGGGTGATAATTTTATTGCTGGTTTTTTATAGCATCTCATTTATTTACCGGCATGGGCCATCAATCACACATAAATGGCCTTTTGTAACTCCCGGCTCTGTATTTGCTACCACACTCCTATTATTTGCAACAGTTTTAGTTACCTTTTGGGTAAACAATTTCAGCAACTACAATAAAGTTTATGGCTCTATTGGTGCAGTCTTTATTCTTATGTCCCTTATCTATGTTTATGCCTTAGTAGTACTTATTGGTTTTGAGTTAAATGTGACAATAACATCATTAAGCAATAAAGAAAATTAGGATAAGTGGATGCCAAAAACGTTTATCGGTGGAAATTTCTCAGACATTTTCAGGAAATTTGAAAAGCTTAAATCGCAAAAACATGAAAAAATTGCTTTTTTCTTTGTTAGCTGTATCAGCTCTTGGTATTACGGCATTTACTACATTGATAGAGCTCCCCATTGGAGCAGATTTGCCCAAAGCAGATGTAAAAATGAAAGACATTAGTGGCAAAGAAATCAGTTTAAAAGAGGCCATAAAGAAAAATGGTCTTCTAGTTATGTTTAGTTGCAATACTTGTCCTTATGTAATTAAGAACCAACAGCGTACTGTAGAGATCAGCAACTATGCCCTTAAGAATGATATTGGCGTTATATTGATCAATTCTAATGAAGGGCAAAGAAATGATGACGACTCGTTTAAAGCCATGCAAAATTATGCAAAAGAGCAGGGTTACAAGTGGTTCTATACCATAGATAAAAACTCAGAATTGGCAGACGCTTTTGGTGCCAACCGTACACCTGAAACATTTTTGTTCAATAAAGAAGGAAAGTTAGTTTATCATGGCGCAATTGATGACAACCCCTCTGATGGTAATGCTGTAACTCGCAAACATTTAAAAGAAGCTATTGACGAAGCACTAAGTGGCAAAAACATTTCAGTTCAAACTTCCCGATCTGTTGGATGCACTATAAAAAGACTCTAAATAATTGACAAGAAAAAAGGCAGCTGAAAAGCTGCCTTTTTAGTCGGGTGGACTGGATTCGAACCAGCGACCCCTTGCACCCCATACAAGTGCGCTACCGGGCTGCGCCACCACCCGAACTCATTAAAATAGCAAACTATCTTAATGAAGGGGTGGCAAATTTATAACTTTTAAGCATTTCAAAATCAATTTGCTGTAGTAGTTTGCAAAACAATTATGACAAGCGAACGCAGATCCAAAATAGAAAAGGTACTTTCTAAAAGACAAAACGACCTTACTGTTGTATTGGAAAATGTCTTTGATCCTCATAATATCTCAGCTGTCATGCGGAGCTGCGATGCTGTTGGTATCCAGGAGATATTTGTTTTAACCACTAAGATCGCACGGCATGAAAAATGGGGCCCGCGTAGCAGTAGCAGTGCAGCCAAATGGTTAACCGTCCACCAATATACAGATGCAGACGAATGCTTTCATAATATTCGTCAACGCTATGATCGTATTTTAACAACACATCTTTCATCAGATGCTGTAAGTTTATATGACACAGATCTAACGCAACGCATAGCACTTGTTTTTGGTAATGAACATGCAGGAGTTAGTGACGAAATACGCGCCATGGCAGATGGTAACTTTATTATTCCTCAGGTGGGTATGATCCAATCGCTTAATATAAGTGTAGCCTGCGCCGTTAGTGTGTATGAAGCTTTTCGCCAAAAATTGGTAAAAGGACATTACGATAGCCAAAAGATTCAGGGAGCTGAATATAATACCTTAAGTAACCAATGGGGAATAGAACATGAAAACAGTCTTTAAAACAAGCGTATTATTTATTGCACTCTTTATAGCTACTTCAGCTAAATCCCAGACCATTCCTAAATGGAAACTGGCCGATTTGCAGGCAGCTATCAAACAAACAGATAAACCTACCATTTTTAACTTCTGGGCTACCTTCTGTAAACCATGTATTGAAGAAATACCACACTTTCAGGAAGTAGTCAAAAAGTACGAAAAAGAAGGCGTTAACCTAGTATTTATAAGTTTGGATTTATCAGATGCATACCCAAGCAAGATCCAGTCCTTTGCAAAAAAACGCAATATCAACAATACCATTACTTTTCTGGATGAAACTAATGCCGACCTCTTTTGTCCCATTGTTGACACCAAATGGTCCGGCGCTATACCAGCTAGCTTGTTTATCAATAACAAAACTGGATATCGCAAGTTCTTTGAAGACCAGTTATCAAAAGAACAAGTAGAAAAAGAAGTCTTAAAAATGATCCAATAAAGCCCTCCACTCCAAATTGGGTCTTTATAACTTAAGGCTTGAATTTGAATCTTTTACGATTTCAATAACTTAAGCCACAAGTTGGTTCTGAGTGAAAGCAAAGCCATACCTCGGGAGGGTTTGGGTGAGCCGTTTCAATCCATTATCTTCGCACCTCGATGAACATTCTATTAAGGCAAGCAACAATCATTGACCCCTCCTCGCCTTTTCATTTACAGAAAGCTGATATACTTATTGCAAATAGTATTTTTCAGCAAATTGAATCAACCATTACAACACAGGCTGACTATGTAATTGATTTAAACGGCTCCTTTATTTCGCCAGGCTGGGTTGAAACATTTACAGATGCCTGCGATCCTGGTTTTGAATATAAAGAAACTATAGAATCTGCAACGCTTGCTGCAGCACATGGAGGTTTTACCGATCTGATGATACTGCCAAACACTTTGCCTGTTGTTCATACAAAGGCAGGAGTTGAGTATTTAGTTCAAAAAGGAAAACAATCTCCCGTTCATATTCATCCAATTGCTGCAGTTACCAAAAACATAGAGGGCAAGGAATTAGCTGAAATGTACGATATGGCCGGAAGCGGAGCTGTAGCTTTTAGCGATGGTTCAAAAAGTATTCAAGATGCAGGTCTGCTGCTAAAAGCGCTACAATATGTAAAAGCTATTGACAAAACCATCATTCAACTGCCGGAAGATAAATCCTTTAACCCTCATGGCTTGATGAATGAAGGCATTATTTCAACTCAGTTGGGCTTACCAGGTAAACCAGCAATAGCTGAAGAGTTAATGGTTGCTCGAGATATTGAATTGGTGAAGTATACAGGTTCAAAGCTGCATTTTACAGGTATTTCGTCAAAAAAATCAGTAGAATTGATCAAACAGGCTAAAGCAGAGAATCTCTCTGTAACCTGTTCAGTTACACCTTATCACTTGTGTTTTATTGATGAGGATTTAAGCAGTTATGATACCAATTTAAAAGTAAATCCGCCTTTACGTACCGCCGCTGATAGAAAAGCATTACAAGAGGCAGTATTAGATGGAACTATTGATTGTATCGCGGTTCACCACATTCCTGAAGATATTGACCATAAAATAACAGAATTCGAATACGCTCGTTATGGCATGATTGGGTTACAAACAGCTTTTGCTGTAGTACAGAAAACAATGCCTCAGTTAGCACCAGAAAAGTTGGTATCGTTATTTGCTATTCAACCTAGGAATATTTTTGGTTTAGAATCTGCTTCTATACAAATTGGTAGCACCGCTTGCTGCAGTCTATTTTCACTGGATCAGGAATGGGCCTTTGAAAAAGACAAGAACCAGTCAAAGTCTTCAAATTCACCATTTTTTGATAACCGCTTCAATGCTAAGCCTTTAGGGATAATTAACAAAGGCAACCTAATTTTGAATAATTGAGAACAATTATGGATGTTTTTTCCACAGAACAAGAGACTCCCCTTGTAGATTTTAAACGCGAGGGAATTAAAATTGGCATAATCAATGGCCTTTTTGCTATGATCCTGATGTATGGGAGCTATTTCATGGGTATGGATACATTCATGAACCAGCAATATATTAGCGCCTTCCTCCCTTATATGATTATCGTTCTTCTGATTGCTGGTTTCCAGCTACGGAAAAAGAACGGAGGCTATCTAAGTTTTAAAGAAGCAATTAAATTTACTTTTGTGTCATACGTAATTGCAGCAGTTATAATTGCCCTTGGCACATATATCCTTTTTAATTTGATTGATAAAGACTTGACAGAGAAAACATTTAAGTTGGGTATAGAAAAATCAAGAGCTCTAATGGAACGAATGGGTGCATCAGATGACGAAGTTGAAAAAACCATTGGTAAACTTGAAAAGCAAAAGGCTGAAACCGGCGTCCAAAACATTATCTTAGGAACTGGCATGGAGTTAATTTGGGCCTTTGTTAAAAGTTTATTGATCTCTTTGGTAATTAGGAAAGAAAAACCCGCTTTTTTACAACAATAACTATGGATCTTTCAATTGTAGTTCCGCTTTATAATGAAGAAGAGTCGCTCCCCGAATTGTGCGACTGGATCAAACTTGTCTGTACTCAAAACAATTACAGCTATGAAGTGGTTCTGGTTGACGATGGCAGCACAGACGATTCATGGACAGTTGTTGAACGATTAAGAGCAGCTAATCCAAATATCAAAGGCATTAAGTTCCAACGTAACTATGGTAAATCAGCAGCACTCAACGAAGGCTTTAAAGCAGCCCAAGGTGATGTTGTCATTACAATGGATGCTGATTTACAGGACAGCCCAGATGAAATTCCTGAACTGAGAAGAATGATTCTGGAAGATGGCTTTGACTTGGTTAGCGGCTGGAAGAAAAAGCGCTACGACAATAAGTTTACCAAAAACCTGCCTTCAAAACTTTTTAACGCCGCTACACGAAAAGCTTCTAAAATATACTTGCACGACTTTAATTGCGGCTTAAAAGCATACCGCAAAAAAGTAATAAAAAGCGTTGAAGTGTATGGTGAAATGCACCGCTATATACCAGTATTGGCAAAATGGGCTGGCTTCCGGAAGATCGGTGAAAAGGTCGTTGAACACAGAGCCCGCAAATATGGAGTTACAAAGTTTGGTTGGGAACGTTTTGTAAACGGCTTCCTGGACCTGGCTTCCATTATGTTTGTAGGTAAGTTCTCAAAACGCCCAATGCATTTCTTTGGTTTATGGGGCACCCTATTTTTCGTGATCGGTTTATTAAATACTTTATATCTCATTGTATCAAAGATATTTTTCCCTGACTCGTATTCATTAACCAACAAACCTGCGTTTTACCTTGCTTTAGTAGCAATTCTCATTGGTGTTCAGCTTTTTTTGGCAGGGTTTGTTTCTGAATTGGTGGCTCGTAATGCCCCTGGCCGCAACTCCTATTTAATAGAAGAAAAGCTAGGAGTTTAATGCAAAGGATTGTGATCATAGGTCCTGCGTATCCTTTACGCGGTGGTTTAGCTACGTTCAACCAACGACTGGCTCTGGAATTTATTAAGGAAGGACACTCCTGCGAGTTAGTTTCCTTTTCCTTACAATACCCTTCTATACTTTTTCCTGGAAAAACACAGTATAGCGAGGAGCCAGCGCCAACAGGCCTCACAATCCACTCAATTATTAACTCCATTTCTCCTACCAATTGGTTAAAGGTGGGTAAAAGACTTCGCAACGAACGCCCCGACTTCATTATCGTTCGTTTTTGGATACCGTTTATGGGACCAGCCTTAGGCACCATTTTAAGACAGGTGAAGAAGAATCGTCACACTAAGGTGATTTGTATTGCAGACAATGTAATACCTCACGAACATCGGCCCGGAGATCGAACCTTCACAAGGTATTTCTTAAAAGCCTGTGATGGCTTTATAACCATGAGTGAAAAGGTGATGAGCGACCTGCGTCAGTTTGAAAATAACAAACCGGCACAATTGGTCCAGCACCCGCTATATGACAACTTTGGTGAAAAGATCAGCAAAGAAGAAGCTCGTTCCTATTTGAAACTTTCAACTTCCGATAAGATTATTTTATTCTTTGGTTTCATTCGCAAATACAAAGGACTCGACTTGGCGCTACAGGCCATGACGGACAATCGCATTAAAGAGGCAGGTATCAAACTAATGATTGCCGGCGAGTTTTATGAAGATGAAAAACCCTACCTGCAAATAATAAAGGATAACCATCTGGAAGAAACGGTAATCTTGAAGAACCAATTCATTCAAGATCAGGAAGTAAAATACTACTTATGCGCAGCCGATATGGTCGTTCAGCCATACCGCAACGCTACACAAAGTGGCGTAACACCTCTTGCCTATCATTTTGAAAAACCAATGGTCGTTACCAATGTAGGTGGACTTCCCGATTTAGTACCAGATCATAAAGTAGGATTAGTTTGCGAACCCCAGCCTAAATCCATTGCAGACGCCATTCTGGAGTACTACCAATTAGGCGAAGATTATTTTATTCCGCATCTTCGCACCGAAAAGCAGAAATACGCTTGGACAAACCTAACGAAAGCAATTAAGGAACTGGTAGACTCAATCCCTACTAAGTGAGTTTCTTTAAGAAATAGGCACATTTAGATAGGTTTGTTAACAGTAATGTCAAACTGCACATAAGCCATTTATAAATGATTTACCGTAGTAAAGCCCCTTTACGTATTGGTCTAGCCGGTGGCGGTACAGATGTTAGCCCCTACAGCGATCTATACGGCGGCACCATTTTGAACGCTACAATCTCACTATACGCACATGCTACTATTGAGCCTTTAACTGAAGACCAAATAATTCTGGAAGCATCGGATAGACAGGAAATACAAACATTTGACCGTTCAAATGAACTTCCTATCAATGGTCAATTAGACCTTTTGAAAGGCGTATATAATGCTATTCAAGCTGACTATGGCACCATTAAATGCGGCTTTAAATTAAACACCTTTGTAGATGCCCCAGCAGGATCAGGTTTGGGAACGTCTTCTACCCTTGTAGTGGCTATAATTGGTGCCTTTGCTGAAATGATGCGCCTCCCGCTTGGAGAATATGATATTGCACATTATGCATATGATATTGAACGTAACCGGTTAAAGCTAGCGGGGGGTAAACAAGACCAATATGCAGCAACGTTTGGCGGGGTCAACTTCATGGAGTTTTATGGAGAAGACAAAGTGATCGTAAACCCATTACGCATTAAAGAGCAATATCTCTTTGAGTTAGAAAACAACCTGCTTTTATATTATACATCTACAAGCCGCGAATCTGCCCGCATTATAGAACAGCAAGCTAAGAATGTGGTAGCCAAAAAAGAAACTTCTATTGAAGCTATGCATCAATTAAAGCAGCAAGCCCAAATGATGAAAGAAGCTCTTCTTAAAGGGAAGCTGAATGAATTCGGAGAAATTCTGGACTACGGCTATCAGCAAAAAAGAAAGATGGCAGAAGGTATTTCCAATTCTCTAATGGAAGAAATTTATGAAACAGCTAAGCAAGCCGGTGCTACGGGTGGTAAAATATCAGGTGCTGGTGGTGGTGGCTTTATGATCTTCTATTGCCCGGGCAATACTAAATACAGTGTGATCAAAAGCTTGGAACGCTTTGGAGGCCAACACAAAAACTATCAGTTTGTAGAACATGGTCTAAAAACCTGGACCATTTAGTACCAACATTTATTGGATTACATTTGATTATGAAGAAGATTCAAGACATTATAGCTGACTCTATTTCTGTTAAACAACAAATACTGGAAAATGAGCAGTTGATCAATACGACAGCTACTATTGCCGATATAATCACAGAAGCTTTAAAGAACGGCAACCGAATCTATTTCTGTGGCAATGGTGGCAGTGCCGCTGACGCACAACACTTGGCTGCGGAGTTTTCCGGCCGCTTTTATACCGACCGTAAAGCTTTGCCAGCAGAAGCACTACACTGCAACACCTCCTATTTAACAGCAGTGGCAAATGACTACAGTTACGATGTAGTATATGCGCGTTTAATCGATGGCCTTGCCAATAAAGGTGATGTGTTGGTTGGTCTTTCTACTTCAGGCAACTCAGCTAACATCGTAAAAGCGTTTGAAGTTGCCCGTGAGAAGGGCGTACATACCGTTGGGTTCACAGGATTGGGCGGAGGTGTCATGAATAGCCTCTCCGATTATTTGCTGAATATCCCATCTACAGATACCCCACGCATCCAGGAAAGCCATATTATGCTGGGCCATATTATCTGCCAACTGGTAGAAGAAAATTACTTTGCAGAAGTATAGTTAAACAGATTTGATTTAATAGCCAACCTGAAGATGATAGAAGCAATAGTTTTAGCCGGCGGCCTTGGTACTAGATTACGTGAAGCAGTACCTGATTTACCTAAATGCATGGCACCAGTAGCAGGAAAGCCATTCCTATCTCATGTTATTGATGCACTGCGTATGCAAGGCGTTGAGCGTTTCATCTTTTCGTTAGGTTATATGGCCGAGGTTATTGAAAAATACCTACAAGAGCATTATCCTACTTTATCTTATACTGTTGCATTAGAAGAAGAACCATTAGGTACCGGCGGCGCTATTCAATTGGCTATTCAACAAGCGCAAACAGAAAATATTCTCGTTGCCAATGGCGACACATTGTTCCGTATACAGGCAAAAGAGTTATTTGCCGTACATGAGAAGAATAAGGCTGAATGCACCTTAGCATTGAAGCCAATGCTAAACTTCGAACGCTATGGCGTTGTAGAAATAGAGAATTCGAATAAAATCATCTCTTTTAAAGAGAAACAATTTTATAAAGAAGGCTTGATCAATGGTGGTATTTATCTTGTAAACAAAACAGCATTATTAAGCCGAAACTTACCAACCAAATTTTCCTTCGAAAAGGACTACCTCGAAGAATTCTGCTCAGAGGGTAAATTCTATGCAGCCATTCAAGAAGGCTACTTTATTGATATCGGTATACCTGAAGATTACAACAAGGCCCAGTCTGATCTGAAATCCATTCCACTAGACTTAAAGAAAGTAGACAAATCATGGACTTTGTTCTTGGATCGTGATGGCGTTATAAATGATGAAATTGTTGGGAACTATGTTCTTAACTGGGATGGGTTTAAATTCAGTCCCGGCGTTTTAAAAGCCTTAAAAATTCTGAGTGAAAAGGTCGGAACTATAGTAGTCATAAGCAACCAACGAGGCATCGGTAAAGGTTTAATGTCAGAAGAAGACCTGGCAGATATTCACCAAAAACTACTGGCAGAGGTAAAAGCCACTGGTGGCCGCATCGACCATTTTTTCTATTGTACCGAAAAAGACAACACCTGCTTTAACCGCAAACCTAATCCCGGTATGGCCCTTCAGGCTGCCACCCAATTCCCTCAAATTGACCTCTTCAAAACCATTATGGTCGGTAACAAACCCAGCGACATGCGTTTTGGAAGAGCCGCAGGCATTTATAATGTCTTTATTACTTCTACTAACCCAAACGAACCTTTTCCTCACCCAGACATCGACTTACGCTTTAATAGCCTCTTAGACTTTGCTCTAGCTCTATAATTGCTTAGGTATTTTGTTATATATAAGAATAACGGGTAAATATTAAAGCCGGATATTATTATTAAAGAAATATATCAAACCTATCAATACGCTGCCCATCCCCCTACATCTGCCATCCCTAAATTCCCATCTGCCATACTTCCCGATCAGCTACGCCGCCTCTGTTCCTTCATGGTTACTCCGTATGGAAGCCTACTTAACTCCGTATCTCACCTGTACCTCGGCCGATCCCTCGGCCCCTACTACAGTCCTATCTCACCTGTACCTTAGTCCGTATGTCCTTAGCTGCTAACCATGAAGAAATAATTAAGAAACGAGTAATCAAAAAAGAAGAAATGACACCAATGAGAAGGCACTAAATATACTAAAAGCAGGCATCTTTACTGCCCAATCCGTAATCGTCAATCTAAAATCTGCAATCCAAAGCCTCCACCAGCTCCTCCCAATTTCAAATCCCAAATCTCAAATTTCAAATTCCCATACACAGTCAACCTTAAGATAATATTTAAACTTTTTTGCCGTTCTTAGCATATGCTAAATCATTGTTTAGTAGTGAGAAAAACCATCCTATTCTTATTGATTGCCGCTTTTATATCAGCTGGAGCTAGCGCTCAGAAAATCGCCCCCGCAGATATAAAGATTCTTCACAAGAAAGAAGATTCATTAAAACTTCTGGCTAAAAACCTTATCATCGACTCTCTTACCGCAGGCCGCATGCGTAATGATAGTCAATTTGTCCGCACCCTGGTTAGAACACTCCAAGTAAAGAACTCTTTCTATTACCCATTAGACTCTGTTATCGGAATATCCAAACTATATGCACCCGATAGTACTTTTCGAATCTTTACCTGGTCATTATCTTTTGATGATTATTACTCCCGCCAGCGTGGTGCTATCCAATATAGAACCCTGGATGGTTCCTTAAAATTAGTACCTCTCTCCGACTTTTCGGAGTTCACAGAGCGTCCTCTTGACTCTGTCCGCACGCGTACCAACTGGATTGGTGCAGTATACTACAACATCATCAAAACCCAATATAACGGTAAAAACTACTACACGTTGTTTGGCATTGACGACTATAGTGTTCGCAGTAATAAAAAATGGATTGATGTATTAACGTTTGATCAAAATAACCAACCAGTCTTTGGTGGCCCCTTATTTTCTTTTCAAAAAGATAGCGTTAAAAAGCCTAATCAATATCGATTTGCTATAGAATACAAAAAAGATGCTGGTGCGTTAGTCAATTATATTGATGAAGAAGGCATGATCCTAGTCGATCATTTGATTTCTGAGTCAGACGAACCCGATAAACCTTACACCTACATTCCCGATGGCGATTACGAAGGCTTTAAATGGGAAAAGGGCCAATGGGTTCATATTGATAAAGTCTTTAATTATAAAGTTGATATGAGTGGCGTAGATCCTCTTTTAGGCAATCCACCAGTCGGCGACCCACTTTTAGATTCAAAAGGCAACAGAAATGAGCAAAAACTCATGGACAAAAGCAATAAGTCCAAAGCCAAGAAAAAAGACGAATCATCTGACTAATACATAAGTTATCATAAAAGAAAAGGGATGTTTTAAACATCCCTTTTCTTTTATTCAAGTATTTCATTTCTTAATCATCCAGCTTCAATACAGCTAAGAATGCTTCTTGTGGTACTTCCACGTTACCTATCTGACGCATAC
This sequence comes from Flavisolibacter tropicus, assembly GCF_001644645.1. Lineage (NCBI taxonomy): Bacteria > Pseudomonadati > Bacteroidota > Chitinophagia > Chitinophagales > Chitinophagaceae > Flavisolibacter > Flavisolibacter tropicus. The sequence goes on along the minus strand of NZ_CP011390.1, from coordinate 368,137 downwards.
GCTTCTTACCTTCTTTTTGCTTTTCCAACAGCTTACGCTTACGGCTAATATCACCACCATAACATTTAGCTGTTACGTCTTTACGCATAGCCGAGATATTTTCACGGGCCACAACCTTTGCTCCAATAGCAGCCTGAATAGCAATCTGGAACTGTTGGCGTGGCAATAACTCCTTCAGCTTTTCACAAAGCTTTCTACCAAAATCCTGTGCCCGGCTACGGTGTATCAAAGCACTTAAAGCATCCACCTTATCATTATTCAATAAGATATCCATCTTCACAATGTCTGCATCTCTATATCCTATAGGAGAATAGTCGAAAGAAGCATATCCTCTTGTCTGGCTCTTTAGTTTATCATAGAAGTCAAATACAATCTCCGTCAACGGCATTTCAAAGATCAGCTCTACCCTGGTTTGAGTCAGGTAGCTCTGGTTAATTAATATACCTCGTTTTCCTAAACACAAGGTCATGATATTGCCTATATAATCAGGCTTGGTAATAATCTGCGCCTTGATAAACGGCTCTTCAATGCGATCAGTCTTTACCGGATCAGGCATTTCTGCCGGGTTATTGACAATGATCTTCTCACCCCTGGTGGTGTAGGCTATAAAGCTTACGTTAGGAACGGTAGTAATTACCGTTTGGTTAAACTCTCTTTCCAAACGTTCCTGGATAATTTCCATATGCAGCAACCCAAGGAAACCGCATCGAAAACCAAAGCCAAGGGCTTGAGAGGTCTCTAACTCAAATGACAAAGAGGCATCATTCAACTGCAGCTTATCCATACAGTCGCGCAACTCCTCAAACTCATCCGTATTAACCGGGAAAATACCAGCAAATACCATGGGCTTTACTTCCTGGAAGCCCTTGATCATTTCTTGCGTTGGGTTGGTTGCGGATGTAATTGTATCACCAACTTTTACCTCTTTAGCATTCTTAATACCAGTGATAATATAGCCAACATCTCCGGCCCCTACTTCATTCTTAGGCTCTAAACCTAGTTTTAGAATCCCAATTTCATCAGCCTCATATTCCTGATCTGTAGACACGAACTTTACCTTTTCACCCTTTTTCAGCGTACCATTTAAAATCCGGTAGTAAACAATAATCCCACGGAAACTGTTAAATACACTATCAAAGATCAAAGCCTGCAATGGCTTTTCAGGGTCACCTTTTGGAGCTGGTATACGCTCTACAATCGCCTCTAAAATACCTTCAATACCAATCCCTGAACGACCACTGGCTAACAATATCTCCTCTGGCTTGCATCCTATCAGATCAATGATCTGATCTTTCACCTCCTCAATCATGGCACCATCCATATCAATTTTATTGATAACGGGGATGATTTCCAGATCATTTTCAATTGCTAGATAAAGATTGGAGATAGTTTGTGCTTGAATACCCTGAGTAGCATCTACCAATAACAAAGCACCTTCACAGGCAGCAAGTGCGCGGCTCACCTCGTAGCTAAAGTCCACGTGACCTGGTGTATCAATCAGGTTTAATGTATAATTTTCGCCTTTATGCTTATAATTGATCTGAATGGCATGGCTCTTAATAGTGATACCTTTTTCACGCTCCAGGTCCATGTCATCAAGTACTTGGTCCATCATTTCCCGTTCGCTGATGGTATTAGTCGTTTGTAACAAACGGTCAGCCAAGGTACTTTTACCGTGATCAATATGGGCAATAATGCAGAAGTTACGAATGTTCTTCATGTAAGGAATACTTCGGTTTACGAACGGGCAAAGGTAGCAAAAAGGGTTGAGCTTCTTTTACTTTGCGCATGATTAAAGCGTTAAATAAGCTTTATTTGCATAAAACCGTGCGCGGGTAATTGTGCTTTTGCCTTAAGTGCCATAAAATGGCCAACAGTCTTAAACTATACAAGCTTTTAAAACACCTAAAAAAATAGCTATTAAATCACTTAGAAGGTGAAACACTATTTATGCATCTAAAAAATATATTCTTAAAGGGAGTAGTGTGGAGATTAGCTTTCTACATTTCTTCTTTTTTGTTGAATATTTATCTGGCCAATATTTTAGGTGCTTCTCAAAGTGGCCCATTCTTTTACCTTATTAACAATCTTGCTTTTGTCATTCAGTTTCTGACTATGGGATTGGATATTTCATTAAGCTACTTTAACGCTAAAAAAGAGTTTAAAGTAAGCACGTTGCTTAATCTTACCCTACATTGGTCATTGATAACCACCCTTCTGTTTTCAATACTGTTTTATTTCAGCTATTCATTTGATATAATCCATTATAATTACAACACACTTCTTTTAATTCTTTTTGTCTTTAGCTCAATTCTAACAGGACTAATAACCGCCCTTTTTGTATCGTCTAACCAACTTGTTATTCCTTGCCTAATTCCATTCATTTGCAATATTTCACTCCTTTGCTACTTATACACACTCAATGGCAGTGGTGAAACGCATATTTTACATTTATACCTAAGCGCCTATTTTATAGCCTCAATCCTTACCTGCACTATTTTAACTATAACGCTATTATCTAAAACGAAAACAGTAATTAAACTTTGGCCTATTCGATTAAAGAAAGAGATTATGACCTATAGCTTAAATATCTTTCTTTTTAATCTAGGCGTTAATCTATTGCTACGCGGCGATATTTGGCTAGTACGATATTTGACCAACAATAAAGACTTAGGGAATTATATCCAAACTGGCAAAATAGTACAACTTATCTTACTACTACCTAATCTTGCCTCCTTTACGCTACTTCCTCTTCTAACTCAACAAAGTGCAAGCAATACACTTTTAAAGGAAAATGTAACCAAACTTAGTCGCTTATACTTTCTGGTAAGTCTTACAATTTGCTGTTTTCTTTGCCTAACAGGATATTGGCTATTTCCATTTGTGTTTGGAGCAACATTCGATAAAATGTATCTAAGCTTTATTTACTTAATGCCTGGCGTTTTACTTTTTTCAGCCTCTTATCCTATTGATACTTTCTTCTCAAGCATTAATAAAAACAACGAGAACATTAAAGCAGCATTATACGCTCTGCTAGTGATGGTAATTGTAGATCTTGTTCTCATCCCACACTATTCAATTTATGGAGCAGCAATTGGAAGTTCAGCATCATTCACGCTCTTCTATTTTTATCTTTTGAGTCGCTTCAAAAACAGCTAATTACAATAGTATTGTAAAAGAGGTGGCCCTTTATTACTGGTATGTCGGTGAATCTATTTAAGGATATAAATTATCAATCACTCCATTAGCGAAATATAAAACTACAAATGACCTTTAATTAAATAAGCCTGATTTATTGGACTATTGAAATACACATTTTTAACGACCTTTCTATGTATTATTTCATTATTAAACTTAGAATTTTCACCCATTCGACTGACCATAAGACAAGGCCCAATTTCAATTGTATATTTAATTGTTTTCTCTTTTAAGTAGAAATCAAGGGATGAATGTCCAAGAAGCAATAATTTTTAGAAGTCTTTAGATCTAATAGGTCCCATTAGTTGGTTATTATACCGAAGCTGGATAAACTCCTTCCTGTTAACATAGTACACGTATAAAAAATAAATGATAGGCAAAAAACTTACAACTTTTAGCAAAAGAATTCCAGATGTCAATCCAGCCAGGTATAGTAATATAAGCAACAGCCCTCCCGCAGCTAACAGGTTATCATCCAAAGCGCAACCCACATTAAAATAACACACTTTCCTTTGATTGTACTTTACCTCAAAGCAAGGACTATGATGAAAACCATTTGTTACTACTATGCGAGAGCTGCTGTTTAAACTGCCAATCTCTATTGAACTGTCTTTTTCTAATTGGTAAATCTTACTCCCGTCTATAATAACCCGCACCTTAAACAAGTTCAATAACAAACTACTTTTACGGGTAATCACCATTTTATATGTTGGCGTCAGTTTGATGACTTGAGAGCTTTAATTATCTGCACAAAATCTTGTGCCAACAACGAAGCCCCGCCTACCAGTCCGCCATCCACGTCTGGACAGGCAAAAAGTTCTGCTGCATTATTTGCTTTTACGCTACCGCCATAAAGAATGGAAATATTTCCAGCTACTGCTTCTCCATATTTACCAGCTAAAACCTGGCGTATATGTGCATGCATTTCCTGTGCTTGCTCGGTCGATGCCGTTTTTCCAGTACCAATTGCCCAAATAGGCTCGTAGGCAATGACCACTTTCTGTACTTGGTCTGGGGTTAAATGAAACAGGGATTCCTCCAATTGCTGTTGCACAAAAGCATTCTGGGCACTTTCTTCTCTAACCTGTAATGCCTCGCCGCAACAAAAGATCGGAGTAATGTTATTTTCCAGGCAGATATTTACTTTTTCAGCCAATACCTTATTACTCTCCATAAAGTATTCCCGCCGTTCGCTGTGACCAATAACACAATAGCCAATACCCATGGACTGTAGCATTTCAACAGAAACTTCTCCGGTATAGGCGCCACTCTTTTTATTAGAGCAATTCTGAGCGGCTATATCAAAATTAGTTTGTCCTTTTACTGCAGCCTTAGCCATGGCTAAATAGGGAAAGGGAACTGCAAATAAAGCCTGCTGATTAGACGACAGCTGAATACCAGCGCCAATAATTTCTTTTAGAAGTGCTTCACCTTGATCATATGTCAAATTCATTTTCCAGTTGGCGGCAGCTATCTGTTTACGCATGGAGAGTATATTTAATTAAATGGATTAATAGTGGTCAAAAATATGCTTTAGAATAACAGACTCCGCAGTTGTCAATGTCTGTTGCTTTAATTTTTTCCAGTTTTCAATATGTTCAAGCGCCCTATCCAGTTCATAGCGCTTAATGCCTTCGCTTCCCCAGGAAAATGACGGAATATACTTTGGAGTTAGACCGTTACCAAAAACATTGCAGCTCACCCCTATCACTGTTCCGGAATTAATGGAAGTATTGATAGCTGTACGGGTATAATCCCCCATAAGAACACCGCATTTTAAACCCACCGGCACTGGACCGTTTGGTGTATATACCGCAATGGTAGAGGCATTGTTCTTTACATTAGAACAAGACGTACCAGCGCCCATATTGCACCACTCCCCAATAACCGCATCGCCTAAATAGCCGTCATGAGCTTTATTTGAATAGCCAAAAAACACACTATTCTTTATCTCTCCGCCTGCACTGCAATAAGGTCCAATAGTAGTAGCACCATATATTTTTGATCCCATCTTTATTATGGCACCTTCGCCTATAGCCAAAGGACCACGCAGCATAGCTCCTTCCATTACCGTTGCGCCTTTTCCAATATAGATAGGCCCATCAGTGGCATTCAAAAAACAATGCTCTACAATAGCTCCTTTTTCAATGTAGATTTCTTCAGCGTTGATCAGCTTGTTTGTATCAGATGGCGCTTGAAGCTTTCTATTCTTTTTCAGCCATTCAACATCTTGCTGGATAGCCCACGCATTTAATCCAAAAATATCCCAAGGGTATTTAACCTCTTTATATTCAGCCGTTAGCTTTACGGCTTTTTCAACCCGAATTCTTTCTTTATGAACAATTTGCTCCCGGCAAATACAATAAACAAGACCCGCTTGGCCGGGTACAGATATAAATTCCCCCGGCTTAAGCTTCTTTACTTGTTTGGCTAATTTGGGCGTAGGGATAATATTTCCATGAATCAAATAAAGAATATCATCATTTATGGCATCATCAATAATCAGGGCTCTTTCCTGGTCCTTATAGTCATCTTCCTGTTTATCAAAGGAGGGCAAACCAAGTAGCTGCTCCCATTTTTCACGGATGGTCAAAACACCTATTCGTATATCTTGAATCTGTCGGGTAAGGGTAAAAGGGAATAAATTTTCCGGACTGCAGAACTCTTCCGTGAAGACAATCTTGTTCATATCCAACCAATTCCGGTAAAAATAAAAAATCCCGCTGAAGGCGGGATAAGTATAATGAACAGAACAAAGCGAACTGTAATTATTTCTTTGCGTATTTCTTCTTGAACTTGTCGATACGACCAGCTGTATCTACCATTATATTCTTACCAGTGAAGAAAGGATGTGAGGTATTAGAAATCTCCAATTTGATCAACGGATATTCATTACCATCTTCCCATTTCACGGTTTCTTTAGTGGCAGCCGTAGAGCGGCTCAAAAAGCTATGGCCGTTACTCATATCTTTAAACACTACGTAACGGTAATTTTGAGGATGAAGACCTTTTTTCATGATAATTCTATTTATTAGAGGCAGCTATTTGTGTTTACAAAGGCGCAAAGGTAATTCAAATTATCATTTCACCCAAATGCTTACTCTGTTAATTTTTAGCTCCGCATATTTACATATTGGAAAGGAATACCTAGGTTACTGTTCTTACAAAGTTGTATAACTTCCTGTAAATCATCTATTTTCTTCCCTGTAACACGCACTAAATCATCCATTATCTGCACCTGTACCTTTAAACCTGAGTCTTTTATGAGCTTCACTACCTTTTTGGCATCTTCCTGTTTTAGTCCATTGCGCACGGGCACATCCTTTTTAACCACTTTTCCGCTTTGATGGGGCTCCTTTGAGAAATCAAAAGCCTCAGGAGCTATACCCTGCTTCATAGAACGGCTTAGCAGCACATCGGTCAATTGCTTCATTTGCATTTCGCTATCCGTTTCAACTTTAATCAGATATTCTTTTTTATCCAGATCAATAACGACATGAGAGCCTTTAAAATCAAAGCGATTTTCAATTTCTTTCTTTGTTACGTTTACCGCATTGTCAAGGACTTGCAGTTCTACTTTACTTACAATGTCAAAAGAAGGCATAGTACGATTTTGATGTTAAGAATGCAGATTTACGATTTTTTTGCTTTTTCTGGTAGTTTACTATTCAATCCCTTGTAAAAGGGAACCATTTTTATCAGAAAACACTTTCCTAATAAGATGAATGCATTAGACTTTCCTTAAATTTAAGGAGCGGAAACCTTCATAAATCAGGAGTTATGAATGATATAAACTTCTATAAAGATCTCCCGCCCTTACAACTGCCTATAACCGACATTTTATACGATCACAACTTCTCTCAGATTCCACCTAGCTGGCACATAATCATTGCAGATATAAAGAACTCAACAGCTGCCATAAATAATGGACGCCACAATGATGTGAACCTGGTAGCTGCCGGCAGCTTGATTGCAGCCCTCAATATTTGCAAGAAGCGGAATATAGAGGTCCCTTTCTTTTTTGGAGGTGACGGAGGTTCACTACTTGTACCGCAACCCATTTTAATGGAAGTGCTTGCTGGATTAGCTCTGCATAACCAAAATAGCCAGAAATACTTTGGATTAGAAATGCATATTGGCTTCATGTCAATCCAAGAAGTACTAAATGCAGGATATCATATAAAAATCACTAAACTTAAAGTAGATAACTTTCTAAATAAGGCACTTATTATTGGTAATGGAATGCAATACGCTGAAAAGCAAATAAAGTATGCAGCTAATATTAGCTCATCATTAAATGAAGATCGCCCAAGTCAATTAAATCTAACAGGTCTGGAATGCCGCTGGGATCGCGTAAAACCACCTGTCGCAGAACATGAAGTTGTTTGCTATTTGATTGATTCACCACAACTAGTAAACCAGTTAAGTATCTTCCGCAATGCATTATCTCAAATTGATAATGTTTTTGGCGATATCAATCATAGGCATCCATTATCTATTGAACGGCTAAAACTTTTATTAAGCTTCTCCAGACTGAAGAAAGAAATGTTGGCCAAATACGGTAAATGGAAAATCACTTATTTCTTAAATTCTTTTCTCAAAAATCTCTTTGGATGGTTTGTATTTAAATTTCACATTAAATCCCCAAAGTTTGACGCACAGCGTTATATTGAACAAATTATCTCCCACTCCGACTCACTTCTAATAGATGGACGTATTAACACAATAATTTCAGGCACCCCACAACAACACTCCCAATTCTTAAACTATCTAACAGAACAAGAAAATGCTGGCCAGCTACTATTTGGTCATTATAGCAATAGAGAAAGTGTAATTACCTGCTATATTGAAAATTACAAAGACAAACATATTCACTTTTTAGATGGAGCAGATGGAGGATATACTGAAGCTGCAAAAGAATTAAAAAGGAAAATTGCACAGCGACAATCTCAATACATCAGTATAAGAGCTAATTAATACACTACCGAAATCGTTATAGAGCGAGTAAGTACAAATAACACCTTGTAACCCTTGGTTTTTAAAAGAAGTGTATTCAAGTAATTAACAATACTTCATTAGATAGCTCCGTTTTAAAGAACCATCACTTACAATTTATAATTGGTGAACTTTACACTGTACCTTGACTTTCAGCCTTCTTTTCATCAAAGTAGTGCTCTGCAGACCAAGGTCCATTACCTACAACTAGAAAGAATATCAACAGTAATAAAACTAAAACAGAAAGTATCAGCTCTGAAAATGGCCGAAACATTTCACCCTTTGAATTAATAAAAATAATTGCTCCTAACAACACAGGAATTTGTGCGATGCAAGCGACACGTGTAAAAATACCGAACGCCAAAAACAGCCCACCTACAATATGCGCAAAGATGACATAGTGAGCCATAAATATCAGCACTAGTGACCCAAATGGAACTTGATTTTCCATCATACTCATCATAGAACCTAAATTGTTGTAAAACTCAATGCCTTTAATAAAGAGGAAAATACCTAATGCTATACGTATAATGTCCAGCCATTTGGGGTGATGGCGATCTCCCCAAAGCTCCATGCGTTGAAGGATGTTCATATAGCTAAGTTTAAAGGTGATGAAAAGATCTTACTTAAAGTTACAGAGAATCCTTTGGAATTCAGATAGTAAGCGGCTTTCAAAGTCAATTATGACAACTACTGTTACTTAAACATCATTTTGTAGAGTCTTTATTGCTGATGACGTTATAAAAAGTAGTAAAATTGAGCCCTGAACCCTTTAAATATTGCGGTTAACCATTCACTCCATATCACTTTTTCAATTCAAGAACTACTTCCACGAGGAATTCCAGTTTTCAGAACGTATTATAGGTATTTGGGGAAAGAACGGCAAGGGAAAGACCAACCTCTTGGATGCTATTCACTACCTCTGCTTTACCAAAAGTTACTTTACCCGTTTGGATAGCTTGATTACTCAACATGGCCATCAGGGCTTCCGCTTAGAAGGACACTTTACAGTGCGTGGACATGAAGAGAAAGCAGTGTGCGTACTTCGGGAAAATGGACGCAAAGAGTTTTCAGTAAACGATGAATTTTATACGCGCTTCTCAAAGCACATAGGCCGCTACCCCTGTGTAGTAATAGCTCCCGATGATATTCAACTGATATTAGGAGGAAGCGAAGAACGGCGTAAATTCATTGATACATTGCTTTCGCAATTAGATGCGGCTTACCTGCAAAGTTTGATAAACTACACAAAGATCTTGCAGCAACGCAACTCATTTTTAAAGGCCTACCAGGAAGGGTTTGGTAGCAGGGATCTTTCCATCTTGGATGTATTGGATGAACAGTTGTCTGTTGAAGGTGATGCTATCTATAAAAAACGGAGTACTTTTTTACTGAAGTTTCTCCCAGATGTTAAACAGCTTTACAACGACATCGCACAACATTACGAGCCAATCAATCTTATCTATGAAAGCGAACTGCATGAGCACTCAATGGCTACTTTGCTTCAATTCAACCGACAACGCGATTTAGTAATACAACGTACTTCAAGTGGTATACACCGCGACGATCTGGTCTTTAATATGGGACAGCAACCTTTCAAAAGTGTGGCGTCTCAAGGGCAGCGCAAAAGCTTGCTCTTTGCATTAAAGCTGGCAGAAATGGAAGTATTGAAAGCAGAAAAGCACCTCTCGCCTTTTCTGTTACTGGACGATGTTTTTGAGAAGTTGGATGAAGAACGTATCAGCAACCTCTTACAACGGGTAGCCGCAGATGAAGATGCACAGATCTTTATTACCGATACCAATGGAGAACGGCTCAAGAAACAATTGGAAAAACTATCCACACCCTACCAATTGATAGAGCTTTAGTGTAGTTTTGAGCCATGGCACAGTACTCTTTGGGAGCAGCAATTCAGGAGTTTTTAAAAAGCAGCCGTATTCGCGGCGATATTCAAGCATTACAAATAGAACAAGTATGGGCCCAGCTAATGGGTAAAACCATTGCCAAATACACAGAGCGCATCCATATCATCAATGGCACTTTGTTTATTACTACTAATGTAGCCCCCTTAAAACAAGAATTACTTTACCAGAAAGAAACAATAAAGCTTCGCGTAAACGAAGCTTTAGGAAAAAAAGAAATTAAAGAAGTAGTTATTCAATAGTCCCAGGGATATTGCTCTTCTTGCTCTTCAAATGTAGCCTTACGCTTATTCAATGCTTGCTTCATCAAATCATGTGAAGAAACAACTCCCATGAAGTCAAATCGATCATATACAGCTATAAAACGTGTATTATGACGCTCCATTAACTGCATACATTGTTCTAATGAATCATTGAATGTAGCTACAGGTAAATAGGTGGTCATGAATTCTTTAACGGTTGCCGTATCTAGATCCCTGGATCTGTAGATTATTTTTTCTGTGATACCATGTTCCGTCAGAAGTCCTACAAAACGTTCATCATCCAAAACGATAAGATGATCCACATTCTCACAGTGCATTTGATGTAATGCATCATGAATGGAGCGATTGGGACCAATGGTATTAAACTGGGGGTACTTGGCTCGTAATACATCGGCTACTCTTTCCATAAAATTCTGATTTAAGGTTTTGAATAGGCGGGTACTGGATGGGTTCAACTAAAGATACACCATTTTAGATTGGAGACAAGACTTAAACTGTTTGTTTTCTATATGATTTTTATCAACTTATATATTAAAGCCAATATTGCAGAGAGACCTTTTACCGTATGTGGAAAAATCAAACAGCAAGGAAAAAAGGTTCTAAATTCTTACCCTGGGGTCTACTATCCCATATAATATATCGGCAAGGATGTTTACCAGGATAAAAAAGGTAGCAGAGATCAGAACAGACCCCATCACCACAGGAAAGTCCAGCTTTTCCAAGGCGTCTACCGTAACTTTCCCTATACCTTTCCACCCAAAGATGTATTCAATAAAGAAGGCCCCTGCCAGTAGTTCAGCAAACCAACCAGTTACAGCAGTAATCACAGGGTTTAGTGCATTACGAAGGGCATGTTTCCAGATTACCACACGCCTGCTCAAGCCCTTAGCATAAGCTGTCCGGATGAAATCCTGATCCAACACATCCAACATAGCACTACGGGTAAGCTGCGTAATTATAGCCAGCGGACGGATACCTAATGTAATGGCAGGTAGAATAAGGTTTTGTAAGGTTAAACGCTTCTCGCCTGTTGTCAGGTCCATATCAAACCAACTACCGGTAATGTGCAGCCCCGTCCATTCACTCCAAACAAATCCAAACAGGTAAGCTATAATAATCCCCATAAAAAAAGATGGAGCAGAAATGCCAACTATACTGGTAAACACGGCGGAGGTATCTAACCAGGTATTTTGCTTTACGGCAGCTACTACACCTAAGGGTATACCAATCAGTACAGCAATAAGCATAGCGGCTAAAGCTAATAATAACGTACCTGGCAGTGCCTCTAGCAGAACATCACTAACCGCCTTTTTGGTTTGGTAAGACTTACGTAGATAGGGTAATTTTAATCCAACCTTTCTCTCACCGCCAATAAAAAAGCCTTTCAGCTCTTTGCTTTTGATTTCTTCAGCTGTATGAAAACCTAGAGGTGAGACATCATTGAGATATAGTAAGAATTGCTTGTATTTAGGCTGGTCAAGGTAGAGCTCTTTTCGAATATTTTCTTGCGTAGCCTTACTTCCTGTTTGCCCCATCACCAAACGCGACGGATCTCCAAAACCTTGAAAAAGAACAAAAACCAGTACTGTAACACCTACCAGCACTAGTAAACCATAAAGCAGTTTTTTAAGGATAAAGCTTAGCACGTTGGAAAATTACGCTATTGAGTTTATAAAATGGCAATTAGCTGATCTATCTGCCGAAAACTTCTTTTATCGATCACTGTACCCTTTTGCAGCAAATAGGCTGTAGGGTTAGTACGGGCTGCAGTACGAACGGCCGTATTATCACAACTAAAGACAGAGATATTACTTAACCCGTTTTCCTGCAGTACTTTAACGGCTGACTGCGGGTCAGGAGTTACAATATATATAGGAATATTCTTCTTTTGTGTTATAGCCTGAAGTTCTTTTAATTCACTGATCCACGATTCAGATCTTATGTGCTCCCCTATTACCAATATATTCTTATCCTGGTTTAAAATAGCGGCCGTAGAGTCAGTACCACTAATACCATTGAGTGTAAACCCTTTAATGGGTGGTTCTGCATTGCCTTTGCGTATCAGTTTTTGAATTCGATCAACGAACTTATAATTTCCTAAATCAGCGGGCAATTCCTCTGGAGCAAACTCAAAACGTTTTCCATCCTTTTCATAAATGAACTTCATGGCAAAGCTGTCTTGTATAGCGTTGGCCGGAATCTTCATTTGCTCCGCTATATTGTTGTTCTTCTTGAAAGGCAAACAATCGGTCAAAGGCAAATAATTCAATACATACCACTGCAGCCCAATAGTTATAAATAAGCTAGTCGCTAACGCAATATTTATATTTCGCTTACTGGTAATTGGGGTAATAAAACGTTGCCCGGCCAGCAATAGTACAATCATGGCGAGCAAAGCCACATCTTTAATAAAGGATGTTAATGGAGATATAGGCAAACAATCACCAAAACAGCCACAGTTTTTAAACTTGCCAGACCAAAACGCATAGGCCGTAAGGAAAGTAAAGAAAACAATAAGAACGAATAGAGTATTTAAGACCAGCTTCTTTTGCCAACCTATTAATAGTGCTACGCCGGTCATAATCTCCAGAGCAATCATAAATACCGACAAAGCCAACGAATGTTCATGTAAATAAGTAAATAGAGAGGCCAACAGGGAATTCGCACCCAAAGAGGTATTCCAGACTTCAAAGAACTCCTGCATTTTATAGCTAAGTCCTAATGGATCATTAGCTTTTATCAATCCGGAAAGGATAAATAAAATACCAACCAAAAAGCGAATAACCGTTATGGCTGTTCTCATATATTAATGTTTGCCTTCGTTTATTAATATTAACGCAAAAGCTGCATAGTTGATAATATCGTGATAGTTGGCATCAATACCTTCACTAATCAATGTTTTGCCCTTGTTGGCCAGTATTTGACGTATGCGCTGCAACTTCATTAAAATAAGGTCGGCAAAGCTTTCCTGGCTCATACTACGCCAGGCCTCGCCATAATCATGATTTTTATTTAGCATCAATGCTTTTGCCGTAGCTATATTAGTAGCATATAATTCAACGGTTTTATCTACATCCAGCTCCTCTGGATCTTGTTCTGTCAATTCCAGCTGTATAAGCCCAATAACTGCATAATTAAGAATACCAATGAATTCAGAGGTAATATCGTCTCCTATGCGTTGCGTACCTTTTTCCTGGATAGTACGGATACGCTGCGCCTTGATGTAGATCTGGTCAACTATAGAAATGGTGCGTAATACCCGCCATGCTGTACCATAATCCTTCGTTTTTTTAGAGAATATATCTTGACATTGCTGAATCACTTCATCGTACTGCTGTATAGTATTTTTCACTGCTACTGTTTGCATTCGTAATCAATTAAGTTTGGCTACATTAGCTCCAAAAGTAATAAAGTAGATTAAATGTTATCAATCAATTGCAAGGGCCGGCTGTTAAACTTTGAAACACCAGTAGTGATGGGCATTATCAATACTACGCCTGATTCATTTTATTCTAATAGCCGCAAAAATCATTTGGATGCAATTTTGGAAACCGCAGGCCAAATGTTGCAAGATGGTGCCACTATATTAGATATAGGAGGCCAAAGTACACGCCCAGGCAGCGAGCGGGTAGCCGCAACAGAAGAATTAAATAGAGTGCTTCCTGCCATTGAAGCCATACACGCTTCTTTTCCAGATGCCGTTCTTTCTATTGACACTTTTTATGCTTCTGTAGCCGAGGCCGCTATTAGAGCCGGCGCTCATATTATTAATGATGTAAGTGCAGGCACAATTGATAACAATTTATTACCTACTGTGGCTCGTCTGCAAGTACCTTATGTGCTAATGCATATGCAGGGCGACCCTCAAACCATGCAAGCGAATCCTACGTATAATAATGTAGTGCTGGATGTGTTTGATGCACTGAACAGGCAATTAAAGGAACTTATTAGAATGGGGATTAACGATATCATTGTAGATCCCGGCTTTGGCTTTGGAAAAACCATCGCACACAATTTTCAGCTACTACATGAGCTTTCCTATTTTCAAAACCTTCAAAAGCCTTTGCTGGTTGGCCTTTCCCGAAAAGGAACCATCTATAAAACATTAAAAATTACGGCCGAAGAAGCACTCAATGGTACTATTGTATTAAATACCATTAGCTTGTTGAATGGAGCCCATATTCTGCGCGTACATGATGTAAAAGAAGCCATGCAGGCCATAAAGCTGGTTACTACCTACCAAAAAGAAAAAGGAGTTGCTATTTAAGCCACTCCTTTTACACGCTTCATCTTACACACAATTATATGCTATTTGGATTGTGATAGATATAATACTGTGTTTAAAAAAGGGTATGAACTTAATTGATAAATAGAATGGTACGGCGGGATAGATTTACGAGGGAACGAAGATTTGGCTTTAGGACTATTGGAATAAAAACGAGACCGGTTCGTAAATACGAACTAAAAAAGCCCCTTAAATAGGGGCTTTAAAGTTACTGAATATGTTACACTCTAACTATTGACGCGGTTGAGGCGCATCAATATTTTGAGGCTGCTGAGGCATAGTCGGCTGTGCTGGCGCTTTGTCTAAAATATCAACCACTTCTACATCAAAAATCAGGTTCTCAAATGGCTTAATGTCTGGAGATGGTGGCTGAGGACCATAAGCCAACATAGAAGGAATAAACATTTTAGCTTTTCCACCTTTCCCTAATAAACGCACACCTTCATCAAAACCTTTAATCATTTGTCCAACACCTATAGTGAAGCCCATAGGTTCTGTATGTCCAAATGTCGGTACCATATTTGAATCAAACACTTTACCTGCAAAGGTTTGACCTTTATACATAACCGTTACATATTTACCAGAATCTGCCTGCGGTGCATTACCCGCATTCAATACCTGAACATAAGCTCCAGAGTTGGTTCTTTGCGTATTGTTTATATTGTTTTTAGACAGATAGTTCTTTACATCTACTTCTTCCTTCTTCACATAGGCCAAACGCTCGTTCTCTTCGTCTTTACGAGATTCTTCAGCTGTATTGAAAACCTTGATTATTTTAAGTTTTGTAGTGATCTTGTCGCCATTTTTGAACTTTGTTTGCTGCAAAATCATTGGATTCTTCTTAATGAAAGTATCCATCATTTGCTCAGCATACACACTATCACCTTCTTTCAGTGTAAGAAATACTTCAGAAATATCATATGGTTGCGTACCCGCTTGTACAGGGAAATAAACTGGCAGGCTATTATAAGAAGTGAAAAGCACACTGTCTTTGATCTTTTGTTCAATGTGCATCTTTACAAACTTACCTGGAGCTATTTGGGTACCAGTCTTACTTGCATATAGCTTGTAAGGCATGCCACCTTTGGTTTTTTTGAAATTCTGACTGTCACAGCTTGCGGCAATTACGCACACACTTGCTGCCCAAAAAAGATTAGAAAGTTTCATTCGGTTGTTTTATTGTAAAAGAGTTTTGTTTTCGTTGATTGCGTTTTTAAACTTACGTACAGTTTCCGGTAACGATTCGCCATCTCTACCGCCAGAAGCATTGAAATGCCCTCCTCCACTAAAGTATTGACGGGCAAAGGTATTACAATCAAAATTGCCTTTACTTCTAAAGGACCATTTTCGCTCCTCGTCGCGATCAATAACTAAGCCTACCAGCTTAATGCCTTGTATAGAAAGCGGATAATTAACTAAACCTTCGGTATCGCCCGTTTTAATATCATACTTCAACAGGTCTGTTTTAGGAATGCTGATCAGCGCTGTATTAAGCTCGTAGAAAACTTCCATCCTATTGCTTAATACATGCCCAAGAAAACGTAAGCGATTCTCTAAGAAGTTATCATAAAGCGCTTCATGCACTTTGGTGTGCTCTAATCCCTGCTCTTTTAGGTAAGCCACCATATGGTGCACAGTAGCATGGGTTGAAGAGAAGCGGAAAGAACCTGTATCGGCTACCACTCCGGCGTATAGACATTCGCTTACAAACAGGTTAATCTTATCGCGATAACCTGATTGTACAATGAAATCATACACCATTTCGCAGGTTGAGCTCTTTGCTGTATTGTAAATACCGTATTGAAAGGATGCCACATCCGGCTCTTGGTGATGATCAATCAGGATCTTTGTGCATTCAAGACTGGCAATTTTGGGTGCCATTGATTTGGTCCGGTCAAACCGGTTAAAGTCCAGGCAAAACAGCCAGTCCGTGTTATCCAAATAAGCATCAGCCTTTGTCTTATGTAACTCGTAATCCAGCACCTCACCTACACCTTCCATCCAATTCAACCAACGGGCCCAGTTAGTAGGCGAAATAACTTGTACGGTATGGCCTAACTGCTTTAAAAAGTGATAGAGGCCTAAAGTAGAACCCATAGCATCTGCATCAGGTTTCTGATGCATGGTAATAGCTATCTGTTTAGGTTCATTTAATAACGGAAATATGTCCTGAATAGGTTGCATAAAGAAGGCGCAAACCTACGAGAAAATGCCTTCCCCTTGTAAAAACATATACTTAATTTATTTTCCTCATTCCTCAGGTACATTTTGAAATAGAATCTCTAGCTCATTTATATACCCTTGGGAAGCATTTTATACATTCTTTGTTTATAAGGTATAATGCCACCCCTACTTTATCCTGCCATTTATTATCTTTTTCCCTTATACCAATTCTATTTATCCTGTATATAAGCCGTCTTTATATAGAGGCGGCTTATATACGGCTTATATGTGGATTATATACAGCTTATATATGGGACATTTCGGAATAACAGAGTAATATAAATAGTCTGTTCATAGAAAAGCCAGTAACCACTTACCTGCTAATGTAAGGCAGCTTTTTCAACCATACCATCATCTTTAGCTTCCCTCCTTGACTCTAACTTCTTCATTATCAGTGCAGAAACAAAGCCTCCCAGCGTATACCAGGCTATAGTCATTATTTGAGTAGGCACTGTACGTTTGCTATAAGAAGCATTTAGACCAAGAGGTTCAGGCAGAAAAATGGCCCCTAGACCTGCCGCTAAACCTAAAACAGAGCCTCGTAAAAGGGAGTTCTTCTTTTTGCCAACTCCTGCCAGGGAATAATACAAGCTATTGCTGACAATATCTCCGGCCATGGTAATGTAATAGAGCGATTGCTCTCGTGGCGGATTTTTACCAACGCTCTTTAGCAATTTGGACAATGCCGCCATACCTAACAGGTCCAAACGAGGGGCCTGAGGAATGGCCCTTTTAACCAATTGGTGAACTGCTGTCAGGGCAAAAGCGCCTGCTAATCCGCCTTCAAGTGCTGCTACTGGTCTCATTTTCTCTTTTTGAAAGACGCCAAGAAAACAGTGCCAATCTGTAACTTTTTGCAAAGTGATGCGTAATCAAAAGAACCTTTTGTATATAATAATATATAGAAGGTTATGCGGATAACCACTCATCAAAATTTTTCAGTCAAACTATTTGTTATACGAAATTGGTCGTATATTCGTCACAGAAAACTAAGTAATATGGCAATTTCAAAACAAGTAAAACCTACAGAGAGCGAGCTGGAAATTCTTCAGATACTGTGGTCGCGCGGTTTAGCTACTGTGCGTGAAGTACATGAAGAATTGGCAAAGACTAAAGAGGTAGGCTATACCACCACTTTGAAGCTGATGCAAATTATGAATGAAAAAGGCTTAGTAAAAAGAGACGAGTCTATGCGTACACACGTGTACCAGCCAGCTGTAAACAAGGAAAAGACGCAAAAACATATGCTGAGCAAGATGATCTCCAACCTTTTTGGCGGCTCTTCTACCCAACTGGTTCTTCAGGCCTTAGGGGAACATAAAGCCAGCCCTGATGAGTTAGCACAAATTCAAAACCTATTAGATAAAATGAAAAAACAGTAATATGGCAGACTGGAGCAGCTCGCATTTTTTGCAAGCATTGGGCTGGGCTACCTTAAACAGTTTTTGGCAAATGGCGCTGCTATGGTGCATTTTTCAATTGCTGACCCATTTTGCAAAACTCACCAGTAATCAAAAATACCTCTTGGCTGTAAGCAATGTGTTTGTAGGGTTTGTGTGGTTTTTGCTAAGCTTCAGTACTTATTTTAAAAACGGATTTAACAAGACAGCTCTCTCCAAAGTCTCGGTAGAATTATCTACAAATGAGCTGTCTATTGTGCTTTCCTGCGCCTCTATTACCTACCTATTGCTTCTGATTGTTCCTACTGTAAAAATTATTCGCAACTGGATCTTTTTGAAGCAAATTAAAACTGTTGGTGTAAGTAAGGCTCCCTATCGCTACCGCTTGTTCGCGCAGCGTATTTCCAGTCATTTGGGCATAAAAAAACCGGTTAAAGTATATTTATCTGCGCTAGTTTCTTCTCCAATGACCATTGGCTTTCTGAAGCCGTTCATCTTAATTCCTATTGCATCCATTAATAACTTGAGCGTAGATCAACTGGAGGCAATATTGCTACATGAGCTGTCTCACATTAGACGCCAGGATTACATTATTAACTTATTTCTGAGTCTTATACAAACAGTGCTCTACTTTAATCCCTTTGTTAAACTGTTTATCAAAAGGGCTGAAGTGGAAAGAGAAAATTGCTGCGATGAACTGGTTTTACAATTTGAATATGACAAACTTAGCTATGCATCAGCCCTCCTTGAACTGGAAAAAAGCGCACAACAGATTCCACAATTTGCTATGGCTGCCGCTAATAAAAACTACCTTTTAAGCCGTATCGAAAAGATTGTAGGCATTAAAAAGAAGGCTTCTTTTAATACTTATCATTTCTCTGGTGCTTTTGCTGTTATGCTTCTTCTATTCGTAATTAATTCCATTTTAATTGCCGGAAAAGACAACCTGGTAGCACTGCCTTTCCAGGATATGTCAGAACCATTTGCCTTCTTTGTAAACAAAGATGAAACTACGAACCTGGCTAAAACCAATCCCGAAACAACAGATAAATCAATAACTCCGAAAATAATTGCAGCTCAAAATGTAATTACAAAAGATCAAGAACCAGTTGAACATACTCTACCTGACGCTCCCGAAAACGCTATACCAGTAGTCAACCAAAACGATCCTGCATTTATACGAGTAGCACTGGACAATGTAGACATGTCTCTGGATAAAGAGCAAAAAGAACAAGTGGAAAAAACAGTGCAAGACAGTCGTAGAATTTTAGAAATGAAATGGCTGGAAGTTGAAAAATCTATTGGGGATGGGATGACTGTTAAAGAAAAAGCAATAGCTAAAGAACAGTACCTGGCAGAGATCAAAAAGATCAATTGGGACAACGTAGAGAAGGGTTTAAAAACTAAATATGAAGAGATCAACTGGGATGAAGTAAATGAGAACTTAGCTCAGTCTATTGCCATTGCCAAAATTGATAGTGCCGAAGAAGTTTGCTCAAAAACAATGGCAGAACTGCATAAGATAAAAGCAGCAGAGTATCGCAAATTAGCCGTTATTATGCCTGATGAATCTATTAAACAAATAGAAAAAGCAAAGGCTGATGTACAAAAACGTCTTGATGAATTACAAAAAATACGAATTAAGAAAACTGTAGTACGTCTGTAAAAGTTGAAATATACCTTAAGGAAAAAGCCTGGAAATTGAAAGTAGATTGCTTTCAATTTCCAGGCTTTTTTAATTCCTAAATCTAACTTACCGCTTAAGCCAGATTTCAAAAATACTCCATATAGGAACCATTCAACCACCATACTTTCCAAGAGCATTTAACCGTAACTCCGGCACCCAATCATAAACTGCATCTCCACAACTCAAGCAAACCTAAGAGCCATCACCTCTTTTAAAATAGTCTGCCGCTAAAACTAAAATCTTGGACCATCTTAGGCTAAGTTTTGAATTAAATAACATAAGATATGGCACAATAACTTAATTAAAAATCCGCATAAGAATCACCTAATAATCAAAACTGTCGATTAAGGATACAGGGCCAACCATGCAATAAAAGACCTTAAACATTTTAAAAATATATCAACCCAGTTTTTCATCACTTTGAAAGAATAACTCAAGGCATTGAGGCACATTATTATAATAAACTCTTGACACAAAAAACCTAATACCCAAACAATCATTACAATAACCTACACCTACATAACAAACAGAATCCATATTAATTACATCCGAAATAGCAGCCAATAAATAATATTTTGAAATAAACTATGCCACAATGTCTATGATAAAATTCATGAATTATAAAGACATTCTAAATACATAATCAAAAGGTTCACTAGTGACAAAATGAACCTAAAATACAATAATGCAGACCAGATGTACCTATGCAATTTTTGTATACTATTAGCAGCAATTAGCAGCTCTACAATTAACAATGCTCGGATGAAGAGCAAAATATGCATTTGTGAATATCCATTATTTACCCATTTTTATAATATGTGAGTTTAATTGAATAATATTTAGATTTAAAATTGTTTCACAGCTGATAATGAATCATTTACAACATATTTATTTAAAATGGTAACTATAATTAAAATATATTGATTTGTTGTAATAATACCACCATATTAGTTTATATATTTAATTGATTTGATATAGCATAATATATTGTTTTTTAATAGTTTATGACATTATTTTAAAGCTACAATTATTAGATATTATAATATAAGTATGGAGTTAGCTATTTACTAAATATATTAGCTGTAAATTGTGCAATATTAAAATGCCCAAATTTGGACGATGCATGATTTTTGCAATAAAATGTTCATGAAGATTTACAGCCTCCTAATCGCCCTCCTATTAGCCTTCCTGAGCTCCTGCACCGATATAAAAGATCCTCAGTTTAGAAGATTGGAAGATTTTGGAATACGAAAAATCAACTTTATAAATGCTGATATTGGCTTCAATGTAGTTTGTTATAACCCCAATTCATTTGGCCTTACTGCCAAAGAGACAGCGTTAGATGTGTATGTAGATTCTATCTATTTAGGCAAGTTCATCCAACCGCAAACAACAGAAGTTTCCAAAAATGCAGAGTTCATAATTCCACTAGAAGGGAAAATAGATATAGCCAGTGCCCTCAAATTGAACCGGAAAGATTTATTAAATAGAGAGATATTATTGCGGGCAAATGGAAATATTAAGGTGGGGAAAGCCGGCGTTTATATAACTAAGGATATAAATTATTCCGGCCGACATAGGCTTGATTCAACCCTATTAAAAAACCCAGCCGCAGCTGGGTTAGGTTTATAAATTGCTATAGATAAGATCGGTTATTCTTTCTTCATTCCACCGCCGTCTTCAGGCTTTTTGCAGCACTTGGGTAAGCGTTTGTAAGAATCTTCATTGGCAGGAATATCACCGGCATCATAGCCCGCATTGGCTATGGCGGTTTTAATTTCCTCTTCATTAATACGGTCAGTAATGTACTTAACAGTCACTTCTTTCTTTTTCACATTCACATTGATTGAACTGATACCATCATAACGTTTTAAATACGTTTCAATCTTTGATTTACACATATCGCACTGAATCGTTGGCGTACTGATCTTAGCCGTTTGAACAGCTTTTGTTTGTGCAGAAGCTGCACCATAAAGCAGGATAATCGTTAGAAGAGATAGCAAGAATTTCTTCATAAAGAATGATATTTTATCGAATTTAATAAACTCCAGTCCAGTTAGCCGGATCATTTTGCCACTTTAACAAAACCTCCTGATGTTCAGCCTTAATGATTCCTTTTTTAAGAGCTAATTCTAACAGTGTAGGATAGTTAGTCAGGGAATAAACGTTAACCTGGGCCTTGTCAAATGCTTCTTTAGCAGCATCAAATCCGTAGTTGAATATAGAGACCATACCAGCTAATTCAAGGCCGCTATTTTTTAATACGTCAACCACTTGCAAGCTACTTTTTCCAGTAGAAATCAGATCTTCTACTACTACCGTTTTTTGGCCTGCTGTATAATCCCCTTCTATTTGATTTCCTAAACCATGCTCTTTGGGCTTAGGGCGAACATAGATGAAAGGCAGTTTCAATTGATCAGCAATTAAGGCTCCCCAGGCAATACCTGCAGTAGCCACCCCTGCTATTAATTCTGCATCTGGAAACTTCTCAAATATGGTATTTGAGAGTTCGCTTTTTATGTATTCCCGAATAAAAGGATGTGATAAAAGCTTGCGGTTATCGCAATAAATAGGGCTTTTCCAGCCACTTGCCCAAGTAAAGGGTTGCTCTGGGCTTAAGCGAACGGCTTGCGCCTGCAATAGCTTCTCAGCACTAATAGTTGCATCTGTCATAATGCGAAGGTATTCTATTACAGATGAAAGTATTTTTGTGCATGCAAAAGATTTACTTCTCAACCATTCCACTAATCATTACGTCTTCCAAAAAGCAATCTACCAATAGTAAAATCATTGAAAACGCCAATAAAGCAAGGATACAATCTGCACTTAAGGATCTCAGTCAAAATGATCAACAACTCGTTCTAATAACCGAAAATGTAGATCAGGAAATTGAACAGTTAAAGGCAGACTTTACAGTTATACAAGCTGCAGGCGGATTGGCCTATACCCCAAATGAGGAAGTACTTTTAATTTTCAGAAAAGGTAAATGGGATTTACCTAAAGGGAAATTAGATGACGGGGAAGAGCTAGAGGCCTGCGCCGTAAGAGAAGTAGAAGAAGAAACCGGAATACAAAATGTAGCCTTAGAAAGCTTTATTCAAAGGACCTATCATACTTACCAGGAACACGGTCAAGACATTTTAAAAGAAACGTTTTGGTATTATATGAAGGCCGAAAAACAGGACTTACATCCCCAAACTGATGAAGATATTGAAGAATGTCGTTGGGTTCCTAAGAGCTTTATTATCAATTATTTTGACAATATGCAGCCGTCAGTAAAAGATGTACTGGAAGCCTATTTAGCGCACTTATAAGGCTTAGAAAGTCATTTGTTTTATAGATCCATGCACCACTGGCGGAATGAATTGTGTAACATCTCCGCCATTGCGTATTACATCCCTAACCAAAGTGGAAGCTACAGAAGTATACTGGGGCAAACAGGTCAGGAAAATGGTTTCTATATTTCCATCCAGGCTGCGGTTCATATCTGCAATCGCCTTCTCGTACTCAAAATCACTGACATAACGGATTCCCCTGAGAATATAATTAGCATTAATTCGTTTGCAGCAATCTACTGTAAGTCCCTCATAAACCACTACATCTACCTTAGGCTCATCTTTGAAAATCTCCTTAAACCAGTGGCTGCGCTGTTCGGCCGTAAACATAGGCTGTTTATTGACATTAACACCAATACCTACATAAACCTTATCAAACAACGACAAAGCCCTATTTACGATATCAATATGACCAAATGTAACGGGATCAAATGTGCCAGGGAATAAACAGGTTTTCATTTCAGGAATTTGATATGAAGGATTTAATGTTTGAGATTTTTAATCAACAGAATTGACAAATACCTTATGCGTTTGCGCGATTAGATAAAAGATAAAGTGCAGCCATACGTACAGCTACGCCATTTTCGACCTGCTGTAGTATGATAGACTGATCACTATCTGCTACGTCGCTATCTAACTCTACACCGCGATTAATAGGCCCAGGATGCATGATTGTAACCTTTTTAGAAAGACTATTCAACAATTTCTTATTGATTCCATATACCAGATTATACTCTCTTAAAGAAGAAAATAAGACCTGGTTTTGACGTTCCAGCTGAATGCGCAACACATTGGCTACATCACACCATTCAAGCGCTTTTCTAAGATTGTATTCAACAGGCACACCTAGAGCTTCTGTAATGTATTTGGGAATTAAGGTTGGTGGGCCACAAACAATCACCTCAGCTCCCATTTTCTTCAACAGGTAGATATTACTCTGCGCCACTCTACTGTGCATTATATCCCCAATTAGAGCCACTTTTAAGCCCTCTAACGTGCCATGTTGCTCCTGCATAGATAAGGCATCCAATAAGGCCTGGGTAGGATGTTCATTGATGCCATCGCCAGCGTTAATAATGGCTGCCGGAATATGCTTTGCTAAGAAATGAGGTGCACCGCTAGCACTATGACGCATCACCACCATATCCACTTTCATAGATAGGATATTGTTCACTGTATCTAATAAGGTTTCCCCCTTGGATACCGACGATCCGGAAGCGCTAAAATTGATCGTATCAGCTGATAAACGCTTTTCAGCTAACTCAAAGGATATACGCGTACGAGTAGAATTTTCGTAAAAAAGGTTTACAATCGTTATATCACGTAAAGAAGGCACCTTTTTAATGGGCCGCTGTAAAACTTCTTTGAATTGCTGGGCTGTTTGTAGAATTAGGGAAATATCCTGAGGCGTAAGATCCTTTATACCCAGCAGATGTTTTGAGGACAGTGTCATTAAAAATCAAAGATAGGGTAAACCAATAAGTTGATTAAAAAGAAATGATTAAGCGCCTGTTATAACTATTTTAAAGCTCAAATTCAGTTAAATCCACAGTGTACAAGCCTATTTAATTATCGTCCAGCAAAACCACTTCGTCTCTTCCCTCTTTTTCTTTCCAAAGCACTTTTACCTTTTGAGAAATTATGGAGTCAATAGATTTACCTACATAATCTGGCTGAATAGGCAATTGACGACTATAACGGCGGTCGATCAGAACCAGTAATTCAACTTTGTTTGGTCTTCCAAAGTCCATTAAAGCATCCAATGCAGCTCTAATTGTCCTACCTGTATATAAAACATCATCAAGCAGAACAACGTTTTTACCTTCTACAGAAAAAGGAATATCGGTATGATTGGGAACATGAATCCCATTTCTCAGATCATCTCTATAAAATGTAATATCCAGCTTACCGTAAAGTAGATTGAGCAATGGTTCTTTCTTCAACTCCTCTACAATTCGGTCAGACAGCGCAATACCTCTTGGTTGAATACCAATTAAAACGGTATTCTGAAAATCCACATGATTTTCTAATAGTTGATTAGCCAGGCGTTTAATGGTCAATGATATTTGCTGCTGCGTCAGGACTGTTTTCAACGGAACAATTTTGCTATAAAAGTAAAACTTTAAGCTATAGTATATGTAAACATGAAAAAGGCCGGTATAAAACCGGCCCAAGACAAATAAAGATCTCTTTATTTATTCGCACCAAAATGATAAACTAATCCAAGTTGTACGCTTCTGGTACTAATTTCTCTATCTCCTGTGCCTTCAGGGGCATTATCACTGTTAAATACATTAGACAGACCATGATAATAACGAGCATTGACACCTAATCCAATTCTAGAAAGATAACCAATACCTCCAGCTGCGCCAAAATCCAGCTTTCTAACCAGCTTTTTTTCTTTTAAATCGGTTTTAGCTCCATTAGTAACTTCCTCTTCACCCTTAATTAAGAATGCCCCCTGTGGACCAGCTTCTACAAAAAAGCCACCTGGTGTTTGCAATTGAAACATTACAGGAAGACCTATATAGTGAAAATCAAGTTCATAATTTCCAGTACCAGAAGTAGTCAGCGGATTTGAAATTAAGTTTCCATGAACTTTACTACCGCCACCATAATAGCTGATTTCAGGCTGAACGCGAAACATACTACTTACCGGAATATTTACAAAAGCGCCCGCATGAAATGTGGTTTTCTTTGACATGTCGTATGTAGTACCGTTATATTCGTCATCTAATTCTAAAGCTGATAGACTAACGCCTCCGCGTAAACCAAAACGTGTTTGAACTGACATTTCCGTTCTAAGCTTTATATCCTGACTTTGAGCCATACCCGAAAATCCTGCAGCAACCGCTAATGCAAACAAACTAATCTTTTTCATATCACTATAAATTTTTCGTTACGTGTTTATTTACAAAAAGAAGGCCGCAAAATTTGCGGCCGTGAATAAACTGTGAACTATTTAATTTATGTTATCTTGATTTCGCCTTATGCCGAGGATCTAACATGTAGAATAAACTTAACTGCAAAGTGCGTGTTTTAATATCAGTTGATCCTTCTCCAATATTGCTTAAGCCTAAGTTATAACGGGCACCAACACCCAATCCTGAATAAGAAAGATAATTCACTCCAAAGCCCATCCCAACATTAGGAGTCTTATATTGTTCATCCAGATTTCTTTCACTACCATTTTCAAACTCATATTTTGAATTTACCAAAAATCCAAATTGTGGACCTGCCTCTACTCTGAAGCCATTATCAAACATATACTGAAGCATAAGTGGTATATTGATATAGTCCAGTTTTACTTTATCATTTTCAATCTTAGCGCCTTCTTGAGAGTATAATAACTCTGGCTGTAATGCCCACTCTGGAGCCAGGTGAAAATGAGCACCTAAGCCTCCATGAAAGCCTATCCTCATATCTGTAGCACTATTGTCTACTCCTTCTAATTTTAGATCAGCCAGATTAGCACCAGCCTTAATAAATAATTTTGGTGTTGATTGCGCAAAGATGGTGGTACAGGTTAATAAAGCCGCGCCTAATAACAAGGTTAGTTTTTTCATATATGAACTCTTTTCCACACCATTACAAAAAGAAGGCCGCTTTTTTTGGGGAGCAGGGCAATTAAGTAAAATAATGTAGAAAAGAGTAAGAGAAACAGATCAGGAATGTGGATAACTGATAGTTTAATAACAATAACATAAAAGCAGAAATATTGATTATGGTTAAGCTTAACTGCATTTGAGTATACAAAAAAAGGGCTACAAATATTGCAGCCCTTTTTTGTATTGAATAATTAATGTATTACTTGCTTAATCTTCCACCACCAATAAAGAAGCCCAACTTAACGCTGAAATAGTTGTTGTTGATATCACCTGATTTACCAACAATGTTATATTCAAGAGCTGTACGGAAATGACCAAATTCAAAACCTGCCCTTGGAGCAGCTCCAAATTTAGTACCTGCATCTAGCGCTGTTGCTTCTTCATCAATCATATCTACAGAAGCACTCGCAAGGCTGTAAATACCAACACCCAGACCTGCAAACGGACGAAACTTATTTGTATTGAAATAATAATCGCCTGTAGCTAAGTAAGAAGCGCTAGCTTTTACATCTCCGCTAACTTCTTGACCATTTGAAGCTACATAACCACGAGCAGTAATTGCGGCTTCCATTCTCAGACCAAGAGAGATGTTATCATTGATTGCATACTTTGGCTCGATCGCTAATACAACACCACCTTTACTGCCTTTTCCACTCGGCACAGCATATCCAGCAGCAAGGTCAACTTTAAATGGTTTGAAAGTTTGTGCATTAGAGAAGAAAGCACCGGCCATGAAGGCACCGATTAAAAACACTTTTTTCATAAGAGTAAATTAGATTGGTTTAAAAATGTTTACAAGATTAATCCACTCAACACATTAAACAAAATATCATATATAAAAGCTAGAATTAAAAGTATATATACGTTTAAGCTGCAACGTAAGTTTACTATTTCATTATTGATTGTTTAAATAATCACTACAGTTTAATTATTCAGATAAATTATTTTATTGATAATTAATTTATCAAATTGGAGTTATCATTCTTCAAATAAAAAAGGCTGCAAATACTTGCAGCCTTTTTTTGTATACGAATACTTGAATTAGAAATTATAACCAATGGCAAAACCAACGCGAGGGAAAACACCGTTGCCTTTTAAATTGAAACCATTTACATTTTCGTCATTCTTGTATTTGAATGATTGATAAGAGAAACCGGCATTCAAATCAATAACAAAACCGCTATTGAATATCCATTGGTTTCCAGCTAATGCACCAATACCAAATGAAGTAAATTTATCCTTTGCTGACTCTTCATCAAAGCCATCATATTTGATTTTACCGCTAACGAAATTGACGTTTGGCGCAGCATAAAAACCTTCTGGTGCAGATTTAGATTTTGAGAAATAAGCGCGGTATTGAGCACCTAATCCTAATGAGCTATACTTTACACCGCCAAATTTGAAACCGCCGAACTGAGGAGCAATTACAAAAGAGCTCTTTGCACCTAGCGCTCTTTCATAAGCAACGCTTCCTGCGCCAAAAAGAAAACCTACTGGATTTACTTTGATAACATTCTGACCGTTCTGAGCATTAGCGAAACAAACGCACATTACAAATGCGCATAACATAAGTACTTTCTTCATAAGTCGAAGTTTAGTTTGGTTTAAATGAAGGCACAAGAAACGTCAATTATCACTAATAAACAAGCGGTTAAATATGTCGACTTTTCACATGTGCCTACCTGTTACAACCTATACAAACATTACTACAATTCATTCCCACTTTTCCACTATTCATTCCAGATAGATCCACAAAAAAATATTTTCAGAATGTTTGAAACAGAGAGCTTTCTACCTTTGCGGCGACAAAAAACAAAACATAAATCTTATGAAAAAAGTTTTATTCTCTCTGGCTCTTGTAGTTGCAGGTTCTGCAGTCTTTGCACAAACTGAAAAAGGTAAATGGACTGTAGGTGCTGGTAGCAATGCATTATTTGCAACTAGCAAAGTAGCTGATGCCGACAATGACACTCGTATTACGAGTTTCAACATTGCTCCTGACGCTGGTTATTTCTTTGCTGATAACTTTGCAGGTGGTTTGCGTTTAGACTTATCTACAAGTAAAATGAAAGGTGCAGATGAAGGTTCAACAGACTTCACTGCTGCCCCATTCTTGAGATACTACTTCTTAAAACCAACTTCTAAGAAAATCAACATTTTTGCTGATGCAAGCTATGGCTTTGGTACTCGCAAAAGCGCCTTAGCTGATAACGCGAACGGTATCAACGAATTTACCATCCAAGCAGGTCCTGCTTTCTGGTTAAATGAAAAGATTGCAATCGATGCTACTTTAGCATACAACTCTCAAGGTGGAGAAGGTATTGATAACCGTTTTAACACAATCGGACTTAACTTCGGTTTCCGTCTTAGCTTAGGAAATGCAAAAAAATAAGTTTAACCTTATTTAATTATAAAAGCGCCCTGCAATGCAGGGCGCTTTTCGTTTATTCAACTAGTAAGAACACAACAAAAAGCCTGGCAATATTAATTGCCAGGCTTTTATATCTAATTGTTTAGAAAACTGTGGTATTATTTAGATTCCCTCACTCTCTCCTTTCAAAAACGCATAGCGGTAATCGGTGGGTGGATTGAATGTTTCTTTAACAGTACGAGCACTCAACCAACGATACAAGTTGATCATTGAACCAGCTTTATCATTAGTACCAGAAGCTCTAGCACCTCCAAATGGTTGTTGACCAACTACAGCACCTGTAGGTTTATCGTTGATATAGAAGTTACCAGCCGCATTACGCAACTTATAGCTAGCCAGTTCTACAGCTTTTCTGTCATTTGCAATGATAGCACCTGTTAATGCATAAGGTGAAGTTTTATCCACTAACTCCAGCGCCTTTTCAAAATCATTGTCATCATATACAAACATGGTCAGAACAGGCCCAAACAATTCTTTACACATGGTAACGTACATTGGATCAGTCGTCTCAATTACAGTAGGTTGAATAAAATAACCTTTTGACTTATCGAAATTGCCGCCAGCAATGATTTTTACCCCTTCTCCATTCTTTGCCTCTTCAATATGCTTAGTGATCTTATCAAAGCTTTTCTCGTCAATCACCGCATTAATAAAGTTTCCAAATTCATCTACAATTCCCATTTTAAAACTGTCTATACCTTCGGCTAACAGACTACGCACTTTATCGGCCATGCTCGCTGGTATATAGGCACGAGAAGCAGCAGAGCATTTTTGACCCTGGTATTCAAATGCACCACGTAATAAGGCTGTTGCTACTACTGCAGGATCAGCAGAATTGTGAGCAATGACAAAGTCTTTGCCACCTGTTTCGCCTACAATACGCGGATAACTTTTATAGTTGGCAACATTCTTACCAATGGTTTCCCACATTTGGTTAAAAACGCCAGTTGAACCAGTAAAGTGTACACCCGCAAAATCAGGATGATTGAAACAAACATTACCAATAGTTGGACCATCTACATAAATCAGGTTGATTACACCGTCAGGTAAGCCTGCCTCTTTTAATATGCGCATAAACATCTGCGCAGAGTATATCTGGGAGTTAGATGGTTTCCAAACAACTACATTACCGCACATTGCAGCAGATGTTGGCAGGTTTCCACCAATAGCTGTGAAATTAAACGGCGTAATAGCCAGCACAAAGCCTTCTAATGGACGCCATTCCGTACGGTTGTGCATCCCAGGTCCACTGATAGGTTGTTGCTTATAGATCTCGCTTAAAAAGTGTACATTGAATCGTAAGAAGTCAATCAGTTCACAAGCGCTATCGATCTCCGCTTGGAAGGCATTCTTACTTTGCCCCAACATAGTGGTACCGTTCATATGATAACGATACTTTGTAGCGATCAGGTCTGCTGCACGAAGGAAGATATTGGCACGGCTCTCCCAAGTCATATTTGCCCAGCTTTCTTTTGCCGCTAAAGCTGCATCAATTGCCTGACGAACATGCGATTCATCTCCTGCATGAAAGTGACCTAATTTATGAGCAATTTCATGTGGAGGAAATATAGGCTGCAGTTTACCAGTACGAACTTCTTCTTTTCCAATATACATTGGAATATCTGCTAACTGACCTTTTAATTCTGCTAGAGTTTTCGTTAACGCTGCTCTTTCAGCTGTTCCGGGTCCATAACTGTAAACCGGCTCGTTTACTGGCATTGGGTATGAAAAATAACCTTGGTTCATATGCAACCTCCAACCCCTATTGGGGAATACTGATATCCTGAAGGAGGTGTCAGGTTTTAATCTTAAATAATAGTATTCAAATAGCTAATTCAAATTACTGAGCTTCCTGCTCTTTTTCCATCATCAGATAGGCTTTAATAAAACCATCCAAATCACCATCCATAACAGGACCCACGTTTCCAACTTCAAAATCCGTACGGTGGTCTTTGATCATTTTATAAGGATGGAATACATAGCTACGGATTTGCGAGCCCCACTCAATCTTTTTCTTATTGGCATTGGCAGCATTCTTTAAGGCTTCACGCTTACGCAACTCCTCTTCATACAAACGGCTTTTAAGCATCTGCATGGCCTTTTCACGGTTACCTATTTGTGAACGTTCTGTTTGACAAACCACAACAATTCCTGTAGGAATATGCGTCAGGAATACCTTGGTCTCTACCTTGTTTACATTCTGTCCACCGGCACCACCACTTCGTGCAGTTTCCATCTTCACATCACTTTCCTTTACTTCAATGTTAATGGAGTCATCCACAAGTGGATAAACAAAGATTGAAGCAAATGAGGTATGGCGACGGGCATTGGAATCGAATGGCGATATACGTACTAATCGATGCACACCACTTTCAGCTTTCAAAAACCCATATGCAAATGGACCGTCAAACTGCAACGTACAGGTTTTAATACCAGCACCATCGCCGTCCTGCCAGTCCAAAATGGTTACACCCCACCCCTGCTTCTCTCCATACATTCGGTACATTCGGGATAGCATCTCTGACCAATCCTGACTTTCAGTACCGCCTGCACCAGAGTTGATCTGCAAAACAGCTGGCAGCTCATCTTCTGGCTCATTCAACGTACTCTTGAATTCAGCTTCTTCAATTGTAGCTAATGCTTTCTCATAGGCCACTTTTACATCTTCTTCACTACCCTCGCCTTCTTTCCAGAATTCAAAAAGTACGGCAAAATCTTCTACAGCCGCGTCCACCTCCTCATAGAGGTTTACCCAAAATTCATTTAGCTTAATTTCTTTTAAAATGCCGGTTGCACGGGCATTATCATCCCAGAAACCGGGAGAAAGGGAAAGTTGTTTGTCATTATTAATCTTATCACGTCTGGTATCGACGTCAAAGAAACCTCCTCAGGACAACCACGCGGTCCCTCATATCTTTCAAATATTCTTGTGTCATAGCGGGTGCGAAGATAATATACTTTGGACCGCAGAATACAGGATTTTGAAAGCATTAGTAGTATTAACAGTTGCATAATACTTATTTAGCTTGATAGAACCAGCCAGTTTACGTTGATCAATGGCCAATTACTTGCCCCATTCATAATGATAACGATCAATCTGCCACCTTAAAAAAACCTATTTCCTTTTAAGTAGTCATGCGTCTACCCTTGGCAAAACTTTTGCCTATAATAACTATAGGAGGGTGAGAAATATGTACGTATTAGACATGGCAGTTGGGTATGGCGATGGTATCAACGAAATCGCCTTTTTGTTGTCATTGGTTGTTATCGGTTTATTTTACCCAGCCTATCAAAAATGTATGCATGCAATCCGGAAAGAGGAAATGTTAGATCAGTTCTTAAAAGACTAATCTTTAAATGAAGGCCCCACTTTTCCAGTAAAAAGCCCATTCCTTAGAATGAGCTTTTCACGTTATCCTGCTTTACTGTTGTCTGCGTAATAGCGCTAGGCCTCCATCAATACCTAGAGCCTACTTGTTACTGCCCTTTTGACGTCCCTGGCCAGCTTTAAACCTTGCATGATGTGCTTCTTCATCTGTTAATGGGCGACCATCAGCATCATTGATATTTTGGGCTTCGCTATCAATATTCTGAGATTTATTACGGTTGATTCTACCTTCAGCAGCCGCCAGGTTATGCCCCTTATCTTTTATATGGCTGGCACCTTTTGCTTCATCTTGACGCGCCCGCTCTCCATCTCTTTCTGCGTGCTTCCTTTTACCTTCATAAGTTGGGCCTCCTTTTACTTGCTCTCTTATATCCTGCTCATTCTGACGGGGTTGCGGTGCTTGCACTTTTTTTATTGAGTTTCATAATCATTCCTTTTAAAGTACTTAATTGATACTCAAACTTTCTGCCGATTTAAGACTCATCATCTAATTAAGTAGCTATCTTATTTTTCAGCCCAGTTATCTTCTGACGGTGAGCTTATAGGCCCCTGAGCGGTTTCTTCATTTACGTCATCACTTTCTAGCTGTCGAGCTTGTTCAGTACTGCTATCTGTTTGAGGCCTTAGACTAGCATCTTTTGTCATATTATAATAGTTAGAAGTCCTTTCTTACTGCTTTGTGAATTATTGTTTTTGATACCCATTTCTTTTTTTTAAATACTTATCAGTGAAAAACTGGTGCCATAAACCCATTTAAAATCACAAAGGATACTTTCATCCCTTTTAAGAGGTTATTAGGAATTCAATTTTTAAGAAAGCCTATTTTAGATAAGTAATACTATGCTGCATTTAAACCATTATGAGAAAAGCTATGGCACTGCGCCAGTAATTTCTATACCCAACTTTACATTAAAAGAAGGTGTTTATTGGCTACAAGGTGAAAATGGCGCTGGTAAAACCACCTTGCTAAAAACCATTGCAGGACTCATTCCGTTTTCAGGCAGCATCCGGGTGCATGATATTGATATTCGAAAACACCGCATGCAATATCGAAGATTGGTGAATTGGTCATATGCAGAACCTATCTATCCTGATTTTCTTACAGGCACGGATCTCATCAATTTCTATCAGCAAACAAATCAGGCTGATGCTATTGACACTAATCGACTTATTAAAGCATTCGGTGTAGATCAGTATGTACATCAAAAGATTGGTACATACTCCAGCGGAATGACCAAAAAACTTTCTCTAATATTAGCATTTATGGGACAACCTAAGTGGATACTTCTGGACGAGCCTTTGATTACTTTAGATATTAAGGCCATAGATACCTGCTTATCCCTGATCCATTCATATAATCAACAGGGTGTCTCATTTTTGATTACTTCACATCAATCTTTTATGGACACAGCCCCTTTCCAGACTCAATTGCTTCGTATTGAAAACAAATCGCTGATAAAACAATGAAGCTCTTCAATTTGCTTCTTAAAATTTGGGCTATCCCTTTTTACAGGAGTAATGCCGGCTTTTTTCTTTTCTTCTTTTTCTTATTCTTTGGTACCGTTAGCCCTGGCTCGTTAGTTACTTATCATTTTTCACTAATTCAGTCAATTCTATCCTCAAATATCATTTTAGCAGGCGTTCTATTTCTATGGACCTGTTATAATCATAAATGCACACAGTTTATTTTCAATAGTATTACGAAAGAAGAGGGCAATTTTTTATACCAGTTTCAAGCATTACCGTTTAAAAAACAGATTGCATTACTCAGTTTAATTGAGTTATTCTTATTCTTTCCTATTCTTTCTTATATAACAATAGTGGTTGTAATTGCCTTGCATCAAAACCAGTTGCTGCAAGCAAGTATACTGATTCTCTTTGCACTTTCCATTTGTTCTATCAGCAGCATTTACTATAGTAATCTAATCAACAAAACGTGGATTTATAAAAAACCACTTCTAGCTTTCAATTTTTTCAAAATAACAAAACCCAAACACTTTCATTTTCTATTACTTCGATTATCATTTCAGAAAAAGAAGAAACAACTTCTTGTACTAAAACTGATATCTCTTATTGCCTTTTACATAGCCTTAGTTTGGAATGGTGATCGTTATGATCACGACTCACTTGTATTATTCTTACTGCTAATTATAATAACGCATGCGGCGCTTGCATTTCAGTTTGTTAGGTTTATAGAATTGTCATTGCAGTTCTTTAGAAACTTACCTATTCAACCTATCCGAATTTTCTTAATGTATTATATCACTTTTATAGTATTACTCCTGCCAGAGCTGCTTTATCTTATTTTAGCAGGATACCCCCTTCTAGGGATACAGCAAATACTCGCTGTTTATTTTACGTTAGTTCACACATTACTACTTTTTACAACAGTTCAGTATAGCGGAATTATTGACCGAAATGAATTTGTGAAAATTATTTTTGGCGTCAGCTTCGTCTCTGTCTTCTTTTTTAACAGTGAACAATATACGTGGTGGGCAACGCTCACAATTTTTATTGCTCTACTTTTATTTTTTACCAGTTACAGTTTATATGAGCCACCGCTAGACACCTAACTACATTATCGTTCAGTCAATAGAGTAATCACCAAACTGTAGTTTTATTTTATATATTCACCCAAACTTTGAGATCATGAATTTGCACGAACAATTTCAAAACGCAATAGCGGAAAGCAAAGCCTTAACCGAGAAGCCATCTAATGAAACATTATTGCAATTGTATTCACTATATAAACAGGGAACAGAAGGAGACGTTAATACAGATCCTCCAGCAAATCCATTTGATTTTGTGGCCAAGGCTAAGTACGAAGCTTGGAACGGACTAAAAGGAAAAACAAAAGAAGAGGCAATGCAGAGTTATATCAATTTGATAGATCGACTAAAAACGAATTGATAAACATTCTCTTTCAAAGAAGTTTCAGCCTTGTTTAATATATACAGAACAAGGCTTTTTTATTTTTCGACTACGTATAACCGTATTATATACTTTGGCGTTCGTAAAGATCGTTCTCCCACAATATCTGCCGTTCTGAGCGTATACGATGAGAAGTGTTGCCATTATTCCTAAAAAGCTCAATATGCTCTCTGAATTCTGGCCTACGGGTATTAGCAACCGGTTTATTATTCGATGGTGGATGGGGCGCTTTTTCTTCTCTGGCTGTTGGTTTTTTATCTCGAGACATAGTTTCAGTTTGATGATGTTAATAAATTAGATCAAATCCGTTTTGTCTTCACCTAAACGCGCTGTTTCTTCTTCATCTAAGTCATCATTAGGGCTATGGGATGTTAATTCAGCATCTTCTTCCATATCATGCTCGGCCTGCTTGTGCGCTGCTGCAGCAGCGTCAGCCTCTCGCCTGCTGATTTCTCGTGGCAAAGGATGCTCATGCCGACCGCTTGTATTTCCTTTCCGTTCTTGCATAAACCTTTTTCTAAATGTGCAATAAAATTTATGCCGATCTGTGCTTTAATAATATTTATCTCTCTAAAAAGAGGGAAGCCGTAATTTCCCTTAATAAAACTGTATTAGCAATGCCTTTCATAAATTTAAAAAATTTACCGACAAAAGAAATAATAAAAGGATATAAAGCTCAAACTATTCATACGGGAACGATGAGCTTTGTTTATTGGCATGTAGAAGCAGGCGCCACAATGCCCATACACTCTCACTTACATGAGCAAGTAGCGCATGTTTTAGAAGGTAAATTTGAATTAGTTGTTGATGGTGAAACACGTCTATTAGAACCCGGGATCGTTGCCGTTATACCACCTCATGTGTTGCATGGCGGCAGAGCTATTACTGAATGTCAGTTGTTAGACGTCTTCAACCCAGAACGGGAAGATTATAAATTTGAGCATTAAATAAAAAAGCTCATCCATATAATTATATGGATGAGCTTTTTTATTTAAACCGATCTTTCAATATTAATCTAATGGAATCAGTTTCACTATTGCTTCTAAATACTTTTGATCCGTTTCATCAAATTGGTCTAGTACCTCACTATCTACATCCAAAACTCCCTTAATTTCTCCATTATTAAATAGCGGAACCACTATCTCTGATTTAGAAAGGCTGCTACAGGCAATATGCCCAGGAAATTTTTCTACATCGGGTACGATCAACGTTTTTTCCTGCGCCCAGCTACTGCCACATACACCTTTGCCTTTTCTGATGCGCGTACAGGCTACCGGCCCTTGAAATGGCCCCAATACTAATTCATCTTGCTTGATCATATAAAACCCAACCCAAAACCAGCCAAACTGCTCTTTTAAAGCCGCTGCAACATTGGCCAAATTGGCTACCATATCCGGCTCGCCTTCCAACAAACCTTTTATTTGCGGAATTAAAGCCTCATATTGTTCCACTTTTGTTCCTTTTATAATAAGTAAGTCTTCTGCCATACATTCCAAATTTGGTGGCTAAATTAACCAAACCAGATGCTGCACCCAAAAACAGCTATATAATGCTTCTATAAAACCCCAGAGTTTGGCTATTTTACACCTCTTTTTAACGTCTCATGAGGTCTATTTTTGGTTATCTGCGGGAGTATTGGTTATCATTAAATAAAGGGGTATTTACAGTTAGTGTAAGCCTGATTAGTTTAATGATCTTTTGCAACTATCATTTTTCTATCAGTCCCTATTTAAGCAAGCAACCGTTTTACCTGTCAGTTTCAGGTTGGTATTTTATATTCCTACTTGCACTTTCTTTTCCTTACCTATTGTACTATAGCTTTAAGCATTTTACTCACCAATTCAATTCAAAGTTTGTTGCTTTGCTTTTAATAGCACCCGCTTTCTTTGCCTGGAAAATGGCCGCTAATCTCGACTTCGCTATCAGTTCCAACAAAGCAGATAATGAATATTGGAATCAGGTTATTTACTGGCCATTTAAGCTTGCCGTAATGTTTATTTGTTTAGGGATAACCTGGCAGTTTTTAATAAAGAGCAGCCATTTTATGGCACTACCACAAAAGGCTTTAAAGCAAAGCCTTACCTGCTTATGCTGATGATTATGCTACCGCTGATTACAGCTGCATCTACACAACCCGACTTTCTAGCCATGTATCCCAAAATAAAAAACATCGCCAATCATATACATGTAACCGAAGGCTGGAAAAAACTGCTATTTGAGCTCTCCTATGGCTCTGACTTTGTGGGCATCGAGCTCTTTTTCCGTGGTTTTTTAATATTAGCATTTGCCAAATGGGTGGGAAAAGATGCCATCCTTCCTATGGCTTTGTTTTACTGCACCATCCACTTTGGAAAACCGCTAGGCGAATGCATTTCCTCCTTTTTTGGTGGACTTATTTTAGGAGTGGTAACGTATCATACACGAACCATCTGGGGCGGCTTAATGGTGCATCTTGGTATCGCCTGGATGATGGAACTAGGCGGCTATATAGGCAATCTCTATTTTTAGCCCCATTGTGAAAGGCATTAATAAAGGCAATAATATATCACTCATTCCTCCCTTCAAACTTTCTTATAATTTAAGTGCACTCCTTAAGGGGTGCTTTTTTATGGAGTAAATCAAAATCATACTTTTTCTAATCCTGTCAATCCTTCCCCAAATCCCATTAATCCTTGGTACTTCCTTGCCTGCTACTCCTACGTTCCTTCATTGCTACGCCTCTGTCCCTTCATGGTTACTCCGTATGGAAGACTAGGTTACTCCGTATCTCACCCGTACCTCGGCCGATCCTTGGCCCTACCTCACCCGTACCTTGACCCGTATGTCGTCATCCGGTCACCCTTATAAACTCATAAGAAGTAGTAAAGAAAAGTGTAATAAGAAAGGCAGAAAACACCTTAAAAGAAGACCCTAAAGATACTAAAAGCAAGCGGCTTTCCCCCTCAATCCGCAATCGCCAATCTAAAATCTGCAATCACAAAACCCACCCGCCTCCAACCAATTTCAAACCCCAAACTCCCCAAATCTGCGATAATGAAATTAGGAGAGCAAAAATAACTGCAAGCCTATAAGCCGGATTCTGTATCCCGCCAGAAGCGGAACCACTATCATTTATCTGCGATGGTCATTACTGACTACCTGTATCTGCCTACCCTGGATCGCGTCCTGATTTTCAACAGGAACGAAGACGAGCCGCCTTCTGTCGATCCTATACATGGCATTTCAGCACGCAAGGTTTACCCGCCACTAGCGTTACCACTAGCAACCGTGGGCTCTTACCCCACATTTTCACCCTTACTCTGCCAAAGCAGAGCGGTTATTTTCTGTGGCACTGTCTCGCTCCCCGTTTGAAGGAGGATGTCCAGCCGTTAGCTGGATACGTTGCTCTATGCTGTCCGGACTTTCCTATCCCGATTTAAACGGAATCGATAGTGCAGCTTGCAGTATTGCAAAATTAACTACAGATGAGTGGATTTGAGGCAGATTAACGTGATTTTATTATTGCTTGATTCTTCCCCTTGTCTGTTATGATTACTCTACTTTGGTAAGTTCATAAACATCTTTAGATCCATTCCCATAAGAACGCCAGATTTTTAAGTGGTTCCCTTTTAGCTCATAATTGTATTCACCATTGAATACTAAAGCCCAATCAAAATCAGCCGTAAAATAACAACTGTTGGTTACCATCAGTTTGGATTGACTGATCGAAAATTTCCCAGAGCAAATGGCTGGATAATTACGTCTATCACTCAACCCGCTAAATGTATTCTTAGTAAAGTTCAAGGTTACGTTAGCTACTATTTCATTACTAAGTGTAGTACCTTCTGTTCTAACAAAAGTTCCCTTATAGGTAGCAGCAAATTCTTTATTCTTTTCCAATTTATCGCAACCAGTCAAAACCACTAACAGCAATGCAAAAAACAGCGTAACCAGTCTCATATTCTTCATTTGTCCCATTGACACTGGCCTAACCAAAACTGTTGCACTTCCTTTTGACTAATATTGAAAAAAGATCTCAGTAGCACCGTAACCGAAGGAAGAATGATATTGATTCACAAAAGACTTTACTTCTCTTTTCATTCGCAAAATATCATGGATCTCATTGCGTAAAACACCTTTTCCTACGCCATGGATAATAATCAGACTAGGCTGGCGATGGGCAACAGCCAACTCGTACCATTTTTCAAACTCACGGAGCTGAATATCCAATATTTCCATATTAGACATTCGCTCCCAGTTGTCTGTTAGTTTTTCAATATGAAGATCTACTACAGAACGTGCTGGAGGCAAATGTTTACGCACATCCTTCGCGTCATACACTTTCATACCCTTGGCGGAAAGCTTGCCCAGGTCCAACTTCTCTTCTTGTTGTCTGTTGGGATAGTTTTCAAATAGGCGATAAGCAAAGGTGGCCTCACCTTTTTGCTGTATTTCAGCTATTTTATCAAACAATTGCTTGGGCTTCAAACGCAATGTTGTTTCATAATATTCCGCTTTCAACTTTTCTGGAATGGGTAATGAAAACTCGAAAGCAAAGGTTGGACTATCGTTCATATCCGAAAAAGGAATATCATGCACGTAGAAATCAGTAAACGGTAACACTTCGTTCTTAAGCTCAAAATCAGTCTTACCAAAAAATTGCAGACGGTAAATAAAGTGGTAGGACTGCTCTGTCCGATTGATCAGGTAAATTTTTAATGTTTCTACTACATCATCGCCAAACTCGTCGGTTTCAAACTTGGGCAGAAAGGAAATCCAAACACCATCCACCACTTTTTCCCTGGGAAGGGTTTTCTCTTTACGTACATCTTCAACATAGCGCTTTTCCTTTTTCTGAGGAAACAGTTTCTTTTCCGTAAATCGCTTAAAATAAGGAAAGTCAAGCTGGTCAATATAAGCCGGGAAACGTACGCCCCTAACTTCTACCATTACCATCTTTTCATTAATAATGTCAATTACCTCTCCTTCTTCATTAGAGTGTAACACCAGTACTTTATCACCTATCTGAAACTTCATATTGCAAATGTGTATACAGTAAAATAGCTTCTTTTATTTCAATGACAAGTTCATTGAAATAAAAGAAGCTAGCAAAATTACGAACAAGTAATCAGGTTAGATAATTATAATATCACCACCATGAAGGTGCTATTGAAGCTCGGCATAAAATTCTCCTTCCGTAATAGTTACATACTTATTAGTGAAATCGTCATAAACGCGGCCACTAAAACTTCCTCTAACTGTAGAGCCCGATAGCTTGGTAATTGTAACATTTACCTGCGGGTTAGTAACTCTTTGAGTGGTATAAAGGTTATTATTTTCATCCCCATAAGCTATATGATACTCAAAATTGTCATTCTGTTGATATGTTCTCTCGACTATTGGAGATCCATCTGCAAAGTCAACAATTATTGTTTGATTTGTGTTTAATGTTCTGCGGCCACTTAAAACAAAATAGTACTCATTACCAATTTTGTTCTTACTGGCTACAATGGCAATTTTGTACTCTTTTACGACTCCATCAACCTTATGTTTAATATAAAAACTCTCTATTGCATTCTCTTTTTTGCATCCAGTTAGTAAGCAAAAAACAGCAAGGAAATAAAATAGGATTGGTTTCATGACAGTTAGAATTAGAAAAATATAATAAAAAGCTAGAGTTCAGCTTCTATCTACCAAATTAAAAAAGCCACTGTCACAGTGGCTTTACATATGTATTAAAATGTATTTTCTATTGTATAGATTGCGCATCTACACTGCCATTTTACCTTTTGGCTACCATACGTATGTGCTCAACTTCCAGTTTAGTTAAGCTGGTTTATTGTCTTGAGTAGTAGAAAATAAAAAAGGACTGTCCTCAAAACAGTCCTTTTTTATTTAATGAAGTGAGTCATTTCAGGCTTTTACGTCTGCCAGCTTGCTATTTCTAAATCCGTACAGGAAATAGATGAAAAGACCTAACGCCATCCAGGCAAAGAATACAAACCAGCTGTTAGCAGGAATCTCTACCATCAAATACAGGCAGAATAATACACCCATAATTGGA